>JBBDNU010000095.1:0-111820 GCA_040877365.1 Planctomycetales bacterium
GCCGCCTCATTTTCCGCAGTAGTCGATCAGCCGCGAGATCTCCGTGCGCAGGTCGCGGCGGGGGGTGATGCGGTCGACGAAGCCGTGCTCCAGCAGGAACTCGCTGGTCTGGAACCCCGGCGGCAAGGCGATCTTTACCGTGGCCTGCACCACCCGCGGGCCGGCGAAGCCGATCAGCGCCCGCGGCTCGGCGAGGACGATGTCCCCCAGCGAGGCGAAGCTCGCGGCGACCCCCCCCATCGTCGGGTTGGTGAGCACCGAAATGAACAGCCCGCCCGCCGCGTGAAAGCGGGCCAGGGCCGCGCAGACCTTGCCCATCTGCATCAGCGACAGGATCCCTTCGTGCATCCGCGCGCCGCCGCCCGAGCCGCTGACGATCACCAGCGGCAACTCGCGCTTGGTCGCCGCCTCGACGGCCCGCGTGAGCTTCTCCCCCACGACCGACCCCATGCTCCCCATGATGAAGGCCGAATCGGTCAGCCCGAGCACGAGCGGGCGGCCGCGCATGTACCCGCGGCCCACGACGCAGGCGTCCCGCAGCCCGGTCTTCTGCTGCTCCTCGACGAGCCGGTCCTTGTAGGGCTTCTTGTCGGCGAAGCCGAGCGGGTCGCACGGAGAGAGATCGGCGAACCATTCCTCGAAGCTGTCGGCGTCGAGAAGCTGACGGATGCGGGTCGCCGCGGAGACGTAAAAGTGGTAGCCGCAATCGGGCTCCGGGCAGACGCCGAGGTTCTCGTCGACGAGCTTGCGGAAGACGGCGGTCTTGCAGCCTTCGCAGCGGATCCAGAGGCCCTCGGGGACGCCGCGTTTCATGCGCTTCGGCGGTCCCGCCGGGATCTCGGTTTCGGCGCGGGGAATGGAGCTCATGTCGATGGCCCTTCGGATCCGATCGAACGTTCCCCGCTCGTGGCGGCGGTCGCCGCCATTTCCGGGGTTTCTCCGGCGGGCGGCGTGCCGTTCGCGTAAATGAACTCGACGAGCGGCGCTTTGCTTCCGCCGCAGACCGGGGCCGGATGGTCCACTCCACCACCCCGGATCACGCATCCTGCCAGAGTCGCCAAGGGTTCCGAAGCCACCACAGCGAACGGGTCCTTCCGTTTGAGCGGTTTCTGCAGACATTTTCGGATCCGGGCCAGCGCGTCTGCAACCAATTCCCCTTCCGGGAGGCAGATCGTCTCGGGAGACTCCTGCCACTGCTTGAACACGCGGGGATATTTGCGGCGGACCTCGTCGACCTGCAGTCCCTGCCACAGACCCTGGTCGAGGTTCCGCAGCCCCGCGCATTCGCGAACGGGAACATCGAGTTCCGCCCCGAGCGCCTCGGCCATCGAGCGGGCCGGCTCGCCGGGGGCCGCGTAGATGACTTCGATCGGCACGTGGCGCAGCCGCTCGCACACCTCCCGCACCTGCGCCTGGCCGTGGAGGTTCAGGGGGAGATCGAGCGTTCCCTGGATGCGATCCTGCTCGTCGTAATCGGTGCAGCCCGGTCGGATGAGGACCACGTCGGGCATGATTGGTTGTCCGTTGTCCGTTGTCAGTTGTCGGTTGTCAGTTGTGATCTGTCTTCGGTCATCGCGAGTGATGACCGCCGAAGTCGTTCGATCGCCGGACCGTAATCGTCCGCGTCGAAAATCGCGCTGCCGGCGACGAAGATGTTGGCCCCTGCTTCCGCGGCCGGCCCGATCGTTTGCGGGTCGATGCCGCCGTCGATGGCGAGCAACGCCGTTTCGCCCATCAAACCGCGGAGGCGGCGGAGCTTGTCCAGGGCCGACGGCAGAAACTTCTGGCCGCCGAACCCCGGCTCCACGCTCATCACCAGCACGAGATCGCACTCGTCGAGCACGCCCTCGATCGCCGCGGCCGGCGTGTTCGGGTTCAGCGCGATCCCCGCCGCGGCTCCTCCCTGCCGGATTCGCCGCAAGAGCGATGCCGGATCGGGCACGGCTTCCACGTGAATGGTAATCAACTCGCACCCCGCCCGGAGGAAGTCGTCGAGGTAACGGGCCGGCTCGGAGATCATCAGGTGCGCGTCGAACGGCAGCCGGGTCCGCCGCCGCAGCGACTCGATGACCGGCGCCCCGTAAGAGAGGTTGGGCACGAAATGCCCGTCCATCACGTCCCAGTGCAGAAGCTCGGCGCCGGCCCGCTCCAGCCGGCCGATCTCCCCCCCCAGGTCGCCGAAGTCGCACTTCAGCAGCGAGGGGGCGATCAGCGGAGTTCGGTTCTGCAAGTTGTCCAGAACGGCCAGTCGGCTCATCGAAGTGCGGTCGGGAAAAACGACGCCCGCCTCCGGTAGGGTGCGAAGTCGATATCCCATTGTGACGGGGGGGAAACGCCCCGTCCAGTGGGAGGGCGTCCGCGAAGGGGACGAGTTTGCGCCAGCCCGCCCCCCGCGTCAAGAGGATCCGCACGCTCCCCCCCGAGCGCTCGTAGCACGTCGCCTGGAAGATTCCCCTCCCTTCCAGAGAGTTCCCCGGCAATTTCCCGGCCTCCCGTCCGGCAGAACCGGCGGAGGACTCTCCGCCGTTTCCCGGTCCGGCCGCCGCATCCCTCCAGAGTAGGATGACGGAGGACATCCCACCTCCCGGAGAAGTCGCCGTGGACGAAACCCGAATGCAAAGCCTCCCTGTCGAGCCGACCCGACAGGCGAGTCCGACCGCGCAGCCGAAGAGCCAGTCCGTCTGGGCCGCCACGAAGCGGATGCCCGGCTGCCCCAAACTCAACGAGGACATCCACGCGGACGTGTGCATCGTCGGGGCGGGCATCGCCGGGTTGAGCGCCGCGTATCTGCTCGCTCAGGAGGGGAAGTCGGTCGTCGTGCTCGACGACGGGCGGCTCGCCGGTGGGATGACCGAAGTCACCACCGCCCACCTCGCCAGCGCGATCGACGACCGCTATTTCGAGATCGAACGCATCCACGGGGCCGAAGGGGCGCGGCGCGCGGCGGAGAGCCACTCGGCCGCCATCGATCGCATCGAACAGATCGCCGATCGAGAACGGATCCGCTGCGATTTCACCCGCCTCGACGGCTTTTTGTTTCTCGGCCGCGACCAGTCGGAAGAGATTCTCGACCGCGAGCTCGAAGCGGCCCACGCCGCCGGGCTGGAGGGGGTCGAAAAGCTGCCCCGCGTCCCGGGGGACTTCTTCGACGCCGGCCCGTGCCTGCGGTTCCCGCGACAGGGGCAGTTTCACCCGCTCAAGTACCTCGCGGGACTGGCCAGGGCGATCCAGCGCGACGGCGGACGGCTTTTCACGAAGACGCACGCCGACCGCATCGACGGCGGCCGGCCCGCTCGCGTGAAGGCGAACGGACGGCACGTCGTCACCGCCGACGCCGTCGTCGTCGCGACGAACTCCCCGATCAACGACCGCGTCGCGATCCACACCAAGCAGGCGCCGTACATGACGTACGTCATCGCGGCCCGCGTGCCGCGCGGCTCGGTGGCGATGGGGCTCTATTGGGACACCGAGGATCCCTACCATTACGTGCGGCTGCAAAGCCCGCGGAAGCGGCCGCGGGAGGAGGCTTACGATCTGCTGATCGTCGGCGGCGAGGACCACAAGACGGGGCAGGCGGAGGACACGACGGAGCGCCACGGCCGGCTCGAAGCGTGGGCCCGCGCGCGGTTCCCGATGATCGCAGGCATCGAGTTCACCTGGGCCGGACAGGTGATGGAGACGATCGACGGCCTGGCCTTCATCGGCCGCAATCCGCTGGACGAGGACAACGTGTTCATCGTCACCGGCGATTCGGGGATGGGGATGACGCACGGCACGATCGCCGGCATGCTGCTGACCGACTGCATACTGGGCCGCGAGAACTCATGGGAGACGCTGTACGATCCGTCGCGCAAGCCGCTCCGCGCGCTCGGCGAATACGCGAAGGACACCGCCAACATGGCCGCCCAATACACCGACTGGCTGCTGGGGGGCGACGTGGGCTCGGCGGACGAGATCCCGCACGACAGCGGGGCGGTCCTCCGCCGCGGCTTGAGGCTGATCGCCGCGTATCGCGACGAACAGGGCACGCTCCACGAGCGGTCGGCCGTGTGCTCGCACCTGGGATGCGTCGTGCAGTGGAATCCGGCCGAGAAGACGTGGGACTGCCCCTGCCACGGCTCGCGGTTCGACAAGCTGGGCGGAGTCTTCAACGGCCCCGCGAACCGCGACTTGTCGCCGGTCGAGGAGGATTGATCCGACCGGCTCGCGAGCCTCCCCACGTCAGTGGGGAAGGACTTCCGGCGCGGGAATAATCGTCCCTCCTTCGGGATCGTATTTCCGGGAGGGCGATGTCTGCTCCTCCGCGCCGAATTCGATGTTTCCTTCGGGCACAGGAGCGGACGATGAAGATCCCGTGTTTGCTGCTGGTGCTGGCGGCGGTCGTAAACGGGTCCGGCTGCGGCGTGCAGTCCGCGCGGGAATCGGCCCGCCGGCCTTCCTCCGCCGACGAAACCGCGCGGGTGGACGACGTCGGCGGGCGGGAGGGCAAGGACGACGCCCTGCCGGCGGAAGGCCAGGCGGGCGCGGTCGGCGAGCCCGGCCGGCTCGAGCGGAAGATCATTTACAACGCCACGCTCAACCTCGTCGTCGAGGATTTCAGTCCCCTGCCCGAGGAGGTGCAACAGCTCGTCGCCCGCCATGGCGGATACGTCGCGGGATCCGAGTTGAGCGGCGCGCACGGAGCGCGGCGGCGCGGCCAGTGGACGATCCGCGTCCCCGTCGCGAAGTTCGGCGATTTTCTCGACGAGGCCGCCGCCTTGGGCGAGCTCCGCAGCCGCAGCACCGATTCGCAGGAAGTCACCGCCGAGTATTACGACGTCGAGTCCCGCATCCGCAACAAGCAGAAGGAAGAGGCGCGGCTGCTCGAGCACCTCGAATCGAGCACCGGCAAGCTCGAAGACATCCTCGCCGTCGAACGCGAGCTGTCGCGCGTCCGCGAGGAGTTGGAACGGCTGCAAGGCCGGATGCGGGTGTTGAACGACCTGACGGCGCTCTCGACGCTGACGCTGATCGTCGAGGAGATCCGCGACTACGTGCCCCCCGAGGCGGCGACGTTCGGCACCCGGATCGCGCGCACCTTCGACGGAAGCCTCGCCGCGCTGGTCGAGTTCGCTCAGGCGCTCGTGCTCTTGCTGGTGGCGATCGGCCCGTGGCTCGTGGTTCTGATGGTGCCGCTCTTGTTCGCGATCGTCATCCTCCGCCGCCTGCTCCGCGCCCGTAAACGACCGGTGAAATCGACGGGGTGATCCGCGCCACCCGCCGCCCGTTACACGGCCGTTACGGAAGCCCGCTCGAAGTCCCGCTACAATGCGCGGGGCGCTGGCAATTGGCCGTGCGGGAACCAAACGCCGTTGGCTGCCGTCCAATCGGGGGCCGCGAGGGGGCATCGGTGCGCGCCGGTGCATTTTGTTTCTCGGGATCACTGCGGGAGGTAGCGACGATGTTCCACTCGATGCGGACGAGCGTGCGCGGGTTGGCCGCGTGGTGCCTGATGTCGACTGTGGCTGCGGCGGCGCACTCCGCGGAGACCGCCGGGAAAGTGAGCGAGGTCACGCTGTATCGCGGGCAGGCGCTCGTGACGCGGACGGTCGAGGTCGCCGGGCCGGCGGGGCCGATCGAAGTCGTGGTGACCGGGCTGCCGGTGCACGTCGGCGAGGACAGCTTGTTCGCCGAAGGGGGGCCGAACGTGGAGATCCGGGCCGTCCGCTACCGGGCGCGGGCGGTCGGCGAGGAGCCGCGCGAGGAAGTCCGCCAGCTCGACGACGCGATCGCCGAGGTCCGCGTGAAGATCGAGGCGGTCGCCTCCGGACAGGCGCTGCTCAAGCAGCGGTCGGCGTATCTCGACAAGCTGGACGCCTTCGTCGTCCCGACCGTCCAGGGCGACCTCGGGCGGGGGGTGCTCGACGCGACCGCGCTCGAGAAGATGACGGCCCTCTCCTTCACCCGCCGCGAGGAGATCGCCAAGGAAACGCTGGCCCTCGACAAGCAGTCCCGCGAGCTGGCCCGCGAGCTGTCGCTGCTCGAACGACAGCGGGCGGAACTGGCGAGCGGCTCCTCCCGCACCCAGCGCGAGGCGGTGCTGTTCGTCCAGAAGCACGGCGACGCGCAGGAAGCGGTCCGGCTGAGCTACCTGGTGGCGAACTGCGGCTGGTCCCCCACGTACACGCTGCGGGCCCGCGAGCCGCACGAAAAAGTGCTCGTCGAGTACAGCGCGCTGATCCACCAGGCCAGCGGCGAGGACTGGAGCGGCGTGTCGCTCGTGCTCTCGACCGCCTCCCCCGCCCTGAGCGCCGCCGGTCCCGGCATCGCGCCGTTCCGCGTCACGCTCGCGGCGGACTCGGGCAAGCAGCAGCCGATGGGCCAGGAAGCGCTCCAGTCCGAGCTGCAACGGCTCTCCCAGGGCCAGCAAAGCGCTTACTCGCAGAACCGCATGTCGCGGGACTTGAGGGAAAACATCGGCTCGAGCTGGACGCTCAACGAGTTCGCCGGCAATCGGCAGGCGCTCGAGCTCCAGGCCGACAAGTCGTCCATCGAGGCGCTCCGCGCCGGCACGGCGGAACTGGAGGACGGGCCGAGCCTCAGCTATCCGCTGCCGGGAACCGTGAGCCTAGCCAGCCGCAGCGACCAGCAGATGGTCCGCATCCTGCAGAAGGACTTCCCCAGCAAGTTCTACCACGTGGCGACGCCGCTGCTCACCAGCTACGTCTATCGCCAGGCGGAGCTGACCAACGACAGCGACCAGGACCTGCTCGCCGGGCCGGTGACGATTTATCTCGACGGCCGGTTCGTGGGACGGGGCGAAGTCCCCACCGTGGCCCGCGGACAGGGGTTCGTGGCCGGGTTCGGCGTCGATCCGCAACTCCGCACCCGCCGCGAACTGGCGGAAAAGAGCGAGTCGACCCAGGGAGGGAACCGCGAGCTGAAGCTGGCGTATCGGCTGGTCGTCGAGAACTTCAAGCAGGAGGCGGTCAAGCTGCGGGTGGTCGATCGGCTCCCGGCGTCGGAGCGGACCGCCGACGTCCGCGTCACGCTGCACGCGCCGTCCGATCCGCTCAGCGCAGACAAGCTGTACCTGCAGCGCGAGCGGCCGCTGGGGATCCTCCGCTGGGAAATCGAAGTCCCCGCCGGCGCGAGAGGGGGCGAAGCCCGGCAGGTCGAATACTCGTTCACGATCGAGCACGACCGCAACTTCCAACTCGCCTCGCCGGACGACCAGCAACGGCTGCAACGGGAGTTCGAGCGGCTGCAGATGGAAATTCCGAAGCTGTGAACGGCCCCGGGCGCACTGCATTTCAAGCGACCCGGACGCTCCAAGCGTCCGGGTCGCTTGGCGATCGCCGGATCAAGAGGTCTGGAGCGATTCGACTCGGATATTGCGTCCGGTCGGCTGCGACGAGTAGGATTTCATCATGGACACTTCACATTCCGCCACCGTGCTGGACCGTCTGCTCGATCCGGTGACCGAGTGCCTCACTGCCGACGTCGCGCGGCGAATCGTGAATCTCGAACTGGATCCCGCGCTGCAATCGAAGCTGGATGATTTGGCCGCCAAGGCGGCCGAGGGCACTTTGTCTCCAACCGAAGCGGACGAATACCGGGAGTTCGTCGAAGGAATCGACATCGTCGGCATCCTGAAGGCGAAAGCCCGCGCGTCGCTCCGCGCCGGTGGCCGGTAGTGGACGCCTCCACTCGTCGCCTGGTGCGACGGCGATCCGGCAACCGTTGCGAGTATTGCCGCCTTCCACAGGCCGCAGTCGATGCGACCTTTCGTGTCGAGCACATCACTCCCCGCCAGCACGGGGGAGGTGACGGCGCCGACAACTTGGCGCTCGCGTGCGATCGGTGCAATCTGGCGAAAGGACCGAATCTGACGAGCATCGATCCGGACACCGGTCGTATCGCATCGCTCTTCAGTCCGCGCGCGGATTCGTGGAAGGATCACTTCGAGTTGCAGGGATCCGCGGTCGTCGGCCGGACGCCGACGGGACGGGCAACCGCACGCTTGCTCCAATTCAACGATCCGCACAGGCGGCGCCTGCGCGAGCTTCTGATCGAATTGGGAGAATTCTGAAGTCGAGTGGCGGGGTGGCCGGGAATGGAGGCTGGCGAATTCCCGGAGTCCGGGCGAGGTTACAGCTTCCCTTTCCGGTCGATCCCGCGGTGCAGCAGCATGTATTCGAGGAAGTCGCATTCGATCGTCGCGGCCTCGGGGGACGGGCGGTGCTCCGGGCGGCTGTGCATGCCGACGCGATCGCCGTAGCCCAGGAACTCGTTGAGCTGGATCGCGTGGTTCAGCACTTTCCAGCGGTGCGGCTTGTCCTCCCGACCGCCGCCGACGAAGAACGGCCGCGGCGCCATCAGCGCGTGCAGCTCGTGCAGGTCGCGCCCCTGTTCGATGAGCGTTTTGTACGCGCCGGTGCGGGCGTGGCCGCGGCTCGGCATCCCCTGCGGGCGGAGCGTTCCTTTCTCGTGACCGAGATACCAGCGGTCCCAGTAGTTCGCGTTGCTCAACGACTCGTCGAACACGATCGACGGATCGGACCACACGGCACAGGCGAACTTGTCGTGCAGACACGAGGCGAACAGCGACCATTTCCCGCCGTACGACAGGCCGATGATCCCGATCCGCTCGCCGTCCACGTCGGGCCGCGCGGCGAGCGCCGTGTGCGCGTTCGCGGCGCAGCAGGCGAGCGTCGAGATCGACTGCCGGCCGCTCGTCTCGGCCAGTTCGGTGAGGATGTCGCGGACCTGTTCCCGTTCGGCGCCCTTGGCGTAGTCGGGCGTGCCGATCGAGAGGGCGACGATCCCGCGCCGCACGAGCTGCAGGCCGTAATCGTGCCGGTCCTTCGCCGCTTCGCCGCGCTCGCCGAGACCGGCCCCGGTCAGCGGCTCGTAGAAGACGACGATCACCGCGGGAAACGGCCCTTCGCCGTCGGGGACGAGCAGGTAAGCGTCCGAGGCGAGATTCTCCGCCACCTGCACCGAGCCGTGATGCTGCGTGAAGTTCTCCCGGCGCGTCGTCTCCTCGATGCGAATCTTCGGCTCTTTCAGCAGCGGGGGCCATTCGCCCAGGATGCCGTGCCACGTGTCGAGAATCTCCTTCCGCCGCCGCGGCCAGTCTTCGGGCGCGCGGACGGGCGTGCCGTCGTCGAACTTCATCACGTCCCGCAGCTCGGCGAACTTGCCGCGGAATTCCTCGGGCGGATGCATGAACGGGGCGATTTTCGCCCACGCCGCCTGCGCGGCGGCGGCCGATTCCGGCGGATCCGCGCCGGCAGCTGCGACGCCTCCCAGAGCGAACAGGGCGAACGTGACGGCGACGAACGAGCGGGTATGATGGAGCATGTCGCTTGTCCTGATACCTCGGGCCAACCAAAGAGCATTAGCGAAAATCAGCGGCAATTAGCGTTTCCCTCTTTCCGTCAGCGCGGCAGCACCGGAAGACGGAACACCGATCTCCACGAACTACCACCGATTTCGCCGACCGCATCCCGCCGGCGGGAACGCCTCCCTTGTATTCCACGGCGCCGCGAAATGGAAACCATGATGCAATCCGCGGCAATCGTGCTGTTGTCGGTGCTCGCGGCGGTCGTGTACGGCGTATTGCACGATCAGGTGACCGCCCGCGTGTGCGTCGAATACTTCACGGTATACCACCCGCCGCTGTTCCGCACGGAATCGCCGACGCTGCTCGGACTGGTCTGGGGCGTCGTCGCGACGTGGTGGGTGGGACTGCCGCTCGGGCTCGTCCTGACGGCGGCGGCCCGCGTCGGGTCGGCCCCGCGGCGGACGGCGCGCGACCTCGCGCGGCCGGTCGCGCTCCTCTTGATGGGCGTGGCGCTCGCCGCGCTGATCGCGGGGACTTCCGGCTATGTCGCCGCGAGGGCCGGCGCGGCTCTCCCGCCCGAATGGATCCGCGCGCGACTTCCCGAACCGCTCCACGCCCGGTTCGTCGCCGACTGGTGGGCGCACCGCACGAGCTACGCCTGCGGCGCGCTCGGCGGACTGGGACTCGCGCTCGTCATCATCTGGCGCCGGGTGCAGGAGAGCACGGCCGTGCGTCGCGGCGAACGGCCGCCGCGAGCGCCGCGTGGTTGCGGAAGCCCACGGTGATCGGCAGATCGAGCGCATGGACAACGCCGACATCGGCCCGAAGCGCACCACGAGCGACCCGGACGCTTGAAGCGTCCGGGTCGCTGGCCGCGGTCCGACCCGAATGGGACGTTCGTGTCGATGATGTCAACCGCACGGCGCGGGTTCCGCGACACGCGCGAAATTCCCGCGCACGCCTGCTTGCCGGATGCGGGCGCGTCGGTCAAAATGGTCCCGATCGCAGTTGCCGTCGCCTTCGCCGGCAACGCGCGCGAGACCGTCAATCCATGCTACGCAGCGCAGGAAGAGGTTGCCCGATGCAGACGATGACCCGTCGAGTCCACGAGGGGTTGGTGATCGGCGACGAGATCGAAGTGACCGTGCTCGAGATCCACGAAGACCACGTCCGGCTCGGCATTTCCGACCCGCGCGAACACCCCTCGTACTGGGAGCAGATCCTCTACCTCGAACGGTCCGAACGCCACACCGAGCTCCAGGTGCAGTGACCGCGCCGCGGATTCCCGGACGGACCATGCCGTCGACCTCACAGGACAACGACACCGCCGCCGAACTCGCCGCGCTGGGCCTCGCGGCGGACCGCCTGCCCCGGCACGTCGCGATCATCATGGACGGCAACGGCCGCTGGGCCCGCGCGCGGGGCCTCCCGCGGATCGAAGGGCATCGCCGCGGCGTCGGCACGGTGCGGGCCGTCGTCCGCGAGTCCGCCAGACTGGGCCTTGAACAGCTCACCCTCTACTGCCTCTCCAGCGAGAACTGGAAGCGCCCCCGCCACGAGCTCGAACTGCTCCTGCACCTCCTCGAGCAGTACGTCGTCGAGGAACGCTCCGAAATCATGCGGCAGGGGCTGCGGTTCTCGACCATCGGCCGCGAGGAAGCGCTCGGCGACGACGTCCGCCGCGAACTCCACAAGACCATCGAGCAAAGCCGCGGCAACACCGGCATGCGGCTCTGCCTGGCGCTCAATTACGGCAGCCGGGGCGAAATCACCGATGCCGTGCGGGCGATCGCCGGCGAAGTCCGCGACGGAAGAATCGACCCCGAGGCGATCGACGAGGCGACGGTCGCGGCGCATCTCTACACGGCCGGCATGCCCGACCCCGACCTCGTGATCCGCACGGCGGGCGAAATGCGGATCAGCAATTACCTGTTGTGGCAGATCAGCTACGCCGAACTGTGGGTGACTCCCCGCTGCTGGCCCGAGTTCCGTCCCGAGGATCTCCACGACGCGCTCCGCGACTACGCCGCCCGAGACCGCCGCTTCGGCGGCCTCAACGATTGACAAGCCGCGAATGAACCGTTCGAGTTCATCCACAGATTGCACTGATGAAGAAGGAATTATCCGTGCTCATCCGTGCCCATCCGTGGTCGAAATTCGCTTGGGTTCCGGCTCTGCCGGGCTGGGAAATCTGCGAAATCCGTGGATGAATTCCGGTCGTTGGAAGATCCGGCAATTCCGCCGCATCCGCGAGTTTCGAGTGAAACCATGCTCCTCTGGCGATTGGCCGTCTCCGCGGTCCTGATCCCGCTGTTGTTCGCCGCCTTCTGGCTCGACCACCGGCTGGGCCACCGCGCCTACGTCCTGCTCGCGCTGACCGGACTGCTCGCGGTGACGAGCGCCGCGGAGCTGGCGGCGATGCTTCGCGCGCGGGGGATGAAGCCGAACGCGCCGCTGACGGCGCTCTTCGCGCTGGGCGTCGTGGGGGCGGCGTGGTGGGACGCGCTCGCGAGCGGCGATCCCGAGTTCGTCGCCGGGTGGGACGCGCTCGGTCCCGTCGCGGCGGCGTTCGCCCTCGTGGTGCTCGCGCTGTTCGTCAAGCAGGCGGTCCTGTATCGCGAGCCGGGGGGGAACGCGGAGACGCTCGCGAGCGAAGTGCTCGTCGTGAGCTACGTCGGCGTGCTGCTGGCGATGACCGCCCAGTTGCGGTGGGTCGCCGGGGCGCCGGCGGGTTATCTCGTGCTCGGCTCCGTCGTCGTCGCGGCCAAGTTCGGCGACGTGGGGGCCTACACGATCGGCCGCCTGTTCGGCCGCCGCAAGCTGATCCCGCGGCTCAGCCCGGGCAAGACGTGGGCCGGCGCGTGCGGAGCGTTGGGCGCGTCGGGACTCGCCGGCTGGGCGTGGCTGCACTGGGCGACGCCGCTGTTCGACCCCGCGTGGCGTCCGCCGGCCGCGGGCTGGGCGGTCCTCTACGGAATGCTGATCGGCCTCGCCGGTCTCGTCGGCGACCTGTGCGAGTCGCTGTTGAAACGCGACATGGGCAAGAAGGACTCGGCCAACCTGCTCCCCGGCTTCGGCGGCCTGCTCGACCTCTTGGACAGCATCCTCTTCGCCGGCCCGCTCGCCTGGCTGCTGTGGCAAACGCTGCCCCTCGCAACGTGGCGATAGCCGGCGGGAAACCTCCCGCCAGCCGCTGCGCCCCATGCCTCAGCACATCGGCCAGACAGGCCCGAAGGGCCGGCCGGCGATCCGAGGCCCGAAGGGCCGACAGGCGTTAGCCCCGCCCGTGAGGGCGGGGACACGGGTGCGCGAAACCGGCGCAGGCCCGACGGGCCGGCAGGAGATCCGATTCGCTGCCCATCGTCGCCCGCGCGAATCGTTCGGCGCGGGACGGATCCGCGTGGGCGATCCGGTTCCGCGAGACGCCTCCTGCCGGTCCTACGGACCTGCCGGTTCCATCGTGTCCGACTACCCCGCCCTGATGGGCGGGGCTAACGCCTGTCGGCCCTCCGGGCCTGACGAATCGCCGCGTCGGCCGTGTTCCTTTCAATCCCAGATGTAGCGCTCGTCGTACTCCACTCCGTGCTTCTCCAACAGCGCCAGGAACTCCGCCTGAAACGGCCTGCGCGCATGATGCCGCTTCTGGTTCGCGATGTACGTTCTGATCCGCTCCTCGTGCGATTTGCTGACGCTGAAGGCGCCGTAGCGTTCCTGCCACCGGAACTGTCTCGCGCTCGCGATCTGCTCCTTGACCCACGTCGTCGAGTTCGACTTCAGGAGGTTGACGGTCTTCGCGACCGGCAACGTCGAAGGCAGCGACATGAGCAGGTGCACGTGGTCGGGCATGCCGCCCGCCGCGAGCAGCGTCGCCCGGTTGTTGCGCAGGATTCCGCCGAGATACCCGTAAAGATCGTCGGACCATTCCTCGGCGATCAGCGGCTTCCGCTCCTTCGTGCTCCAGACGCAGTGCACGAGCATCGAGACGTACGAGGGCATGCTGCGGCTCCAGACGATGGGGATTGGACGGGAAGGCGCCCCGCACGACAGCGGATGCGATCGAAACGACAGGCCCGGAGGGCCGAAAGGCAATAGCCCCGCCCGTGAGGGCGGGGATCAGGTGCGGATATCGCGGCGCAGGCCCGAAGGGCCGGCAGGAGGTGTGATTCGCGCATCGGCCGGATCGGTGCGCGCCCGCGCGAAACAATTCGCGGCGCGAATCGATTCGCGATGCGGACGATTCACGGCCATGATCGATCCCGCGCGACCCCTCCTGCCGGTCCTACGGACCTGCCGCCGCCAATACGTCTGCCAACCCCGCCCTCACGGGCGGGGCTACCGCCTGCCGGCCCTCCGGGCCTGAAATCCTTGCGGTCCGCGAAACGGGTTGTCGCGTTTCGTCAACCCGGCCGCATCCAGCCCCCGTCAATCGGGGAACGGCATGATCTCGCCGCCGGAGATTGTGGACAGCCCTTCGAGCACTTGCGGGTCCACGTCGTCCGCCAACCAATGCACCGACCCGTCGACGGCGACGGCGCTCGTCCCCAATGGCGACGCGCCGCCGATGCCGTCCGGACCGCGGAGGTACGGCTTCTTGGTGAACCCGCGGACGGTCGATTTCCCCGCCGCGCCCCACGGGCCGAAATCCTTCTCGACCTCGATCATCATCAGCGTGTTGTGAAGCCCATCCGTGATGTCCTGGAACCGCACCCCATCCTCCTTGCCGAAGATGCCGGGGTTCTTGCTGGGGTCGTCTCCGTAGCCCGACACGCCGACGTAATGCGTGACGCCGTATTCCGTCTTCTCTTCGGAAACGCTGGGATGCAGAAAAACGTCGATGCGGTTACTCAACGCCTGCTTGTTGGCATCGTCGTCCCAGGCCTTCTTGAAGTCGATGCTGCGGTAGGTCGGCTGCTCGTCGAGGAACGGCAGGAGCCGCGTCATCCAGCTCAGCCGCTTCTCGGGCTTGAGGTCGGCGTTGGGCCAGGCCGCTCCCGGCAGACCCTTGTACGTGTCGTGGTGATTGTGCATCGCGATCGCGAGCTGCCGGAGGTTGCTCTTCGATTGACTCCGCCGCGCCGCCTCCCGCGCCGCCTGCACCGCCGGCAGCAACAGCGCCGTGAGCACGGCCACCGTGCCGACCGACGCGCCGCCTCCCGCGCCGAGCAGCGGGTTGGCCGGCAGCGAGCTCCGCGAGGTCCAGTGGAACCCGGCCTCGTCCACCGTGCACACCGCCACGTTCGGGAACAACGGCTGCGTGACCACTTCCGCGGGAGGCAGGTCCGCCACCGAGACCGGCAGCTCCTCCCCCGGCCCGAGCAATCCCGCCTGCCGCATTCCGCCCTGCGCGAAACCCAGCAGCCACGGCGCCGCCGCCGACAGCCAGCGGTACGCCTGCCGCGGATCGGTCCCGCTGATCGACGTGAACTCCGCCGGCAGCTCCTGGAGAGCGGCCGCCCATTCCCCTTCGGGCTTCCAGCGCGGGAGCTTGCCGTCGACCCGCAGCAGGAACGCTTCGACCGTCTGCGGCACAAGGCCGATCGCCAGCCACTCCTTGTCGATGACGTAGGTCGGATTGAAGAACCCGCCGCCGAGCTCGAGCACGACGAGCTCGCGCCCCTGCTTCGTCACGCGGCGGACCTGGAACTCGTTGGGCTCCGCGTCGCCGGCGACGCGGGCGAGCAGGCCGTCGAGCGTCCCCTTCAGCTTCGCCGCGTCGTCCACCTTGAGGACCACTCCCGCGCCGAAGAAGCTGCTGCTCAGGTCGCTGTAGGCGGTCGCCGTGTTGCCGAGCGGATCGAACAGGTCCGCCTTGGGGTCGAACCCCACGACGGCGGGCAACTGGTCGAGGAAGCCCTCGACCTGCGCGGCCTCGTCGGGGGGACCGAGGGCCGCCACGTCGCGGGCGACCTTCGTCAGGTCGGCGAAGCACTGCGACCAGTCGAGGCTGCACGTCGAGAAGCCGGCGATGTCGGGAGGGAGCGGCGGGACGTCGCCGATCTTGATCGTCGGCTGCTGGCCGAGGGCGAGCAGCCCCTTCTTCGCGCCGGGCGCTTCGAGGACCGCCTTCGACCACGACGCCTTCCCCTGGTAACCCGAGCGGGCGACGTACGCCCCGACGTTCCCCAGGCCGAGGGCGTCGAGGACCTGGTCGACCGTGAGTTGCGGCGCGTCCGGCCCCGCCTGCGGCAACGGCATGCCGCCGAACCGCGTCCGCAGCGCGCCGAAGTCGGCCCAGCCGAGCAACGTCCGCTCGAAGCCGGGATTCTCGGCCCGGTACTTCTTCCACAACGGATTGGTGGTGATGTTCGGAGCGCGTCCGGTGGCGACGTCGATCTGTTGCCGCACGGCGTCCATCCCGACGACCGCCACCAGGTGCTTCCCTTCGAGCCACCACCCGACTTCGACTCCGGGCGAGTCGGGAATGAGGGCGCTGGTGACCTTGCGGCCGTCGAGCGTCCGCGTCTCGAATTCGACCTCCCGCTCCGCGGCGCCCTTGACGGCCGCGGCGATGCCCGGCTCGAGCGGCGCCCCTTCGTGCAGGACGAGCGTGGCGAACGGCGTCAACTGCGGGCCTTCGCCGGGCAGGCTCACCGCCAGCGACAGCCCCTTGCCGGTGATCAGGCTGTACGCCTTCTCGAGGTCGCCCGCCTCGACCCCCGGCGCCTGCCGGCCGGCGAACTTGATCAACTCGGCGACCACGTTCATCAGCCCCGATTCGTACAGCGACTGATACGCCGCCGTCTTCTTCCACGCCTCCTCGTGGGCGTCCATGCCGTCCCAGCCGACGTAGACGACCGCCCCGGCGGGGAGCAGGTTTTCGACGGCGGGCGTCTGGTCCGCCTGCGCGGACACGTAGGTCACGCCCGCGCCGACTGCGGCGAACAGGGCGAGCAGCATCATCCAACGACTCCAGCGACGCGACGGTTTCATGGCGGCCACTCCGTGACGGGACCAACAGGTGACGGGACTCCGGCCGTCCAGTATGCCCGGCCGCGCCGCGGAAGCAACGGAAATCCGGAAATCCGGAACGAATTTCCGCGGGCGACGGGCCGCGGCGAGAATCGCGTTGGCTGCGGTCGACCGGTGCGGTAAGATCGGACCGGTCCGAGATCACCCCCCACGGAGAGCGCGATGAGCCAGGACTCCTTCGAGCACGACAGCGGTCATGGTGGGTACGTCGCGCCGCATCGGGCGACGCTGGTGCTCGTCCTCGGCATCCTCGGTCTGGTCGTGTGCGCTCCGTTGGGGATCGCCGCCTGGTGGATGGGGAGCAACGACCTGCGCGACATGCGGTCCGGGCGGATGGACCGTTCCGGGGAGAGCATGACGCAGGCGGGCCAGGTGCTGGGAATCATCGGGACCGCGCTGTTCGTTCTAAGTCTCCTGGGGGTGTGCGTGTGGGTCGCCCTGTGGGGCGCGTTGGTGCTGCCGCAACTGTGATGACTGTTCCGCCGTGGAACTCGAATCATCGGTGGTGTAAAATCGCATGGATCGAATGGTCGCCAAGTAATCAGCCCGGAGTGCGCGAGCAGACCATGACCCTGACGATCGATCTACCTGCCGATCTGGAGCAGCGCCTGAAGCGCGAGGCCGAGCGTCGGGGGCTGCCCCTCGATGCGTGTACGCTGGAATTGCTAAAGAGTTCGCTGCCGTCGGCGAATCATCGCGAGGCGGCTGGGGCGCTGTTGCAATCCTGGATCGACGAGGACGATGCCGGCGAGCAACGCGAGACCGGCGACTTTCTCATCGCGGCGCTGAATGAAGACCGACCCTCCGATCGCGCGCTCTTTCCTCCCGACCTGCAGGGAGTCACCTGGTGAGCGCCGTCGTTCTCGATGCGGGGCCGCTCGGTCTGGCGACCAATCCGAGGCGTTCGCCGGAAAGCACGGCTTGTGCGCACTGGCTTCAGGCGCTGGTTGCGAAGCAAGTCCGCGTCATTGTCCCGGAAATCGCCGACTACGAAGTTCGCCGTGAGTTGATTCGTGCCGGCAAGACGCCAGGGCTCGCGCGCCTGGACGCGCTCGGGGATTCGCTGGAATATCTGCCGATCACTTCCGAGGCCATGCGGAAAGCCGCCGCACTTTGGGCGCGGGTTCGCCGCCAGGGGCGGCCCACCGCCGATGACAAGGCACTCGACGCCGATGTGATTCTCGCCGCACAGGCACTCACGCTCGGAGAGCCGGACGTCCTTGTGGCGACAACGAACGTGGGCCATCTGTCGCGATTGGTGGCGGAGGCAAGATGGACGGACATCGCGGATTCATAGCGCCGCGTGCAACTGCGGGACCACGCCGGCGAGGAACTTCGCCAGGTTCTCCGCCGCCCGCTGCGCCTGCTCCCGCAGCCGCCACAGGTCCTTCACGCTCCCCGGCCGCTTCCACACCGCCCCCAGCGTCGCCCCCACGCGGACCGTACCCGACGACCCGAGCACGGCGTACACCTCCGGCGGCAGGTCCGCCGACATGTCGTCGCTGATCGAACGGATCGCCATGAACCGCGTCTTCGTGTCGCGGCAGACCTGCGCCACGGCGAGGCTCTCCATGTCGACGGCGAGCGCCCCGTGCGCCGCCGCCAGGGCCGCCTTCTGCTCGACCGTGCGGACCATCTCGTCGGCGGTCACGATCCGCCCGACGTACAACCCCCCCGCGCGGTCCTCCGCGATGTTCAGGTCGATCGTCAGTTCGTGCCCGTGCGGATCGACGATCGAGTTCGCCAGCACGATCCGCCCGACTTGCATCTCGGGCAGCAACGCCCCGGAGAACCCGCACGAAAGCACCCACCGCGGCGTGTGCGCGTCTAGCAGCGCCTGCGTCGCCCGGCGGGCGCGGGCGAAGCCCAGGCCGCTCTCGACGATCGCCACCCGCGCCCCCTCGAACAACCCTCCGCGGAACGTGAACGGCCCCCCGCTGTACTTGCGGACGCGCTCGCAGCGGTCGAGAAACGCCCTCATCTCCAGCGGCAGCGCGCAGACGATCCCGACGTCGGCATGCGCCTTGTCGTCGGCGGGCGTCTCGGGAGTGTCGGAGCTGGCGTGGGTCATCGAGTGGTCCCGGGGGACAGAGATCAGAAGTCAGAGGTCAGAAGGCAGACGTCAGAGATCAGTCAAGGATGAGCTACGTGGATCGGTCGAACTCGCCTTCTGACCTCTGACCTCTGACTTCTGACTTCTACTGCTGCCCCGCCTCGAACGCCCGCAGGAACTCGACCAGCGCCTCGACCCCCTCCGCGGGGAAGGCGTTGTAGACGCTCGCCCGCATCCCGCCGACGCTGCGGTGCCCCTTCAACCCGTCGAACCCCGCCGCGGTCGCCGCCTTCACGAACTTCGCGTCCAATTCGTCGTTCCCGGTGACGAAGGTCACGTTCATCCACGAGCGGCTGTCCGCGTCGGCGGTCGGGCGGAACAGCCGGCTTGCGTCGAGAACCCGGTACAGCGTGGCGGCCTTGGCCCGGTTCCGCTCCGCCATCGCCTCCAGCCCCCCTTGCTCCTCGATCCACTTCAGCACGAGGCCGATGACGTAGATGCCGAACGTGGGCGGGGTGTTGTACATCGAGTCGTTCGCGGCGTGCGTGCGGTACTGGAGCATCGTCGGCAACTCCCGCGACCCCCGCTCGACGAGCTCCTTGCGGACGATCACCAGCGTGACCCCCGCGGGGCCGAGGTTCTTCTGCGCCCCGGCGTAGATGATGCCGTACTTCGCGACGTCGATCGGCCGGCTGAAGATGTCGCTGCTCGCGTCGCAGACGAGGAACGCGCCTTGCGGAATGCCTTGCGGCTCGCCGCGGAACTGCGTCCCGAAGATCGTGTTGTTCGACGTGAAGTGTACGTAGACCGGCTGCGCGCTGTACGCGCACGACTTCGGGATGTAACAGAAGTTGCGGTCCTCGCTCGAACAGGCGACGTGCACGCCCCCGAACCGCTCCGCCTCGGCGACAGCCTTCTGCGACCACGCCCCGGTGACGAGATAGTCCGCCGTCGTCCCCGGCGCGAGGAAGCTCATCGGCAGCATCGCGAACTGCAGCGACGCCCCCCCTTGCAGGAACAGCACGTCGTAATCGTCCGGGACGTTCGCCAGCCGCCGGCACCGCGCGACCGCCTCCTCGTACACCGCGAGGAACGCCTTCCCGCGGTGCGAGTGCTCGAGGATGCCGATCCCCGTCGAGCCGAGCGACAGCAGGTTCTCGCGGGCCTCCTCGAGGACCGACACGGGGAGCACGGCGGGACCGGCGGAGAAGTTGTGGATGCGGGCGGTCATGGCGGGCAGTGGGCAGTGGACGGTGGGTGGTGCTCTTCCTATACCGTCGCCGCCGCCGGAGCGTCAACGCCGCGCCGTTCGCGCGACCGTCGGGCCGTCGGGCCGCGTCCCGCATCGCGCCGGGTGAAAATGCCTCCGCCGGCCGCTATGATGCAGTGACTCGCGGATTCCGTCCCCGCTCCGCATTCCGAACTCCTCGTTCCGCACTCCCGATCGGCCCTCGCTCGATGACACCGCTCGACCCGACCGGTCCCACCGCCTTCGGCCCGCGGGCCCAGCCCTTTCAGGCGCCGCAGGGAGACCTGGCGGTGCTCGCCGGGAGCGCCAACCCGAAGCTCTCTTCCGCGATCGCGGCGGAGCTCGGCATCGCGCTCACGCCCTGCAACGCCCGCCTGTTCAGCGAAGGGAACGTCTTCGTCCGCATCGAGCAGAACGTCCGCGGGAAGGACACGTTCATCATCCAGGGGGTCCACTATCCGGTCAACGACAACTTCGTCGAGCTCCTGTTCTGGATCGACGCCCTCAAGCGGGCCAGCGCCCAGCAGGTGACCGCCGTCATCCCCTTCTTCAGCTATGCCAAAGGGGACAAGAAGGACGAGCCGCGGGTCTCGATCCGGGCCCGCGTCTGCGCCGACGCGATCGAGGCCGCCGGGGCCGACCGCGTGCTCACGATGGACCTGCACAGCCCGCAGATCCAGGGCTTCTTCGGGATTCCCGTGGATCATCTCTACGCCCGCAACGTGCTCTGCCAGCACGTGAAGACGCTCGACATTCCCGACCTCGTCGTGTGCAGCCCGGACACCGGCTTCGCCAAGGACGCCGCCGCCTTCGCCAACCTGCTCGGCGTGCCGGTCGTCATCGGCAACAAGCAGCGGCTGGACCACACCGAGACGGCCAAGGTGCTGGAAGTCATCGGCGACGTGCGGGACAAGAACGTGCTGATCGTGGACGACTTCACCATCACCGGCGGCTCGCTGGTCAGCATGGCGGAGTTGTTGAAGACCCGCGGGGCGCGGGACATCTACGCGGCGGTAAGCCACGGCGTGCTGTCGAAGGGGGCCGCCGAGCGGATCGCGGGGAGCGTGATCGAGCGGCTGTTCATCACCGACACGATCGAATCGCCGCAGACCGGGCCGCACCCCCGCATCGAGTACGTCTCGGTGGCGGGCCTGTTCGCCCGCGCGATCCGCTCGATCCACGACCGCACCAGCGTGAGCATGCTCTTCCCGGACACGCGGCCGAGCCCGTAAAATATCTTGATCCGCTGTCCTCGTGTTTCGTCGCCCATGAAAACCCTGATCATCGAACTTCCGGACGACCTCTACGACCGTGCCGAGCGGCGCGCCGCCGAGCGGGGAATCTCGCTCGAAGAGGAAGTGGTCGGCCTGGTCGAGCAACTGGGCGGTGAGAAGAATGGCGACGCGCTCACCACCGCACGCTCGCGGATGCAGGAGCTTTTCAACAGCGTCCACGGCTTCCGCCTGACGTTCAAGATCCCGCGGGAGGAACTATATGACCGCGGACGTGTTCATTGACACCAACGTCCTGCTTTATTCGATCGATGAAGACCCAGCTTCCGCTTCCAAGCGCGACCGCGCCCAGCGAATTCTTCTGACCGAGCCGTGGGGATGGTCGATCCAAGTCGCCGCCGAGTTCTTCGTCAACGCCACGTCGCCCAAAAGGCCATTTCGGCTCGCCAACGACGACGCGATGAAATTGATCGACGTATGGCTGGGTTATCCGACGACATCGTTGACCACGGAGACTTTCCGCGCCGGCGTCGCGATCCATGAGCGATTCGGCGTCTCCTACTGGGATGCCGCGATTCTCGCCGCCGCCCGGCAGATGGGCTGCCACACCGTCTTCAGCGAAGACTTGAACGAAGGCCAGGACTACGACGGCGTGCGGGTCGTCAATCCGTTCCTCGATCAATCGAACGTAGCGACGCCCTAATCGCGCACGGTCGTAGTCGTGAATTGGATCGAGTGGATGGCAGAAATGGACAAGCAACAAATCCTCGACGAAATCCGACGCACGGCCGAAGCCAACGGCGGTGTCGCGCTTGGAAGGCAGCGATTCGAAGCCGAAACGGGGATTCAGTTCCATGAATGGTATGGGACGTTGTGGCGGAACTGGGGTGAAGCAGTCGCGGAAGCTGGATACACGCCGAACCGATTCAACGAAGCTTACGATGAGGGATACCTCATTGAGAAATACGTTGAATTGGTTCGAGAACTCGGCCGGATGCCGGTTGAAGCCGAGTTGCGCATGAAGGCTCACTCGGACGAGAGCTTTCCTTCCGCTCAAGTCATCGGAAAAAGACTCGGCCGGAAGGCGGAGCGTATGTACAAGATTTTCGAGTACTGCCGCCGCCACGAAGGACTGGGAGACATCGCTGAAATTTGCGCCCCCATCGTCGCCGCACTCACCGAATCCATTGAGATGAATCCCGCGTCAGACGTTGGAGATGAGACCATCGGCTTCGTGTACCTCATGAAGTCCGGTCGTTTCTACAAGATCGGCCGAACGAATTCCGCCGGCCGTCGCGAGTACGAACTGGCGATTCAGCTGCCCGAAAAGTCTGCGATCGTCCATCAGATCAAGACGGACGACCCCGTTGGGATCGAGCGATACTGGCACGAGCGGTTCAGTGAGAAGCGGAAGAACGGCGAATGGTTCGAGTTGACCGCCGCCGACGTTCGGGCGTTCAAGAAGCGTCGTTTCATGTAGCGGCCGATCGAGTGAGGTCATCCTTTTCATCCTTTGCGCGCTTGCTTCGCGGCTTTGCGCCTTTGCGTCGGAAGAAGTCGATCACACCATGCCGGCCGACGGTCCCAAGCTCACCCCCATGATGGAGCGGTACCTGGAGGTGAAGCGCCAGAACCCCGGCGCGGTCCTCCTGTTCCGCATGGGGGACTTCTACGAGCTGTTCTTCGAGGACGCCGAGACCTCCGCCCGCGTGCTGGGCCTCACGCTCACCAGCCGCGACAAGGGATCGCCCAACCCCGTGCCGATGGCCGGATTTCCCTATCACGCGCTGGAAGGTTACCTGCAGAAGCTGATCCGGGCCGGGTTCCGCGCCGCGATCTGCGATCAGGTCGAAGACCCGAAGAAGGCCAAGGGGATGGTCAAGCGCGAGGTGACGCGCGTCGTCACTCCCGGCACGCTCACCGACGAAAGCCTGCTCGACCCCCGCGAGAGCAATTTCCTCGCGAGCCTGTTTCCAGAAGGGGACCGCGTCGGATTGGCCTGGCTCGAACTCTCGACCGGCCGCTTCCTCGTCGCCGATCTGGAACCGGCCCATCTCGCCGACGAACTCGCCCGCATCCGTCCCGCCGAGTGCCTGGTCCCGGAGGGCAGCGTGGGGCAGGCTTTCCAGCCTGCCGGTGCCGACTCTTCCTTTCCGGGAACGGGCAGACAAGGATGTCTGCCCCACGGCGGCGTCGTCACCCGGCGGCCCCCGTGGGCCTTCGTCAAGAAGGAATGCCTCCGCAGGCTGCTCGACCATTTCGGCGTGACGACCCTCGAAGGCTTCGACGTCGAAGCCGACTCCCCCGGCGTCACCGCCGCCGGGGCGCTGCTCGAATACGTGCAGGAGATGCAGAAGAGCGCGCTCTCGCACATCGCGAAGCTCGAACCGTATCGCCGCGGGACGAACCTCGTCATCGACGAGGCGACCCGCCGCAGCCTCGAACTGACGCGGACGATCCGCGACAACGCGCGCGAGGGAAGCCTGCTCGCCGTCATCGACGAGACCTGCACGCCGATGGGGGCGCGGCTGCTGGCCGACTGGCTCTCGAACCCTTCGACCGATCCGGCCCTCATCGACCGCCGGCTCGACGCGGTCGAAGAGCTGACCCGCGACGCGATGCTCACCCGCGACCTCCGCGAGCAGCTCGGCAGCACCTACGACTTGCAGCGGCTCACGGCCCGCGTGGCGACCGGGCGCGTCAGCCCGCGCGATCTCGGGTTTCTCGCGCGGACACTGGCGCTGTTGCCGAAGCTCAAGGCGAAGCTCGCGGGGCGTTCCGCCGCTCTCCTGCAATCGCTGGAAGCGGATCTCGACCTGTGCGCGGACGTCCGCGAGGAGGTCGAGGCGGCCCTTGTCGACGAGCCGCCGCTGTCCATCATCGAGGGAGGCATGATCCGCCCCGGCTGCCACGCCGAACTCGACGAGCTCCGCGGCCTCGCCAAGGGGGGCAAGGAGTGGATCGCGAAGTATCAGGCGGAGGAATCGAAACGAATCGGAATTCCGAACCTGAAGGTCGGCTTCAACAAGGTTTTCGGCTACTACCTCGAAGTCACCGCGGCCCAGGCGGCGAAAGTTCCCGCCGACTACACGCGGAAGCAGACGCTCAAGAACCAGGAGCGGTACATCACGCCGGCGCTGAAGGAATACGAGGAAAAAGTCCTGCGGGCCGAAGAACAGGCAATCGCGCTCGAGCAGGAATTGTTCGCGGCGCTGCGGGAGCGAGTCGCGGTCCACAGCCGGCGATTGCAGCGCACGGCCGACGTGCTCGCCGAGGTGGACGTCCTCGCGGGACTGGCGGTGCTGGCGGTCAATCAGCGGTACTGCCGGCCGGAGATCACCGACGAGCCGCTGCTCGACGTGCGGGAAGGCCGGCACCCTGTGCTCGACCGGCTCAAGCCGACGGGCGAGTTCGTCCCGAACGACGTCCGGCTGGGCGTCGATGCGGACCGCATCCAGATCGTCACCGGGCCGAACATGGCGGGGAAGAGCACGTACATCCGGCAGGCGGCGTTGATTTCGATCCTCGCCCAGATGGGTTCGTTCGTCCCCGCGACCGAGGCCCGCGTGGGGATCGCCGACCGCGTCTTCGCCCGCGTCGGCGCCAGCGACGAACTCGGCCGCGGGCAGAGCACTTTCATGGTCGAAATGACCGAGACGGCCCGCATCCTCAACTCGGCGACGCGGCGAAGCCTCGTCATCCTCGACGAGATCGGCCGCGGGACGAGCACCTACGACGGCCTGTCGCTCGCCTGGTCGATCACGGAGTTCCTGCACGACCGCGTCGACGCCCGCACGCTGTTCGCCACGCACTATCACGAGCTGACCGAGCTGCCGCAGACGTTGCAGCGGGCCGTCAACTGGAACGTCGCCGTCCGCGAGGACGCCGACGACGTGATCTTCCTGCACCGGATCGTCCCCGGCGCGGCGGACAAGAGCTACGGGATTCACGTCGCGCGGCTCGCCGGCGTTCCCGCGTCGGTGATCGAGCGGGCCCGCACGGTGCTCGACACGCTGGAGGCGGAGCACCTCGACGCGGAGGGCCGCCCCCGCATCCCGGAGCGGCGCACGAGCCCCCCGCACCGGCAGCAGAAGTCGCTGTTCGAGGAGAACGGCCACCCGCTGCTCGACGAGCTCCGCGCCCTCGACCTCGACGGCATGACCCCGCTGGCGGCGCTCGAAAAGCTGCACCGCATGCGCGAGCGACTGTAGCTCAATCGCGGGCGTACTCGAACAGCGGCGTCGACAGGTAGCGCTCGCCCGAGTCCGGCAGCACGACCACGATCGTCTTCGCCGCGTTCTCGGGACGGGCGGCGATCTTGAGCGCGGCGGCCATCGCCGCCCCCGAGCTGATCCCGCAGGTGATCCCTTCCTCCCGCGCGATGCGGGGCGCCATCTCGAACGACTCGTCGTCGGTGACGGTGACGATCTCGTCCACGAGCGACATGTCGAGAATGTCCGGCACGAAGCCCGCGCCGATCCCCTGAATCTTGTGCTTCCCCGGGCTCCCCCCCGACAGCACCGGGCTGTTCACCGGCTCGACGGCGATCGAATACAGCGGTTTCTTCTTCTCCTGCTCGAAGTAGCGGGAGACGCCGGTGATCGTCCCCCCGGTCCCCACGCCGGAGACCAGAACGTCCACCTCGCCACCGGTGTCCTCCCAGATCTCCCGGCCGGTCGTGCGGAAGTGGATCTCGGGATTGGCGGGGTTCTTGAACTGCTGGGGCATGTAGTAACCGGGCTGCCGCGACAACTCCTCCGCCTTGGCGATGGCCCCCTTCATCCCTTCGGCGCCGGGCGTGAGGATCAGGTCGGCCCCGTAGGAGCGGAGCATCATCCGCCGCTCGACCGACATCGTATCGGGCATCGTGAGCGTGAGCTTGTAGCCGCGGGCCGCGCAGACGAACGCGAGCGCGATCCCGGTGTTCCCGCTGGTCGGCTCGACGACGTGCATCCCGGGCTTGAGCTGGCCGGTCTTCTCGGCGTCCCAGATCATCGCGGCGCCGATGCGGCACTTGACGCTGTAGGCGGGATTGCGGCCCTCGATCTTCGCCAGCACCGTCGCCTTCAGCCCCTCCGCGAGGCGGTTGATCCGCACCAGAGGCGAGCGGCCGATGGATTCGGAGTTGTCCTTGAAGACCGGCATCGATGTGCTCCTTTCCCGAAGACGGGTGATGCGAGGAAGGACCGATCCCCCGCATTATGCCGAAAACCGCGGCGGACGCAATCCCGCGTTCGCGGAGTCGCAACCGCTTTCCCGCCTTGACGCCTGGTGGCGGATCGGCGAGCGGAAAGCTAGCATCCGGGGAGCGGCGGTCCGTGCCGCGATCCATCGCGACTTTCGACGAAGAATGACGACATGGCGACTCCCTCGGTCTGCGTGCTCCGCGCGCCCGGCACGAACTGCGACGTCGAAACGGCGTGGGCCTTCGAGGCCTGCGGGGCACAGGCCGACCGCGTGCACCTGTTCCGGCTCATCGAGCGCCCCGAGTTGCTCGACGGTTACCAGGCTCTGTGCATTCCGGGCGGTTTCAGTTACGGCGACGATCTCGGGGCCGGAGTGATCTTCTCGCGCGAGCTCCGCGGGCGGCTGGGAGACACGGTCGGGCGGTTTCTCCAATCGGACAAGCTCGTGCTCGGCATCTGCAACGGGTTCCAGGTGTTGTTGAAGGCCGGGATTCTGCCCGGCGGCGGGGCGAGCTGGCCCCCCGCCGATCCGCTCCCCGCGACGCTCACGTGGAACCTCAACGGCCGCTACACCGCGGTCTGGGTGCGGCTGGCGGTCGAGCCGGGGAACAGCGTGTTCCTCCGCGGACTCGACGACGTCGAACTGCCGGTCGCGCACGCGGAAGGCCGCGTCGCGGTGAGTTCGCCCGCGGTCCTCGACGAGTGGGAGGACCAGGGGCAGATCGTGATGCGCTACCGCGCGCGGTTCAAGCCGAGGGGGAAGTACGATCCAACGATCTCCCACTTCACGCTGAATGACTTTCGCCAGCAGGTGGGGATGATCCGCAAAATGGGGGTGACGGAGCAGATTATCAAGACGCTCCCGGGGATGCGCGATCAACTCGCGTCGATGAATCCCGAAGAGGACATTCGCCGTGTCGAGGCGATGATCGACGCGATGACTCCCGAGGAGCGGCGGCATCCGGCGACGATCGACGGCGCCGCGCGCGCCCGGATCGCCGAGGCGAGCGGCAATGATCCGCGCGACGTGGAGAAGCTGCTCAGCGACTTCGATGCGATGTCGAGGATGATGCAGCAGATCTCCCGGATGAAGTCGCGCGGCGCGGATCGACATCCCCCCGACGAACTGCTCCCGTTCCCCGAGAACCCGAACGGCTCGATCGCGAACGTGGCGGGTTTGTGCGATCCGTCGGGGCGCGTCCTTGGCCTGATGCCCCACCCCGAGCGGTTCCTGCACGCCACGCAGCACCCGCAATGGACGCGGAAGCGGCTCGCGGGAGAAGGGACCGGCATGCGGATCTTCCGCAACGCCGTCGAGTACTTCGGCTGAGTGCCGGCAGGCGATCGTCCATTCCTACGGGACGGGCGGGGCCGGGGACATCTTGGAGCTGCGTGGATCCATCGTGGCCGACGCTGCCCGCGTCGGTGTTTCCGCAGAGGAGGCCGGCCGCCCCGCGAGGCCGGGGATCGCGGCGCGGAGCACGTCTTCCGCCCGCCGCGCGAAAATGAACTCCATTTCCGATCGCACGCGCTCCGACAGTTCGGGCAGGTCCTTGCGGTTCTCCTCCGGAAGAATCACGTGGCGGAGCCCGGCGCGATGCGCCGCGAGCACTTTATCCTTGATGCCTCCGACCGGCAGCACGAGTCCCGTCAGCGTGATCTCGCCAGTCATCGCGGTGTCGCCGCGGACGGGGAGCCCGCTGTAGAGCGAGGCGAGGGCGGCGAGGATCGTCACGCCGGCCGAGGGGCCGTCCTTGGGGATCGCCCCCGCGGGGACGTGCAGATGGACGCCGGCCTTGGGCGGCTCGATGCCGAAGTCCGCGGCCCGCGAGAGCACGTAGCTCCGCGCGGCGCGGGCCGATTCCTGCATCACGCTGCCGAGCTGCCCGGTGAGCGTGAGCTGCTCCCCCTCGGGAAGGAGGATCGCCTCGACGTACAGCACGTCGCCCCCCGCTTCGGTCCAGGCGAGCCCGGTCGCGACGCCCGGTTCGAGGCGGTCGCGCAGCTGCTCGAGGAAAAACCGCTCCGGGCCAAGCAGTTCCGGCAGGTCGTCCGGCCGGACCGTCACCGGATCGAGCTTGCCCTGGGCGAACCGCACGGCGACCTTCCGCGCGAGCCGCCCCAGCATCCGCTCCAGCTCCCGGACGCCGGCCTCGCGCGTGTAGCGGCGAATGACCGCGGCGAGCGTCTCGTCCGGCACGACGAATTGCGATTCGGAGAGGCCGGTCTGCTCGCGGCGGCGGGGAAGGAGATACCGCCGCGCGATCTCGACCTTCTCCTCGTCGCTGTAGCCGGAGAGCCGCAGCAGCTCCGTGCGGTCGAGGAGCGGTCGGGGGATGGTGTCGGTGGTGTTGGCGGTCGTGATGAAGAACACCTGCGAGAGGTCGAAGGGGAGATCGAGATAGTTGTCGCGGAACTCGTGGTTCTGAGCGGGGTCGAGGATTTCGAGAAGCGCCGAGGCCGGGTCGCCCCGGAAGTCGCGCCCCAGCTTGTCGACCTCGTCGAGCATCAGCAGGGGGTTGCGGACTTCGGCGCGGCGGATGGCCTGGATGATCCGGCCCGGCATCGCGCCGATGTACGTCCGCCGGTGCCCGCGGAGCTCCGCCTCGTCGTGCATGCCGCCGAGGCTCATCCGCTCGAAGCGGCGGCCCAGGGCGCGGGCGATGGACTGCCCCAGCGAGGTCTTGCCGACCCCCGGCGGGCCGACGAAGCACAGGATCGGGGCCTTCGCCTGCGGGTTGAGCTTGAGCACGGCGAGCTGCTCGATGATCCGCTCCTTGACGTCCTCGATGCCGAAATGGTCCTCGTCGAGCACGCGGCGCGCGCGGTCGAGATCGAGGTCGTCGTCGGTCAAGGCGGACCACGGCAGTTCGAGCACGAGCTCGAGGTGCGTCCGCGTCACCTGGTAGTCGGGAGCGGCGGGCGGGAGGCCCTGCAATCGCTGCAGCTCGCGGTCCGCCTCCTTGCGGACGTGCTCCGGCAGGTCGGCCTTCTCGAACCGCTCGCGCAGCTCGGCGACTTCGGCCTCCTCCGGCCGCCCTTCCCCCAGCTCCTGCTGGATCGCCCGCATCTGCTGCCGGAGCATGTATTCCCGCTGCTCCTTGCCGATCTCGGTATGCGCGTGCGCGGCGATCTCCTTCTGCAGCGACAGGACCTGGTATTCGTGGGTGAGCGCCTCGTGCAGCAGCGTCATCGCTTCGTGCCGCGTCGGCGCCTCGAGGATCGCCTGCACCTTCGGAAAATCGAGCGAGGAGATGGCGGCGAGCGTGTAGAGGAACTGCATCGGATCGTCGGCGGCGGCGGCGAACTGCCGCAGGTCGACCTGCAGCTCCGGCTGGACGAGCCGCTGGATCCGCCCGGCGAGCTCCAGCAGGTCGCGCTCGAGAGCTTCGCTCCGGACGTCTTCCGCCGCAGCGGGAACCGGGCGGGAGGCGACGGTCGCCTTGAGGAACGGCGTCGTCTGCTGGAGCTCGACCAGCTCGATCCGCTCGGTCCCTTGCAGGATCAGCTCCAGCGAATCGACGCTCCGCGCCATCCGCTTGATGACGGCCAGCGTGCCGATCGAGAACAGGTCCGATTGTTGCGGCCCGTCCACCGACACGTCGCGCTGGGCGAACGCCGCCAGCAGCTTCTCCTCGCTGGCGAGCGCCGCCTCGACCGCCGCGACCGACGCCGGGCGGCCGACCGACACCGGCATCGCCACGTGCGGCAGAAGGACGGTGTTCTTGAGGGGCAACAACGGCAGGTTGCGCGTCTCGGTCATCGCGCTCCCTCCGGTTCGGCTTCGACGCGGACCAGCAGCATCCCCTGCCGGTACTCCGTCTGGATCCGCGCGGCCCGCGGGTCCACGGGGAGCTCGACGCTCCGCTCGAAGCGGCTGTAGGAGATTTCCATCGAGACGCACTGCCCGCACTCGGTGATCGCCTCGTCGCGCCGCTCGCCGGTCACGCTCAGGCGGCGGCCCTGCAGCTCCACCCGGATCCGCGCCGGGTCGATCCCCGCCAGCTCGAACTTCACCAGGCAGCCGTACGGCGTGCGGTACACGTCGACGGGAGGCCACAACGAGCGGCGCAGCTCGCCGCCCGTCATCGCGACGGGGAAGGACCGGCTGATCGGATCATCTCGCATGAGGCGCTCCTTGCTCCCATCATAACACGGCCGGTCGAAGCAGCGCAGGGGATCCGCGGAATGCGGAGCGTCTCGGGGGGCATCGCCGTCGAAATTTACTGGCCTGAGCCTGGGCATCTCGTTAGGCTGGACGATATCGTGCGGATCGAACCGGGAGGGTTCGGCGAGGTGAATCAACTGCCGTGCTTGGCGAGGAAGGCCGTCGCGGCGTAGGTTCCGTTGCGGGGAGGTTCGGGAGATGCGAGAGGTTTTGCACGTCGCGTTCTTTGCCTTTGCCCTGATCGGGCTGATCGTCGCGACGATCGTCGCTGCGATCTTCGGAATCCGCGTCCTCGATGAAAGCAAGTCGGCGATTCACGAAATCGAAGCGTTCCTTCTGTTTTTGACTTCGGCCGTTTTTGCGTCGGCAGCGGCGATGGTCCTGCTGTTGGACTTCATCAGCCATCGCGTCGTCGCGGCCATCGAAGCGTCGCAAGAGGAATCACAGAAGGCGGCCCTCATCCGCTCTGAACGCCAGCTCGCGGTCATCGTCGAGACGATCAACAATCTGCGGGTGAAGCGTTGACCTACGAGCTTGACCTCGATTCGACCTGCCGTTGCGGGAAGCGGCTGCGGCATCACTGCATCGCTCGCCACTGCATCCTCTGGTTCAAGTGGTGCAGGGAAATGGTCGAATCGTATCTCGGCGGCGAGCCGGTTTGGCGCGAACGGGCCGACGAATGCGGCTACTGCCGACGTTGCGGGCGACCGCTCTACGATCATGTCCGCCACGCTCCGCCCGTGCCGTTTGTGCTCGGCGAACCGATCGAGCAATCGGGCGAGATCCGCGTGCTGCTCCCGGCGGAAGTCGTCGAGTGCGGTGACGGCGTGCTGCTGCCGGCGGATGATCCCGGGGAGTGGTGACTACCGCGGCACGCCCACCGCAACGGCATGAGGCGGGCCGTTTGCTCCGCCCCGCCAATGCTCGATGAAGATGCGACCGCCGACGGCAAGTGAGACGCGGTTCGCATCATTGTCCCCCATGTCGGCCCACCAATCGCCGTTCCGCTCGGCGAGGTTCCCGTTGTAAATCTTCCCGTTTGCTTTGACCTGCACGGCGTTGCCGCTGAAAGAGAATTCCTGTTTGCTCCCGCCGACGTACTGCACGGTCCATTCTCCGGCCAGCGCTTCCGTCATCGAAAACTTCGGTTGCCCGGCGTCTTTTCTTGCCGGCAAAGCCGCTTCGATGAGGACGATTGCCGATTGAATCTTGTTCGCTTCGTCCAAGTTTCCGGCCCGCGTCTCCCCGGCGAGAGAAAACTTCAGCCTCCGCACGAGCTTTTCCTTCGCCCGCGAACACTCTTCGTTCGACCGCTTCAATGCCTTCGTCGTCTCCTCTTCCCATTCCGAGTAGGCGTTGTTCGCCGTGACGGACTGGAAAATCGGTCCATCGGCGGAGGCCACGACGGACGCGAATGCGACGGCAACGAGAACAGCGACGGCTTTCATGGCGTGCTCCTGCGTTGCGGTGAAATGAACGGCCACTCACTTCCAGCCAACGTACCCGCTCCCGCGACGGATCGCAAGAAAAATCCGGGAATCGTCAACCGGCTTCCGGCCGGCGGATCACGTCGCACGGCGGCGAGCCAAGATCGACGACGCGGGGATCAGCTCGACCGTCACGGCCCGGCTCGAATGCCCGAGTAGCTGCGTCGCGTTTCCCCCGGCCAGTTCGTAGAGGCTCGCCACGGCCGATCGCCAGAGGTGGAACTTCCGCCCCTTGACGATCGGATCCTTCGCCTGCCGTTGCAGCGTGGCATAGATCGGCGGGACGATGCCGTTTCCCTTCCGCGGCCGCTATCGTAATCGGACGGCGGCAGTGCGAGGGAAGGGGGATCCATGTCCGAGATTGGAGCGGCGATCGGTCCGGCCGGCGTCGTGCGCGGCGTGTTGCACGCCTGCGTCGCGATCGACCTGGGAGAAGAGATCGATCTGCCGCGGGCGAAGGGCCTCGTTCCGGCGAACTACCACGAGCTGCCCCGCCAGGCGCGGACTCCCCCCTCGATCGGCTACCAGCCGGCGCCGTTGCGCTTCGTCTCGCCCGGCATCGACATCGAACTCCCGGAACTGGGGCGGACGAACGCGGCGGCGGACGTCACGCTGTTCGACTTCGCCGCCGCGAGCGTGGCGCTGCACGTGCCGTTCGCGCTCGACGCCGCCGCCTTGCGGCGGACGGCGGCGGCCCTTTCCGATCCCGCGCCACTGGTGCGAGCGGCGGAGGCGGTGCTCCGCCCGCTGCACGAGCGGCTGCTGCCGGCGATCCGCGCGCCGCGATGGAGCGAATTGAGCGAGGAATACCTGGTGTTCCAACTCGTGCCCGGCGATTCGTTGCCGTCCCCCGAGGAACTCGTCGAGCGCCACGCGCTGTGGCTGGCCGGGCTGGTGCGGCTGGACGACGCGACCTTCACCGAACGGGAAATCGCGGAAGCCCTGCGGCTGCGGCTGTCCTACGGGTACGACGACCTGGTCGTCGCCGACTGGGCCGCCGCCGTCCTCGTCGAACGCGAGGCCGAGGAGCTGCTGGAGACCATCGCCTTCGCGAATTTGCAATTGCTCGAGTTGCGGCACATCGACGCTCGTTTGGACCGGCAACTCCAGACGGCCTACGAGTTCATCCATCAGCTCGCGCGGCGCTGGCTTCCCTTCTGGCGGACCCACGGCCGGCCGCTGCGCGTGCTCGGCGAGCTGAAGGTCGAGGCGAACGAGATGCTCGAGCGGACCGGAAACGTGCTCAAGCTGATCGGCGACCAGTACGTCGCCCGCGTGTACCGGATGCTCGCGGTGCGATTTCACCTCGACGAGTGGGGCCAGAGCATCCGCCGCTCGCTGGGCGTCCTGGAAGGCATCTACACCGTCGTCGCCGACCAGTCGGCGACGCTCCGGACGGAGCTGCTGGAAGCGATCATCGTGCTCTTGATTCTCGTCGAGATCGTCCTGTCGCTCACCGGCCATTGACACACTATGATACCGTGCATTCGCTGCCCCGCACGTCGTCACGAAAGGACCGTCCCGATGACCGCGATGCTCCGCTCCCCGCTCCTCCGCCGCGGAACCATTCGTCTGGCGGTCCTGAGCCTGGTCGCCGCCGCCGCCGCCGCCACGCTCCGCGCCGAGGACCAGGACGCGGCCGTCAAGTCCACGCGCGAGAGCTGGCAGGTGATCTACCTGGGGGACGACCGCATCGGCTACGCCCATTCGACGACGGCGCCGGCCGAGCGCGACGGGCGGAAGGTCATCCGCTCCGTTTCCGAGACCAGTCTCACGCTCAAGCGGTTCGGGCAGACGTTGCAGATGACCATACGGAGCGAGTTCGAGGAGACCGCCGGCGGCGACCTCCTCTCGTTCACGCACGTCACCGAGAACCCCCCCGCCTCCTCCACGCGCATGAAGGGCCGCGTCGAGGGGAAGGAACTGCATCTGGAAACCAAGACGGCGGGCGTCTCCCGCCAGCAGACGCTCCCCTGGACCGGCGACGTCAAGGCGCCGGACTATCAGGAGCGGACGCTCCGCGATCCGCCGTTGAAGCCGGGGGACGTCCGCCGCTTCAAGCTGTTCGTCCCCGACCTGAAGCAGGCGACGGACGTGCGAGTCGCCGCCGACGACTATCAGACCGTCAAGCTGCACGACGGGAAATCGCAGCGGCTGTTGAAGGTGCGGATCACGCAGTCGGTCCTGCCGACGCTCACCACGCGGGCCTGGCTCGACGAACAAGGCCGCACGCTGCGGAGCGAGAGCGACCTCTTCGGCCTGTCGATGATCACCTATGAGGTGCCCGAGACGGTCGCACTCGAGGAGATCGCCGGCGGGGAGCTCGACCTGGCGATCAACACGCTCGTCCGCGTGAGGCCGATCCGCACCGGCCACGACAGCCGCCGCGTCGTGTACCGCCTCACCACCCCCGACGCCGATCCCGCCGAGTTCCTCCTGTCCGGCGACACGCAGCAAATGAAGAAGCTCGGCGAGCACCAGGCCGAGCTGACGGTCACGGCATTGCCGATCCCGGAGAAAGCCCGGCTGCGACCGACCGCTGCGGAGTATCTCGCCTCGTCCGAGTTCCTCCAGTCGCAGGACCGCCGCGTAGTCGATCACGCCCGCCGCGCCGCCGCCGGCGAGCGCGACCCCGGCGCGGTCGCCCGGCGGATGGAGAGGTACGTCCACGAGAAGGTCGACAAGAAGAACTTCTCGACGGCGATGGCGACCGCCGCCGAGGTCGCCGAGCGCCTCGAAGGGGACTGCACCGAGCACGCGGTGCTCTTGGCCGCGATGCTGCGGGCGGAGAAGATCCCCTCGCGCGTCGCGGTCGGACTCGTCTACCTTCCCCGCCGCAACGCCTTCGCCGGCCACATGTGGACCGAAGTCCGGCTCGATGAGCGGTGGGTCCCGCTCGACGCGATGCTCGGCAAGGGAGGCATCGGGGCGGCCCACATCAAGCTCGCCGAATCGGGGCTGTCGGATGACGGCCCGTCCCCCCTCGGCACGTTTCTGCCGCTGCTGAAAGTCTTGGGGAACATCCAGATCGAGATCATCGAGGCCGAGTGATCCGGTTGTAGAAGTTGCAATTCTACGGGAAACGGGCTGTAGAAATTGCAACGGTGCGAACCGGCCGTCGCGTCCGATTATCGAGCGGGAAAATTCTCTCGCATCCAACTCCCGACCACGCTTGCGGTTTCGCGGCATCCCAAATCGGCGCGAACGATTTCGTCCCGCTTCGGCACTCGGCGTGCATAACGTCCTGGGCAGAGAGAGACATTGGAAGCCGCCGAGCGTCGCCCGACGCCGCGGCTTCCCCACCTGGAGACAGGTATCCCTTCCGGCCTGCGTGAGAGACAGGCCCACTCCCGCCCCCACCTCACCTCCCAAATCACGCCCGAAACGGGCCGGACGGATCCCCGCATCCTTCCGGCCCGTTTCGCATTGCGCCCGGCGAGCGGGGCGGCGTCAGCCCCCCGGTACGTTCCACGATCATCTCGATTCGTCTTCGCACTGCGAACGTTCAACTTCTGTTCTTGGTGCGCGAATTGTTCAGGCGGCGATTCCGGAGGTGGCGGGTGCACGTCCCGCTTTTTCACCCACGCGCCTTGCACGAACTCTCGACCACGGATCTCACTGATGGGCACTGATGAAAGAAGAAATCCGTGGTCATCCGTACCCATCCGTGGTGAACTGCCTTTCGGTGTGTTCGCCTGGGCCCGATTCGAGCTTTTTCTCCGCGTCCTCGGCGCTCTCGGCGGTTGAGAGCTTTCGGCTTCACCGCTCCGAAACGTTGGAACCGCCGAGAGCGCCGAGGACGCAGAGGCTCGGAGTTCGACTGCGGCAGCCAAAGGTCGTTGAGGATTGGGCCTCGCCGGGCTGGGACTTCGTTTCGATGCTGGGTTTGGTTGCGGCTTCGCCGCGCTGTGATCTTCGCGTGATTCTGTTTGCGGTGAAGTCGAACAGAAGCACGCGAAGGACGCGAAGGGGCTTGACGATCTTGACCATCGACTTCACTGTTGGCACTGACGAAGGATGAAGATCCGTGCCGGTCCGTCCCAATCATGCAACTCGCGGAGCAACTCATGCGTGACCGCTCGAAAGTCCCGGTGGCGCGGTTGTCGGCCCTGCTGACCATCCTGTTCCTCGGCCCGGCCTTTCATTCGGCTACGGCGTCCGCCGCCGTCACGCGGATCGAGATCGCCAGCCGCGCGCCGTTCGAGGACGGGCGGGAGTTCGGCGAGCGCGGCGCGTACGAGTCCATCCGCGGCAAGGTGCATTTCGCCGTCGATCCGCGGCACGAGTCGAACGCGACCGTCGTCGACCTGAAGCTCGCGCCGCGGAACGGCGCGGGCCTCGTCGAGTTCGCGGCCGACCTGCTGATCCTGGCCCCCAAAGACCTCGCCCGTTCGAACGGCGCGATCCTGTACGATGTCAACAACCGCGGGAACCTCGTCAGCCTGGGAATGTTCAACGGCGGGGCCGACGGCTTCTTGATGCGGCAGGGATACATCATCGTGTCGAGCGGGTGGATCGCCGAAGTCGTTCCCGGCAACAACCGCCTGATTCTCGACGCGCCGGTCGCGACGGACGACGGCCGGCCGATCGCCGGACCGGTCCGGGCCGAGTTCGTGTCGGATTCCGACGTGCCGCGGAAGACGATCGCCCACTTCGACAATCAAGGGAGCTATCCGCCGACGGAGCGCGGGTTGAAGGAGGCGACACTCACGTGGCGGCTGAACGAGCGCGACCCGCGCGTGCCGATCCCCCGCGGGCAATGGACGCTGCACCAGCGCCACGTCGAAGACGACGGCCGCCGCTCGGCGCTCCCCTTGATCGAAATCGAAGTCGCCGGCGGCATCCGCGCCGGTTACATCTACGAGCTGATCTACGAGGGGCAGAGGCCGATCGTGCAGGGGCTGGGACTGGCCGGCATCCGCGACCTCGTCAGCTTTCTCAAGCGCGACGCGAGCGAGCGGAACCCGCTCCGCCTCGGCGAGCGCCCCGCGGCGAAATACGCCTACGGCTTCGGCGTCTCGCAGTCGGGACGCGCGCTGCGGATGTTCCTGTACGACGGCTTCAACGCCGACGAACAGGGGCGGCAGGTGTTCGACGGCGTCATCCCGCACGTCGCCGGCGGCGGGATGGGGTTCTTCAACCACCGCTTCGCCTCCCCCACGCGGCATAACGCCCAGCACGACAACCACCAGTACCCGGCCGACGTTTTTCCATTCGCGTATGGCGACGAGACCGAGTACCTGCCGGGGCTGACGCCTCCGCGCACGGATGGAATCCTCCGGCGGGCGATGGCGGCCGACGTGGTCCCCAAGGTGGTGCACCTTCAGACTTCATCCGAGTATTGGCACCGCGCCGGATCGCTGGTGCACACCGATCCCGGAGGAGTCAAAGACGCGGAGGTTCCGCCCGAAGTCCGCATCTACACCGTCGGAGGCGCACAGCACGGCCCCGGGACCGGCTCGCCGATGGAAGGTGGAGGCGGGCAACTGCCGCGCAATCCGACCGACTATCGCCCGCTCAACCGCGCGATCCTCGTGGCGCTGGACCGCTGGGTGCGCGAGGGAGTCGAGCCGCCCCCCAGCGTGTATCCGCGGATCGCCGACGGCACGCTGGCGGCCTGGCCGGAAGCTGCGAGCGGCTGGAAGCCGCTTCCCGGGGTGCGCTATCCGGAGGTGATTCATCAGCCCGAGCTGTACTTCCGCGGCCCGGACTTCGACGCCCACCGGATCATTTCGGTCGAACCGCCGCGAAGAGTGCGGCTGTACGGAGTGGGGATCCCCGGCTACGGCCCGGACGGCAACGAGCGCGGCTGCCTGCTGCTGCCGACGGTCGCGGTCCCGGTCGCGACCTTCACGAGCTGGAACCTCCGCTCGCGCGCGATCGGCGCGGAGGGCGAGCTGCTGAGCCTGTTCGGCGGCCACATCCCGTTTCCCCGGACCCCGGAAGAGCGCCGCCGCACGGGCGACCCCCGCGAATCGCTCGCGGAGCGCTACGACGACTTCGAGACGTATCGCCGCCGCTTCGACGAGCATACGGCCAAGCTCGTCGCGGAGCGCTACCTGCTCGAAGAGGACGTCCCGCGGCTGCGCAAGCTGGCGGGCGCGAACCGACCGCTGTTCGCGTCCGGGAGCGACAAGTAGACGGTGAGCATGTCCCGCAGCGCCAGCAAGGGAGAATCGCCCTTGCGGCCACGATGCGGGAAATCGTCGGCCGGTCCGGTGGTCCTCCCTCGCGGGCGCGTCGGACTGAAATGTGGTTGGGCGGTGATTCATCGCGGGCGCGTCGGGCCACCGCAATGATAACCGCCGCCCCGCGGTGCGGCCGCTTGTCGAGAGGGAAGCGGCCGCTGCGGGTCGGCGGGAAACGAACGCCGCGGCTGTGCTCATTTCGCTAGCGAGGAATTCCGGGCTGCGTTCCCGGCTGCGTTCCCGGCTGCGTTCCGGGGCGCGGCGCCGGTTCGCGGATCGGCTGCGCGGCGGGCCGTCCCGGCTGTCCTTCCAACGTCTGGGCGAGCTGCTTCGCCTCGTCGAGATGGTGCTTCACGGTCTGCACGTCCTGCTGAAGGACCTGGCGCAGCTCCGGCGAGGCCCGCTTGCTCAAGGCCTCGAGCGTGTGGACCGCCTGCATGTGCGCCATCACCTGGTGCCCGATGTAGCACTTGTCGAACTCGGCCCCCTGCTTGCTCCGCAGTTCGTCGAGCGCCCCCTTGAGCGTGTTCTGGGCGATCTCCCGCTTGAGCTCGATCACGTCCAGTTCCCCCGGCCGGGCGGTCGCGCCGCGGGCGTCGGCGGGTCGGAAGCCGGCGGCGCGCTCCGCCGGACGCCCCTCGCCGGCGGCGGCGAGCGTCGCGGAGACGTCGACCCCGAACTGCGCCAACTTCTGCAACGACTGCTTGTGATCGTTCACCATCCGCTGGGCGAACTCCTTGACCTGCGGATTGGTCGCCTTCTGCGCCGCCTCCTGGCCCAGCGTCACCTCCTGATGGTCGATCAAGGCGACCCAGGTGGCGATCTGCGTGTCGGCCCCCTGCGCCCGCTGGCCTTCCGGTTGCTGGGCGGCGGACCGATCGGCCTCCCGCGCCGCCGGCTGCGCCGGATCGCGCGCCTGTCCCCTCGCCACGTCTGGAATCGCCAATCCCGCCAGCAGCGCCAGCGCAACGGCCCCGATGAATGCCCCACGAGTCTTCATGATCGAACGCCCTTTCCTCACGAAGTTCCGAATCGGCCGCGACGACCATCGCCACCGGCCGGTTCGGATTATCCACGCGGGAAGGGGGGCGCGCATCGGGAAACCGCCCCGCGCGCCCCCCGGTACGGTTCCTTCCGAGGGAGGGGCGAGGCACCAGTGGAGGGCGGCGGAAGGCAGGCGGCAGTAGGCAGTATGGAGGGGATGAGCCCGGCCTGCCAAGTACGTTGGCGGTGTCGATGAGACTCGAAATCAGAAAGTCCTGGATTCCGGTCGCACCCGGCAGCACAATAGATGCCGGCATCGACGCCCGATTCGACGGTCGCTGCAAGCCTGCCGAGGGTCGCCCGATGATCTTCTACAACGGCAACACGGTCTTCGGCGTCGCGGCGGCGGTGTGCGGCGGGTTCTCGGCGTACTCGCTGTTCCAGAACGGGACCGCGGCGCTGTTCGGGGCGGCGCTCGGCGCGCTCGCCCTCGACCTCACGATGCGCCTGCGGGACCGGAGCAACGACGTCCCGCTGCTCGCCCCCGATGCCGGCGGCCACATCGGGTTCGTCCCCGTCTGGATCTGGGCGACATTCGGGACGCTCGTGGGGCTCGCTGAGTGGCTCGACTGGCTTTGACGCTCCACGCCTGCGTCACGTCGTCGGGGGATTTCGATTCGCGCTCGGCTGCGTTTGCCGTTAGAATCGTGCGGAGGAGATTTGCTGTTCCAAGGAGACGCCGGTGGCCACCGTTTCGCTCTCGACGCTCGACGATCCCGAGGTCCTCGTGATCCCGGCCGGGATCAGGGACCTGCGCTCCTTCCGCGACTGGGCGCATTCGGACGCCTTTCCGGATCGCGGCCGCATCTCGTACCTGCGGGGGGAGATCATCGTCGACATGAGCGCCGAAGAAGTCGAATCGCACAACAAGGTCGTCACCGAGTTGACCCGTGGCATCGCCACGATCGTCAAAGCCGACGATCGCGGCGAACTGCTCATCGAGCGCGTGCTGTTCATCAACAGCGAGGCCGATATTTCCAACGAGCCGGACCTGATCTTCTGCGCGTGGGAGACGCTCACGTCCGGGCGGGCGGCGTATTGCGAGTACGTCGCGGGAAGCGGGCGGTACGTCGAGGTGTACGGCTCCCCCGATCTGATCGTCGAGATCGTCAGCCGCAGCTCGGTGAAGAAGGACACCAAGCTCCTGTTCGAGGGCTACTTCGACGCCGGAGTCCGCGAGTACTGGCTGATCGACGCCCGCGGCCCGGAGATCGACTTCCGCATTCATCGCCGCGGCCGCGGCCGCTTCCAGCGGATCAAGCCGGATCAAGAAGGCTTCGTCCGCTCGCAGGTCCTCGGCCGCGCATTCCGCCTGACGCGCGCTCGAAACCCGATCGGCGGCTGGCGGTACGAACTGTTGGGCCGGTGACGTGCCGTGGTGCGAACTTGAGGCACTCACGCGGCGGCAGAATCGTCGCGGGGAATGACCGGTTGCTCGCCGCGGATCGCCTCGGGGGTGAGGACGTACTTGCGGCCGGGTTCCTGTTCGGGGAGCTCGAACATGATCTGGAACATCGCCTGCTCGACGACGCTCCGCAGCCCGCGGGCGCCGGTCTCCTTCGCCCGCGCGATGCGGGCGATCTCCCGCAGGGCCGGCTCCGTGAATTCCAGCTCCGCCTGCTCCATCTCGAAGAACTTCTGGTACTGCCGCACCAGCGAGTTCTTCGGCTCGGTGAGAACGCGGACGAGGTCCTCTTCGGCCAGCGGGGCGAGCGTGCCCATGATCGGCAGACGGCCGACGAGCTCCGGGATCATGCCGTATTCCAGCACGTCGTCGACGCTGACCTGCGGGAGCAGGTCCGAGCGGCGGGCCTGCTCTTCGGGCTTCTGGCCGAAGCCGATCATCTTCCGGCCGAGGCGCTTGCCGATGATGTCCTCCAGCCCGACGAAGGTCCCGCCGCAGATGAAGAGGATGTTCGTGGTGTCGATCTGAATGTACTGCTGCTCGGGGTGCTTGCGGCCTCCCTGGGGGGGGACGTTGGCGACCGTCCCTTCGAGCATCTTGAGCAGCGCCTGCTGGACCCCCTCGCCCGAGACGTCGCGGGTGATCGAGACGTTCTGGCTGGTCTTGCCGATCTTGTCGATCTCGTCGATGAACAGGATCCCCCGCTGGGCGGACTCGATATCGAAATCGGCCGCGTGCAGGAGTTTCAACAGCAGGTTCTCGACGTCTTCGCCGACGTATCCCGCCTCGGTGAGGGTGGTGGCGTCGCCGATCGCGAAGGGGACTTGCAGGTAACGGGCCAGCGTGCGGGCGAGCAGCGTCTTGCCGCAGCCGGTCGGTCCGATGAGCATGATGTTCGACTTCTCGATCTCGACGTCTCCGTCGTCCTCCTCGTGGACCATCAGCCGCTTGTAATGATTGTGCACGGCGACGCCGAGCATCCGCTTCACCTGGTCCTGCCCGATGACGTACTGGTCGAGATGGGAGACGATCTCGCGGGGGGTGGGGACGCGGCTGAACAGCTTGCGCGAAGCGCCGCGGCGGCGGCGCTCCTGGTTGAGGATCGATTGGCAAAGCTCGATGCATTCGCCGCAGATGTAAACGTCCTCGGGGCCTTCGACGAGGGGACCGACCTCGCGATAGCTCTTGCGGCAGAACGAGCAGTTGGCGTTCTTCTTGGTGGGGCCGCCGCGCTTGCCGGACGTGAACTCTCGATTGGAGGGCATCAACTTTCCTTCGCTGTGGGCCGATCGTGCCGTGTCATCTCGTCCTTCCGCGTTCCGCCGGGTTGCTGCCGATCAGGCGGCGCGGCGGCGTCGCCCTGGTGCTCGCCGGTGCGGGCGTGGGGCGAACGGTCGTGCGGAAGCGCGTCCTGCGCGCGGGGCGAGCCGTCGATCCGATCCATCAGCCGACCTTTGATGGATCGGAATTCCTCCTCGCTCAGACCACCCTGGCGTTGCAGTTCGCGGAAATGCGAGAGCATCCACTGCGGGTCCCCGGCAGGATCCGCACCATCGCGAAACCGTGCCTTGATGCGCAAGCTGATCCAGATGAGGATTCCGATCGCGACAGCCAGGGCGAGATACCACGGGGCCGCGGCGAGGAAGTCCTCGAGTGCCCGTTGCGTGCGGTTCATCGGGAGGCTCCATTGCTGCCCGTATTATCCGCGGAGACGGGAAACGACGGAAGAGGAGGAGGGAGAGCAGGAGAAAAGAAGTTCGGAAGATCGAAGTTCGAGGAGGAGGATGGAGAAACTCGACCGGCGGAAGGATGAACGAGGATGAATGCGATCAGAATCGAGGGCTCTCCGCCTGCAGGACCGAGCTGTCGACCAGCCGCGCCGAGCGAGGGGCGGGCCGCTCGCTCGGCGGCTACGCCGCTCGGCTTCGGGTCGCGGCTAGCCGACTGTTGAAAAAGGAGACTGGCTCCCGCGGATGCTCGGAAATGGCCCATAAAATGCGGGCTGCTGCGGGTGCCTGTCCCCTTTTTCAACATCCTGCTAACCGACGCGAACGAACGAATTTACCCGGCGAGGATTCGAACCTCGACTAACGGAACCAAAATCCGTGGTGCTACCGTTACACTACCGGGTAGGGCGTGGCCGGCGAAGATCGGTGAAATTCTATCAGCCGCGGGCGGAAGCCGCAAAGGGCGGGTAGGGCGCGAGCGGCCGGAGGCTCGCGGAGAGGCACGACTATTCGCCGCCGATCGCGAGGCATGTCAGCCGGCCGGCGCGGTCGCGGCAGTAGAGGCGGCCGCTGGCGAGGACGACGTGCGGCCAGGCGTCGGCGTCGCCGATGCGGCGGAGGCGGGCCAACTCCGTGTAGCGGGCCGGGGAGCGCTTCGCCGTCTCGGCGAGCAGCAGGTCGCCCCGGTCGGCCCACACGATGAGCCGATCGTCCGCGGTGAGGATGCATGAGCCGGCAGCGCCCACGCTTCCTCCGTGCCACAGCTCCTTTCCGGTCGCGAAGTCGACGCAGTGCACCCCCTGCCAGGCCCAGTAGATGCGGCCGTCATGCACGATCGGGCTGCACACTCCGGAGGCGACGTCCTTCGTCCGCCAGACCTCCTTGGCTCCGTTCAGGGAGACGTCCACCCGGCAGATCGCGAACTGGTTGTAGGCGCTCGTCACGATGAGCGAGTGTCCGCTGACGGCCGGCGTGGGGATGTTGTTTGCGAAATCGGTCGTCCACGGGAACGTCGCGACGGTCTTCCCCGCGTTCGCCCCGTCGGTTCGGACGACGAGCAGGTTTCTGAGCGCGAGGACCGCCACGCAGGGGACGCCCTCGACGGCGATCGGGACCGGCCCGCCGGAGTGCCCCGCCTCTTCGCGGGCCTCCGAGGCCCACTGCTTCTTTCCCGTCCGCTTGTCGAGAGCGATGAGCGCTCCTTCGGGCGATCCGGCCTCGACGATCAGCGTCTCTCCCTGCACGAGGGGCGAGCTCGTGTAGCCGTAGTCGCGGCGGCCCTGGCCGCCGCGCCGCCCGCCGACGTCCGGCCGCTGTCCGGCGCGGAACGTGTCGTAGAGGTTGAGCCGCCAGGCTTCCCGGCCGTCGTCGGCATTCCAGCAGACGAGTTCGCCGTCGATTCCGACGGTGAAGAGCAGGCCGGCGTCGGCATCGAGCGCGGGGGTCGCCGAGACGCCGCGGTAGAGTCCCTTGTCGCCCGCGCTGTGCCGGCCGTACTGCGGAGCGTGATACGACTGCGCCCAGATTTCCTGGCCGTTCGCAGCGTCGAGACAGACGAGTCGATCGCGGCCGTCCTTCCAGCCGAGCGCGTACAGCTTGCCCTTGGCGACGATCGGGGAGGACGCCCCTTCGCCGACCTCGGCGGTCCATTTCTTTTCGACCGGCCAGCGACTCCCGGTCCAGCCGGAGGGTTCGCTCGATCGATCATCGTGACTTGGACCGCGCCAGTGAGGCCAGTCGGCGGCGAATGCGGCGCCCGCTCCGCAAATCGCGACGCACGACCAGATCGCGATGCGCACCGCCATGACGTGTCGCTTCATCGGGACGGCTTGCTCCAACGCCTCGGCTGATTCGACGGAATTCGCTTGCGATCCATAATTCTACCACGAGGGCCGCGGGGTCGCGATTGATGCGCAAACGCTTGGATTGGGCGGCACGGACGCGGCGCTAACGCACGCGCCACAATGTCACGTCGCCTGGAATTCCTTTCAGCTCGAATGCCCCCGCCTCGGCGATCTCGCCCTCGGACAGCCAGTCGGCGACTTCGCCCGAGACGAAGATCGCCCCCGGCTCGCAGGCCGATTCGATCCGCGAGGCGAAGTTGACCGTCGGCCCGATCGCGGTGTAGTCGCTCCGCTTGTCGCTGCCGAACTGTCCCACGATCGCCGGCCCGTGATGGATGCCGACGCGCATCCGCAACGGGCCAATGCCTTCCGCGCCCCACTTCGCGTTGAGGCGGTCGAGCGCCTGCTGCATGGCGCGGGCGCAGGCGACCGCGGCGCGGGCCTGCTCGCCCGGCGGCATCTCCGAGGGCGCGCCGAAGATCACCATGATCGCGTCGCCGATGAACTTGTCGATCGTCCCGCCGTGCGCGAAGATCGCGTCGTTCATCGCCGTGAGGTATTCGTTGAGGACGCGGCTGATCTTCGCCGCCCGCAGCTTCGACGTGAGCGTCGTGAACCCTTCCAGGTCGCAGAACAGGACCGTCACGGCGGCGGTCTGGGGCTCCGCGTCGAGCGCGAGCTCGCCGGAGACGAATTTCTCGACGAGGGCCGGCGGAAGATAACGGCGCAACACGTCGCGCGTCATCCGCTCGTTGAACTCCTGGATCTCGCGGGCCATGGCCCGCAGCCGGATGAGGTTCATGCCCCGCGCGAGCAGCTCGTCGCGGTTGAACGGCTTGGCGAGATAGTCGTCAGCCCCCGCTCGCAGCCCGTCGAGCTTCGGTTCGTCTCCCGCCTTCGCCGTCAGCAGGATCACGGGGACCTGCTGGATTTCCGGCGTGCGGCGAATCTCGGCGAGCATTCGGTTCCCGTCCATGCGGGGCATCATCACGTCGCTGACGACGAGGTCGGGTTTGAGCCGCCGCGCCAGCTCGAGTCCCGCAACGCCGTCCTCGGCGACGGCCACGGAGACGTCCACCCCCTCGAAGCACGAGCGGATGTAGGCCCGCATGTCGGGATTGTCCTCGACGACGAGCACCAGAGGCGCAGCGCGAGTCGTCTCCGTCGTCGCTTCCTCGACAACCGCATCGCTTGCGGTTTCGCGGCCCTCCGCGGATCGCCCCTCACCGGCGGAGATCCCCGCCAGCTCCAGCGCAAGCGCTTCGTCGTCTTCGGACGGCGCTTCGACCAGCTCGACCGCGGCGCCGATCGCGCCTTCCGCGCCGTGCAGCGGGAGCGTCACGGTGAACTGGCTGCCGCTCCCCGGCCGGCTGTCGACCGTCACCCGCCCGCCGTGCAGCTCGACGAACTCGCGGACCATGGCCAGCCCGATGCCGGTCCCTTCGTGGGCGCGGGTCGAAGTGGCGTCGGCCTGCCGGAACCGCTCGAAGATGAACGGCAATTCGGCGGCGGGGATCCCGCAGCCGGTGTCCTTGACGATGATCTCGCAGTGCGCGTCCTCCCGGGCGAGCCGGACGCGGATCCGGCCGTCCCTCTCCGTGAACTTGAGCGCGTTCGACAGCAGGTTGAACAGCGCCTTCTCGATCTTGTCGAGGTCGATCTCCGCCACGAGCGAACCGGTCTCGCTCACGAACTGGAGCAGGATCTCCTTCCGCTGCGCGGCCGATTCGAAGCACGCGCACACCCGCCCCACGAGCGGCACGAGATCGACGCGGCTGCGGCGGAGCTCCATCGAGCCGGCGTCGAGCTTCGACAGGTCGAGCAACTGGTTGATCAGCCGCAGCAGCCTCCGCGAGTTGCGGAGCATGATCTCGAGCTGCGCGCGGGCCGCGTCCGGCAATTCGCCCTGATGCCCGGCGAGCAGCGCTTCGAGCGGTCCGGTGATCAGCGTGAGCGGCGTGCGGAACTCGTGCGAGATGTTCTGGAAGAACTGCGTCTTCTGCTGGTCGAGCTGCTGGAGCCGCTCCGCGTGCTCGCGCTCCCGCTGCAGCTCCTTGTAGCGGTCGTCGAGGACGGCGAGCGAGTCGGAGGTCTCCGAGGCGGCGGTCCGCTGCCCGGCCGCCATCTTGAAGGCGATCCACACGACCGGCGCCGCGACGACGGCTCCCGCCGTCAACGCCGCGAGCGCCCCCCGCGCCGCGGTCTCGTCCAGCGCCGGCGCAAACGCCCAGACCATTCCGCCCGCCGCGATGCCGGCGAGCGACGACGCGACGAACCACGGCCGCAGGCCGAGCGTGTCGTGAAACCGCGCCTCGACGGTCCAACTCGGCAGCCCCCGCGCGCTTTCCGTGCGGTCGATGGTCAATTCGGCGGAGGGCAGCCCCTTGGCGGTCGGGGCGGCGGCGAGGTAGCCGAACGTGTTGGGCATCACGTACGACTCGCAAGCCGCGCGCAGTAGACCGAGCTCGGATTCGTCGACGTGGTCGGTCCGCGGCTCGATGCGGAACTTCATGTAGTGCCGGCGGGACTCGAGGATCGTGATCCGCACGATCTTGTTCAGCCGCTCGACGAACGCCGGCGCCTGTTCGTAGATCGTCTGGATCGAAAGCGCGTACTTGACGAGGACGAACATCGCCCGGCCGACGGCCCGCGAGGTGACGCTCGCCAGCCCCGCCTCGTAGAACAACCGCTCGTTCCCCGTCTGCTCGCGGCAGGCCTCGAAGAACGCGACCGCCCATTCCAGCGAGACCCAGTTTTCCGGGTCGTCGAAATAGGAGATCGGCAGGCCGGCGGCGGCGCAGATCGCCGCCAGATCGACGTGCGGATACCGCTCGGCGATGTGCTGGAAGTAGCCGAGAAACGGCTTGACGCTGAAATGCTGCTTCGTGTAGCGGGCGTCGACGGACATGGCGTCGAATATACCCGTCCGTGTCAAACTTTGCGGGCCGCTGGGATCGTAGCGAAGAAATGGAGCGGGGTTTGCCGATGCGAATTCGGGCCGAAGACGATTCGGCAGGGACGCTTGCGGAACGGTCACGGACGGGGCACTCATGCCGCAGGACAGGATGCCGCAGGTCGGGCGGAGATTGCGGACCGGGCGATTCGCAGCGGCGGTCCTGCTGCTCTGCGCCGCCGGGTGCTCGACCTTCTCGCAGGACTTTCGCGCGGCGCAGCAGTACTGCCCGCCGGAGCGCGGTCTCGACGGCGTGTGGGAAGGCACCTGGGAGAGCGAGACCAACGGGCACAACGGCCGCCTGCGGGCGATCATCACCCGCTGCGACGACCGCCATTATCACGCCCGCTTCCACGCGACGTTCCTGAAGTGCGTGCCGTTCGAATCCGAAGCGATGCTGCACGTCACAGAGGAGGGCGCGGCCACGTTCTTCCACGGGCAGGAAGACCTCGGCTGGCTGGCGGGGGGCGTCTACACCTACGATGGCCGGGCCGACCGTTGCGAGTTCTTCGCAAACTACTGCGCCGAGAAGGACCGGGGCGTGTTCGCGATGCGCCGCGTCTCCGCCTGCGGCGGCTGCGGCGAGGACGCGTGCGACGGCTGCTGCGAGTAGCGCGTCGGCGATCGACGACCGGTCGTTCCACCCTCAGTCCATCGGGGAACGCGACGTCGTCATTCCCGCGCAGGCGGGATCCGTCATTCCCGAGCAGACGGGAACCCAGCCTGTCGTGCGCGCCGCCGCTGGATGCCCGCCTTCGCGGGCATGACGAGCCAGCGGGGGGCGACCGGTCATTCCGACCTCCGCACTCCGCATTCCGCATTCCGCCATTCGTCACCTCGCCTTCCCCTTCCGCCGCGCGCGCGCGTCGAGGAAGGCCCCGAGCGCCACGTGATACGGCTGGGCGGTCGTGAGGTGGCAATAGTCAACCCCGATCGTCCGGCAGCGCCGCTCCAGCTCCTCGCGGAATTCGCGGTAGCGCTCGAGGTAATGCGCCCGCAACTGGTGCGGATCGACCAGCAGCCGGTGGCCGTTCCGCTCGAGATTGCGGAACTGCGTGGGGCGGGTGAAAGGGAACTCCTCCTCCTCGGGCGCGACGACGTGGAACAGGACCACTTCGTGCCGGGCGTGGCGGAACGCCTTGAGGGCCGTCATCAGCGGGTCGATCCGGTCGAAGCAGTCGCTCAGGACCACACACAGGCTGCGGCGTTTGATCGAGGGGAGGATTTTTTCGAAGACCTGGGCGAGGCTCGTTTCGCCGCCGGTGCGCGTCGCTTCGAGGATCTGCACGAGCCGCTGGAAGTTGCGGGCGTTGCTCGACGGGTCGCACCGCTCGCGGGGCTTCGTGTCGAACGTGACGAGTCCGGTCGCGTCGCGCTGCATGAGCAGCAGATAGCCGAGCGCGGCGGCGAGATAGCGGACGTAGTCGAACTTCGAGAGGGTCTTCCCGGCGTAGCCCATGCTGCCGGAGGCGTCGACGAGGAGCTGGCAGCGGAGGTTCGTCTCGTCCTCGTATTCCTTGATGTAGTATTTGCCGGTCTTGCCGTAGGCCCGCCAGTCGATGTGGCGGATCTCGTCGCCGGGGTAGTACTGGCGGTGCTCGACGAACTCGATGCTCGAGCCTTTGAAGGGGCTTTTGTGCTGCCCCATCATGTACCCCTCGACGATCAGCCGGGCCACGACCTCCAGCCTGCCGAAGCGGGCGAGCGCCGTCGGGTCGGTGAGCGGAGCTTCGGGTTCGGCGGTTTGGGGCATGGAGTGATTGATCCGGATCGTCGAATCGAAATCGTGTATCCTTCGTCGCAGAATCCCCCACGACTTGCAAGGCCGCCGGATTGCGATTGACGCAATACGGAACTTCCGTATCATTCGCGCCGCCGAAAGTCCGGAATCTCGACCGATCGGAAGCGGAGGGCGGATCGATGCGGACGGCCATCGTCGGTGTTTGTGGCGCGGCCTGCATGGCGGCACTGTGCGCCGGCTGCGGCGGCTTGATGTCGCTGGGATTCGGCACGCCGCTCGTGGAGGAAGCGCCGGCCGAGTTCGCCATGATCGGCCGAATGAAGCCCTATGCGCTGCCCGTCCATCACATCGCCTTCTCGCCGGACGGAGAGCAGATCGTCACGCTCGCATACAACTTTTATTCTCGGAACGAGCGTGTATCGAGTCTCCCCGTGCCGGGAGTCTTGCGCGTCTGGCGAATCCGGGACACGCTGCCGCCGATCGAGCTCGCCTCGCTCGCCATCGAAGGGGGAGGACAATTCGCCGAATTCACTCCGGATGCACGTGAAGTCGTGTTCGGCACCCAGGACGGCACGATCTTCTGGGACATCGAAGGCCGCTCGACCACGCGGACGCTGCTCGAACCCGACGACGAGCGGCCGATTCCCGCGCCCGATTGCCGCCTGCTCGCCGTGGACCGCGACGACGGCGTGATCGAGATCGTCGATTCCGAGACGGGGGAGATCAGATCCCAAATCGACACAGGATCGCCGGCTGCACGGACGTTGCGATTCACGCCGGACGGCCGCCGGTTGCTGATCCATCGGTCGGACGCGGCGAGTGGGGCCTTGTTGCTCGATGTTCGCGACGTCGCTACGGGGAAATCGGTTGCCGAGTTCTTTGGATCCCATCAACTATGGTTCGGTTTCAATTTCGTTACTCCGGTGTCGCCGGACGGTCGATTTCTCCTGCATCTGCAAACGGGAACGAAGAACACAAGACGGCTCACTGTCCTTGAGATCGAGACGAAACTGCCACATGCCGTACTCGATCAGAGCACTGGAGAGTACTGGTGCGCCGCGTTCTCGCCCGACGGCCGCCTGCTGGCGACGGGCGGCGAAGGAGTCAATGACGAGAAGGGGAAGTTCACGGCGTGGAACCTGCGGACCGAGACGGCGATCACCTCGATCGAAGAGGAATCCGCGTGGGGTGTCACCGCGCTGGCGTTCTCCCCGGACGGGAAGACGCTCGCCGTCGGCAACAGCGACGGCGAGGTGCGGCTGCGCAGGGTTCCCGACAACCGAAGTGCGACAGGCGCCAAGCGCTGATCCGATTGTAATGCGCCAGCGGGTTTGTCCCGCCTGCGGGAAAAGACGGGCCGGAACTGGAGAACCCGCTATCTCGTTCGGGAGAGTCGGTCCCCCACCGCGGGGATAAACCCCGCGGCTCATAGGCTCTTCAAACGCCGTTGGGCAGCAGCATGTCGGCGTGCCAGTAGCGCTTCAGCTTGCGGACGAGGGCGAGGAACTTCTGCAGGTTGATCGGCTTGATCATGAACGCCTCGACTTGCAGCCGTTCGCTCTGCAGGCGGTCTTCCTCGTCGGTGCTGGCGGTCATCACGACCACCGGGATGCCGGCGAGCCGGTCTTCCTTGCGGATGTCGCGCAGGACGACGCGTCCATCGACCGTGGGGAGGCCGAGATCCAGCAGGATCAAGTCCGGCCGCGGGGCCTGGGCGTACTTGTCGCGGCGATGGAGGAAGTCCATCGCCTCGGCCCCGTCGGAGACCCAGGTGAGACGGTGTTCGATGCCGCCGCTCCGCAACGCTCCCATCGTGATCCGGGCGAACGTCAGGCTGTCCTCGATCATCAGGATTTCCATCGGCCGGCCAATGGTGTCCGATTTCATGATGCACCTCGCAGGCTCGTGGATTCAGCGTAGTACGCCGGCCGTTCGATGCGCGGTCGGCAGAAGTCCCAACGAGCGGGTGGGGACGATCCCGGGGTCCCCCAGGAACCGGGATCACTGCGGACGGCATGTGAAGGCGGAGAAACTCTGCGGGCGCCCCAAGCCGGCCGAAGGCGTTGTTCGCGGGGATTCCAGCGATTCCGTGGACCGCGCCGGAGCGGCGGCCGATAAGCAACCTGGAGTCGCCCCGTCGCGCGCGGAGCGCGCGCCGGCGACCCCGGCACAGCTTCATTCCGGCATCTGCCCGTTCAAGGAGTCGAACTCATGCGGATCCCGAAGTCCGTTCCCCTGCGATTGCTTCTCTCGTTCGCCGTGCTCGGGCTCGCCGCCGAATCCGCGCTCGCCCAGCGGCTCGTCCCCGGGACCGGGCAGCGCGACGAACGCTACGGGGACGACTTCGAGGACGAGAAGTGGACCTACCACCCCAACCTCCCCAAGGCGAGCCGCGAGCAGGACGGGCAGACCCGCGATCCGCTCGGCTACTCGGAGAACGGGAAGTGGAAGGAAAGCGCCAAGCGGGGCACGCCGGAGATCGTGAAGCGCGTGCCGACCCCCGAGGGGGGCCTGCCCGGCAGCGGCGGCGCGATGCTGCTCCGCTCGCAGTACGCGGGGATTCCCAATCTTCTGCGACGGGACGGCGGGCAGGACGACCTGATCTTCAACGGCTACCATGTCTCGGTGAACCGCTCGCCGAGCATGGTCGTCCGCGTCCATCTGCCCCCGTTCGAGGAATGGGAAGACCACACCGGCACGTCGTTCGGGTTCCGCGCGAGCGCCACCACGCAAATCTGGGAGAACAAGAAGGGCCTCAAGATCTTCGGCGGCGGCCGCCAGCAGAAGTTCGAGACCTACTACCCCGGCATCTTCATCCAGTTCAACAGCCGGACCGATGGCAAGAACCCGCAGGACTCGGCGGTGCTCGTCATCCGCGGTCAGGACAGCGGCCACGACTACGCCGGACCACTCGTAACGCCCGGGTGGTGGACGCTCGGGATGTCGTTCACGCCGGACGGCCGGGTGCATTATTACGCGCGGCCCGGAGTCGGCGATCTGCGTCCGCAGGACCACGTTGCCTCGCACAACCCGTACGGATATCGCGCGCTGTACATCAACTCGTACTTCTTCAACGTCTGCAATGCGGACACCGGCAAGTGGTCCACCGAGTGGATCATCGACGACCCGTGCCTGTATTACGGAGACACGGCCGCGGCCCCGCCGCAGCAGGCGTTCGGCCCCGCGACCGCGCCGCGGTGAGATCGCCGCGAATCGTCGTCGTTCATGCCGTTCCTTCGTCGCCCGACTTCCCTCGCCGGGCGCGCAACTCGTCCAGCCGGCGCTTCAGTTCCGCTTCGTAACCGCGACCGACCGGCTCGTAGTACGTCTTGTCGACGCCGAGATAATCCTGATCGACCCAGCCTTCTTGCGCGTCGTGGGCGTATCGGTAGCCTGCGCCGTGTCCCATGCGCTTCGCTCCGCCGTAGTGCGAATCGCGGAGGTGCACGGGGACGGGGATGATCCGCTGGTGGCGCACGTCGTCGAGGGCCGCGTCGATCGCCATGTACGAGGCGTTCGACTTGGGGGCCGTCGCGATGTACGTCACCGCCTGCGCGAGGGGAATGCGGCACTCGGGGAGGCCGATCAATTCCGTGGCCTGCGCCGCCGCCGCCGCGACGACGAGCGCCTGCGGGTCGGCGTTGCCCACGTCCTCGGCGGCGGCGATCACGATCCGGCGGGCGAGGAACCGCGGGTCTTCCCCGGCTTCGAGCATCCGGGCCAGCCAGTAGAGGGCGGCGTCGGGGTCGCTGCCGCGCATGCTCTTGATGAAGGCGCTCGCGGCGTCGTAATGCTCGTCGCCGGCGGCGTCGTAGGAGATGGCCTTTTTCTGGATCGACTCCTGAGCGACGGCGAGGTCGAAGACAGGCATCTCGGAACTCCCCTCCCTCTGAGGGAGGGGGCAGGGGGAGGGTGATTGCTCACGGTGCTCGACGACCCTCCCCCGGCCCCTCCCTGGAAGGGAGGGGGGTGCGTTTTTCTCGTCACTCGTCACTCGCAAGTCGTCACTCTCCGCGAGCGACAGCACGCCGATCTCCAGCGCGTTGAGCGCCCGTCGGGCGTCGCCGTCGCAGATGTCGGCGAGGAACTCGAGCGCTTCGTCCGTCGCGGCGATCCCGTGCTTCGCCAGGCCGCGTTCTTCATCGGCGAGCGCCCGCCGCAACAGCTCGAGCACGTCCTCGCGCGACAGTGGGCGGAACTCGAAGATCTGGCTGCGGCTGATGAGCGGCGAGACGAGCGAGAAGAACGGATTGGCCGTCGTCGCCCCGACGAGGCTCACCACGCCGGACTCCACGTCCGGCAGGAGCACGTCCTGCTGGGCGCGGTTGAAGCGGTGCAGTTCGTCGATGAACAGCACCGTCTTCGTGCCGTCCGCGGCGAGGCGGTTGCGGGCCTCGTCGAGGATCGCCCGCAGCTCCTTCACGCCGCTCGCCGCGGCGTTCAACGCGCGGAAGGTGCTCTTCGTGTGGCGGGCGATGATCTCGGCCAGCGACGTCTTGCCCGAGCCGGGGGGACCATAGAACACGACCGAGGCGATGCGGTCGGCGGTGAGCATCCGCCGCAGCAGTTTGCCTTCGCCGAGAAAATGCTCCTGCCCGGCGAACTCGTCGAGCGTGCGGGGCCGCATGCGGGCGGCGAGCGGCCGCGCCTCTGCGAGACGGTCCGCCTCCTGGCGGGCGAACAGGTTCATGCGACGGGCCGCAATCGAAGTGCGTGGGGCAGGCTTTCCAGCCTGCCGGGCAGACCGGGAGGTCTGCCCCACGGAGTCACGAAAAAAGGCCTCCGCGCGGTGCCGGTCGGGCGGCAGACATGTTCAGAACCCGTAGTGACGAAGTGGGGACCTGGGCCCGGGTTGCGTGATCCGGACAAGCCGGAGATACGCGCGGCCGGACGAGGAAGGTCCCCCGGGTCATGATTGTAGGGTCAACACATCAGCCCGAGTATCGAACACGGCAGAAACCTTTCGCGAACCGTGGTTCGCGCCGTTCATCGTACCGCCGCGGCGCGGAAGGGGCAAGACGCTGCGCGGGAAATCGAATGTCCAATGACCAGATCCCAATGACCAGCTTCCGAACGGATCGTCGGATCGAGTTGGTCATTGGGATTTGGACATTGGGTCTTGTCAGAACTCCTCCCCCAGCGGCAGCGGCTCCAGCTCGCGGGTATTGCGGTCCACGGACAAAATGATCGTCCGCTGCGCGCTGCCGTCGGGGGCGACGGCGACCGCGGGGATCACCTGCCGGCCGTTCGGGAGGCTGAGGTGCAGCGTGAACGATCCGTCCGGGTTCGGATGGACCGGCTCGCCGAGGAGCGTGGTCTCCGCGTGCGGGTGGGTCATGCCGTGGATGATGATCTCCGCGTCGAGGGTGAACTCGAACTCACCGTCGCCGTGGCGGCCCGCGGCGCCGTTCGCCGAACCGGCACACGACGGCCTGGGAAGCGCACGGCAGGGAGCATGAGCCGCGGCGCGGGCCGGGGTCGAGGCGACATGGCCGTTGTCCCGGCCATTGGAAGCGCACGCGCGGCTGCCGGGGCGCGCCGTGCGGACCCGCCGGGAACGCGCCAGCGAGTGGAACCGGCCGGCCGGCGTGCGGTAGCCGATCTCCACCTCATAGGACCGCGGCGGGTCGGCGACCGGGACGAACCAATGGTCCGTCTCGGCATGGATTTCGATCTGGGCGATCAGCCGCCGCGTGGCGGAGGCGTGTTCGTCCGGCGTGACGTCGAACACCCGCAGCACGGGGACCGCTTGGTGCCAAGCGGCTTTGAGCGCGGCTTCCGCCCGCCGGACGCCTCCCCGGCTGATCTCCCAGCGGACGTGGATCCAAGAGGAATCGACCGCCTCGGCCGAGATGCGGTCCTGTCCGCGGGGGAAGGCGGCTTCCGGCACGGCGACGGCGAGCCGACGGCGGGGATTGCGCTCGGCGCAATCGGCGACCCGGCGATGCCGGGCGGTGAGGATCGCCTGGACCAGGTCAGCCTTCTTCATCGAATGCCAGCCGCCGACGCGGTGCCGCCGCGCCAGGACCGTCAACTCCTTGCGGGTGCGGGCGGTGAGAAAGTCTTCGGTCATTGGCGGCAGTCCTCCGGCGAAAGTCTCGAAAACCGGCCCGAATGCTGGATGGTCGCGGCCCGAATGAAATTCAGGCGCGCCGATTTCGAACCCGCGGCGGAACGACCCGACGATTCATTCGAAACGATGAACCGGCTTCCACGGTTGGCAAGGGATGAATAGGGGAACGGATGACCGCGCCCCGCGGATCACGCTTTTCCGATAGCAGGGCAATGCCGCCCGGCCGGCGGGACGGTTGTCCGCCGGCTATCACGCTCCCTGCGTAGACGAATAGCGACCGCTGGGCGATTTCTTCCACCGGATATCGCGGACTCTTTCGAAGATTTCTCGAAGTCGTCTGAAAGCGAACGGCGGGCCGAGGGTGCATGCCGCAGTCGGAAACCGTGCCGTTGGTCGCGCTGCTTTTCACCCTCGGGAACAGCCCGGACCACTATTGGGAATTCGGAAAAAAGGGAGACTTCGGGACTTCGAATCCGTCGAGGCAGCCAATAGACTGACCGCCCGCTGGAGGGGGAACGGCCTTTCCAGGATCCCGGGAGCGGGCTGCGCTGGATCGGGTCCGGTTTCCGCGGGGTCGTCTTCCAAAGCTCAGCGAGAGCCAACCCGTGCCTCGACCCGCAAGAGACGGCCGGCCCCCGCTGGTCGTCGGGATGGAGTGGGCGCAGCGGATCACGCTGGTATCGCTGGAGATGGCCTTGCCCGCCTGGGGGGGGCATTGGCTCGACCAGCGGTACGGGACGGATCCCTGGCTGCTGGTCGCGGGGGCCTTGCTGGGTTTCGCGGTGGCGGCCAGTCATCTGATCGCGATGTTGAAGTCGCGCAGCGCCGACGAATCGAACATGCCCAAGGATCGCGAGACGAACAGGTGATTTCGGGGCAGGACAAACAGCACGGAGCATTCCAACGTTGCGGGATATTGACCGCGGCCGCGCTGGGGCTGTGGATCTTGCTGGGCGGCCCGGCGTGGATGCTGGCGGGATCGGCGGGGCTTCTCGGGCTGACGATTTCCGGTCTGTTGTGTCTCGTTCCCGGTTGGCTGACTCTCTGTCTGGCGTCCTCTGGGCGCGGTTCCGCGGCGCCGGTGGCGATGATCCTCGCGGCGACCGTGTTGCGGATGCTGGTCGTGTTGGCGGGCGTCCTGGCGATGCGGGCGGCGCTGCCGCGACTGGGCTTTCGCGAATTCATCGTCTGGTTGCTCGCCTACTATCTGGGGATGCTCCTGGTCGAAACGCTGATGATCGTCCGGCCGCCGTTCGGCAATTCGTGTTCGAACGATCCCGCGCGCCTGGCGAGGTGATAGGGAATCATGGCCGCAGCTCACGACGATACATTCCATCACGTGCGGGACTTCCCGTACTTCCATTTGCCGTTCGACACGCACCTCGAGTTGCCGCGGATTTTCGGGTTGCAGCTCACGAAGTTCATGGTGCTGCAGGTGGTGGCGGGTGCGGCGGCGTTCCTGATCTTTCGCGGACTGGCGAAGCGGGTGCGCTCGGGAGATCCGGTCCGGGGGCGGTGGTGGAACTTCTGGGAGACGCTGGCGGTTTTCATTCGCGACGAGGTGGTGCGGCCGACCATTGGGAACCCGCACCATCACCACAAGCCGGCGAACGGCCACCTTCATCCCGAGCACGAAGGGCACGCCGACTTCGTCTCGGGTGGTGAGAATGCGGATCCGCGCCGGGCGGGGCATAATGCCGACATTCCGCTGGGCAGCCACCCCGCCGATCGATATCTCCCGTTCGTGTGGTCGTGCTTCTTCTATGTCCTGTTCTGCAATCTGCTGGGAGCTTTCCCGTGGCTCGGTTCCGCCACCGGAGAGATCAACGTGACGGGGGCGCTCGCGGTGGTGACCTTCGGCACCGTGTTGTATTACGGAACGCAGCAGAAGGGCGTGCTCGGCTTCTGGAAGGGGCTGGTTCCCGGCATGGAGGTTCCGGGGGCCATGAAGTACCTCATGATCCCGATGATCTGGGCGATCGAGTTGGTCGGGCTGCTCATCAAGCATGGCGTGCTGGCCGTGCGACTCTTCGCGAACATCATGGCGGGTCACACGGTGATCGCGATGATCCTGGCGTTCATCGCCGTCGCGGCGCGCAGCGAGCAGGCGTCGTGGCTGTATCCCCTGGTGACGCCGGCCAGCATTCTGGGACAGGTGGCGATCGGCCTGCTGGAGCTGTTCGTGGCGTTCTTGCAAGCATATATCTTCGCATTCTTGGCGACGCTGTTCATCGCGACGGCGATCCACGAGCACTAGGTTGTGTTTCCCGAGAGGGATTGGTTGAATGTGGCGGAAAAACGACAGTGTACGGTTTCCGCGGTCCCCTTCGGGCCGCCGCATCGAGCAAGAAAACAGGAGATGGTAACGTGAAGCAGGCTGTGCAGATTGCCGGTTTGACCGTGGGTGTGTTTCTCGCGATGGCGGTCCCCGCCTTTGCGGAAGTGGGCCAGGGAGGGGTGCATTTCTCCGGTGCGATCGGCGCGGCGGTGACGATCATCGGCGCGGGGTGGGGCATCGGCCGGATCGGCGCGGCGGCGGTGGAAAGCATGGCCCGTCAGCCGGAAGTCGCCGGTCAAGTGCAGACGGCCATGATCATCGCGGCGGCGCTCATCGAAGGCGTGACCTTCTTCGCCCTGATCGTGTGCATCATCGCTGGCGCCCCGTGGCCGGAAGCCGGCGTCTGACGGCTCGGCGGATCGCACGGTGGAAATTTCCGGAGGAGCGTCGATGTCGGTGTCCGAATTGGGTCGCGCCGGGCGGCTGGCCTGCTGCGCGGTTGTGGTGTTCAGCTTGATTCCGGCGTGGGGGGGGCTGTGCGCCGCCGAGCCCCTGCACGCCGAAGCGCCCGAAGGGGCGGCGCATCCGCAGATCGAAGTCCGCGTCCATGACGAGCAGCAGGTCGAGCAGGCTGCGGCGAAAATCCGGGAGGCGCTCGGGCCGGAGGCGCACGTCGACGTGCACTACACCGGAGCGCCGCTCGGATGGAAGGCGGATCTCGCCATCTGGTCGGCGGTGGTCTTCATCTTGTTCGTCCTCGTGTTGCGGAAATTCGCCTGGGATCCGCTGTCCGCGGGACTCAACTCCCGCGAAGAGCGTATCCGCCGCGACATCGAAGACGCCGAGCAGGCCCGGCGGCGGGCGGAGCGGATGCTCGATGAGCACGCCGCCAAGCTCGCCTCCGTGCAGGACGAAGTGAAGGAGATCCTGGCCGAGGCCCGGCGGGACGCCGAGCACACCAGGCAGGACATCATCAGCGACGCGCGGAACGAGGCGGAGGCGAGCCGGCAGCGGGCGATCGTCGACATCGAGCGGGCCCGCGACCAGGCGATGAAGGAATTGTTCGACTCGATGGGCGACCTCGTCACCCAAGCGACGGCGCACGTCGTGGGCCGGAGCCTCGGCGACGCCGACCACGATCGCCTGATCGATGAGGCGCTGGTCCAGTTCCGGGAGCAGGCGGCGTCGCGGAACTGATTTCGTAGGGTGGGCTGTGCCCACCAAAGTGCGACGGAAACCGTTTCCACCAGGCTGGTGGGCACAGCCCACCCTACAGACGACAAACGACCGTGGACCACTCCCCTGACAATCCCCGCACCCGCATCCCCAGCGTGCTGGAGGAACCCAGCGCGCAGTCGATCGCCCGCGTCTATGCGGATGCTTTTCTCGACGCCGCGGCCGCGCAAGGGGTCGAAGGGGCGCTCGAGGAGTTCGGATCGTTCGTCGAAGAGGTGCTCGCCGCCCATCCCGATTTCGCCGACATCCTCACTTCGGGCGTCGTCGGCCGTGACCAGAAGGTCGCGCTCATCGATCGCGTCGTGGCGCCGTTCGGCTCCGAATTGTTCACGAATTTTCTGCGGGTGCTCGCCCGGCACGACCGGCTCGAACTGCTCCCCACGATCCTCCGCGAGGGCCGCATCCGCCACGAGCTGCGGAGCGGCCGCCGGCGGGTCCAGGTCGTCACCGCCGCCGCGGTTTCCGACGCGACCCGCAACCGCATCCGCGACCTGCTCGCGCAGTCGCTTCCGTTCGAGCCGGTGATCGAGGCCCGCACCGACGCCGGGCTGCTGGGGGGGATGATCATCCGGGTCGGCGACACCGTTTTCGACAGTTCCCTGCGGACGCGGCTTCACGAGCTGCGGACCCGCCTGCATCAGAGGACACTCCATGAAATTCAAAGCGGACGAGATCGCTTCAGTCATCCGGCAGGAGATTGAAGACTTCCGCGGGCAGATCCGGACCAGCGAAGTCGGGCGGGTGCTCGAGGTCGGCGACGGCATCGCGCGGTGCTACGGCCTCTCCCACGCCATGGCCGGGGAGATGGTCGAGTTTCCCAACGGCGTCCGCGGACTGGTCTTCAACCTGGAAGAGAACTCCGTCGGCGTGATCATCCTCGGCGATTACAAGGACATCGCCGAGGGAGACGAGGTCAAGAGCACGGGCGATTTGCTCTCGGTCCCGGTCGGCGACGCGATGATCGGGCGGGTGATCGACCCGCTCGGCAACCCGCTCGACGGGAAGGGGCCGATCGTGGCGGCCGAGCGGCGGCCGCTCGAGACCCCCGCTCCCGGCATCGCCGCCCGCCAGCCGGTCAAGCAGCCCCTGCAGACCGGGATCATGGCGGTCGACGCGCTGACGCCGATCGGCCGCGGGCAGCGCGAGCTGATCATCGGCGACCGCAAGACCGGCAAGACCGCGATCGCCTTGGACGCGATCCTCAACCAGAAGGACACCGGCGTCATCTGCGTGTATGTCGGCTGCGGGCAGCGGGACTCGACGATCGCCGCCATCGCGGAAGTCCTGCGGGACCACGGCGCGATGGACTACACCATCGTGATCAGCGCCTCCGCGAGCGATCCCGCCCCGCTGCAATACGTCGCCCCGTATGCGGGCGCGGCCCTGGCCGAGTACTTCATGTACCAGGGGAAGCACACGCTCGTCGTGTACGACGACCTGTCGAAGCAGGCCCAGGCGTACCGGCAACTCGCGCTCCTGATGCGGCGGCCTCCCGGCCGCGAGGCATATCCGGGAGACATTTTCTACTGCCACAGCCGGCTGCTGGAGCGGGCCGCCAAGCTCAGCGAAGAGCTGGGGGGCGGCTCGATGACGGCCTTGCCCATCATCGAAACGCTGGAAGGCGAAGTCTCCGCGTACATCCCCACCAACGTGATCTCGATCACCGACGGGCAGATCTATCTGGAGCCGGACCTGTTCTTCGCCGGCGTGCGGCCCGCCATCAACGTCGGCATCAGCGTCTCCCGCGTGGGAGGCAACGCCCAGACCAAGGCGATGAAGAAGGTCGCCGGCGGGCTCAAGCTCGACCTCGCCGCCTTCCGCGAGCTCGAGGCCTTCGCCCAGCTCGGCACCGACCTCGACAAGGCGACGCAGGCGCAGCTCGACCGCGGCTACCGGATCGTGGAACTGCTCAAGCAGCCGCAGTACCGGCCGCTCGCCGTGGCCGACCAGGTGGTGAGCATCTACGCGGGGACGCGGGGCTTTCTCGACCGGGTGCCGGTGGAGCGGATCGCGCAGGCCCAGCGGGACCTGATCCAATTCATGCGGGAAGAGAAGTCCGAAGTCCGCAACGCGATCGCACAGTCGAACGCGCTGGACGACGCCGCCGAACAGGCCCTGCGGGCGGCCCTCGACGAATTCCGCCGCCGCTACGATCTGCACGCCGCCAAGGAAAAAGAGCAGCAACAGGCCGAACTCGCCCTGGCGACGGCGTGATGGAACTTGTGGCGCAGCAAGTCCCACGGGGCGTGGCCCGTGGGCGTGGTCGCCGCTGAAAGCTGAAAGCTGACCGCTACCTCATGGCCAAAGCACGAGCGATCGTCAAGCGGCTCAAGGCCGTCCGCAACATCCGCAAGATCACGCGGACGATGGAGCTGATCGCCACCGCGCGGTTCAAGCGGGCGATGGACCGCGCCACCGAGGCGGCGGCGTACACCCGCAAGATGTCCGAGATCGTCGCCGACCTCGCCCGGGCCGAATTGCGGTTCACCCACCCGCTGCTGGAACCGCACGAAACCGAGCAGAACTGCGTGCTGCTCGTGCTGACCTCGAACCGCGGGCTGTGCGGGGGCTACAACTCGGGCGTGCTCCGGCAGGCCCTGGCCCGCATCGGCGAGGTCCGCGGGGAAGGCAAGAACCTGCGGCTGGAGGTCTCCGGCAAGCGGGGCATCAACTTCATGAAGTTCCAGGGGGAAAAGCCGGAGGCCACCTACACTCATTTCGAGGACCGCGTCACCTTCGACGAGGTGAATGAGCTGGGCAACCGCTTCATTCAGTGGTACGTGGCCCGGAAGATCGACCGGCTCGACGTGGCGTACATGCAGTTCCAGTCGGCGTCGCGGCAGAGGCCCGTGATCGACACCTTGCTCCCCATCGGGCAGCTCGCCGCGCAATCCGCCGGGCCGCCGCCGCGCGGAGCGACCGCTGGCGAGGCCGTCCCCACCCGCTACGAGTACGAGTTCCTGCCTTCGGCGGAAGAGATCCTGCAGGAGATCGTGCCGGCCTCGTTCAAGGCGCGGTTGTTCAAGAGCTTCCTCGACGCGGCGGTCAGCGAGCAGATTTACCGGATGGTGGCGATGAAGGGGGCCACCGAGAACGCGGACGACATGATCCGCAACCTCGCCCAGAGGTACAACCGCGCCCGCCAGGCGCAGATCACCAACGAGCTGGCGGAAATCGTGGGGGCGGTCGCGGCGCTCGGGTGATGTTCGGGGGCAACCTCGCATACAATGGGAAGCCGAGGAGGTCGATTACCATGACTGATGCCGTTCACGAGAAGGAAGTGATGGGACGCGTCCTGACCCCGGCGAAACTGGAGAACATCGGCGACCTGCTGGACGTCGAGCGCGGAAGTCTCGCCCCTGAAAACGTCCGTTCCATCGCCGTCGACGACGCTTTGGTCGATACGGGCTGCACGCTCCTCGGATTGCCGATCTCCGCCAGCAGAAGCTGATCGGCAACCCCGCCCACGGCGGCGAACACATCTATGAAATGTATTGACGAATCACCCACGGGCCGCAACCCGTGAGCTTGGCGACTGACAACGGACAGCGGACAGGAAATCAATGGCTACCGCCGAAGCGCCCACCACAACCAACGTCGGCAAGATCACCCAGGTCATCGGCTCGACCTTCGACGCCGAATTCCCTGAAGACAGCCTGCCCGAAATCTACAACGCCCTCAAGGTCGACACCGTGGTCAAGGGGGTGACGATCCGCGTCACCGGCGAGGTCCAGCAGCACCTCGGCGGCGGGCGCGTCCGCTGCGTGGCGCTCGCCTCCACCGACGGCATGGTCCGCGGCATGGACGTGATCGACACCGGCGACCCCATCTCCGTCCCCGTCGGCAAGGAGACGCTGGGCCGGGTGTTCAACCTGCTCGGCGAGCCGGTCGACGGCCGCGGCCCCATCGCCGTGGGCGAACGCTGGCCGATCCACCGCGACCCGCCGCCGCTCGAGGCCCTCAGCTCCAAATCGGAACTCTTCGAGACCGGCATCAAGGTCATCGACCTGCTCACGCCGTTCGTCCGCGGCGGCAAGGCGGGACTGTTCGGCGGGGCCGGCTTGGGAAAGACCGTGATTCTCACCGAGCTGATCGCCCGCATCGCCAGCGCCCACGGCGGATACTCGGTGTTCGCCGGGGTGGGAGAGCGGACCCGCGAAGGGAACGACCTCTGGCTGGAGATGCAGGAAACCAAGATGGGCGACGGGCGGAGCGTCATCGAGCAGACCTGCATGGTGTTCGGCCAGATGAACGAGCCGCCGGGCGCCCGGCTCCGCGTGGCCCTCTCGGCGCTGACGATGGCCGAGTGGTTCCGCGACACGACCGGGGCCGACACGCTCCTGTTCGTGGACAACATCTTCCGCTTCTCGCAGGCGGGCAGCGAAGTCTCCGCCCTGTTGGGCCGCATGCCTTCCGCGGCCGGCTATCAACCGACGCTCGGCACCGAGCTGGGCGAGCTCCAGGAGCGGATCACCTCGACCAAGCGCGGGGCGATCACCAGCGTGCAGGCGGTGTACGTCCCGGCCGACGATCCGACCGATCCCGCCCCGGCGACCGCCTTCTCGCACCTCGACGCATTCATCTACCTCGAGCGCCGCATCTCGGAGAAGGGAATTTATCCGGCGATCGATCCGCTCGCCTCGTCGAGCCGCATCCTCGATCCGCAGGTCGTCGGCGAGCGGCACTACCGGGTCGCCCGCGAGGTGCAGCAGATTCTCCAGCGGTATCGCGAACTGCAGGACATCATCGCGATCCTCGGCGTGGACGAATTGAGCGAGGACGACAAGCAGATCGTGCACCGCGCCCGCCGCATCGAGCGGTTCCTCTCGCAGCCGTTCATCGTGGCCGAGCCGTTCACCGGCAAGAAGGGGAGCATCACCCCGCTGGAGGACACGATCCGCAGCTTCGAGCAGATCGTGGCGGGGCAATGGGACCACCTGCCGGAATCGGCCTTCATGTACGTCGGCGCCATCGAGGAGGCCGACGAGCAGGCGAAGCGCCTGGCGGCGGGTTGATGGTCGATGGTCGATGGTTGATGGACCATCGACCCAGCCCTCATTCAGCCCTCAACCCTCGACCCTCGACCCTCAACCCTCGACCTTCAACCATCGACCCACAATGCCTGCCGACCACCTCAGACTCGTGCTCGTCACCCCCGAAAAGACGCTCTTGGACGAACCGGTCCAGGCGCTGCGGGTCCCGCTGTACGACGGCAGCGCGGGGATCTATCCCGGCCGGGCGCCGCTCATCGGCCGGCTGGGCTACGGGGAACTGCGGATCACCGACGAGCGGGGGACCCGCTCCTACTTCGTGGACGGCGGGTTCGTGCAGGTGAAGGGGGACACGGTTTCGCTGCTCACGAACCGCGCCGTACCGGCGAACGAGCTGAATGCCGCCGAAGCCGAGGAATTGCTCCGCGAGGCGCTCGCCCGCGTGCCGCACAGCGATGAGGAGTTTCAGGCGAAGGCCCGCGACCAGCATCGCGCTCGCCGCATGGCGGCGTTGTCCCGGCGGTAGCGATTCGATGCCACGGACCGGGCCGCCGCAGGTCCGCAGTCGGCGGAACTCATGGCGGAGACTGGCGTTCCGCCGCGGCCTCTGCTATGTTACGGAGCTTCGACACCCCCGCCAAGGGGCCATGATTCGTCTCGTTTCGTCCGTCGGATTCCGCCGCCGTGATCACCGCGAAGCCGCAGGCCATTTCGGGCGTGAGCGCCCTCGAAGACAATCTCGTGATGCGGGTTTATCCCTCGGTCGCCGCGACCGGGCTGGGGCGGCTGCTGGGACAGGCGCTCGACTCGATTCCGCTGCGGATCAACGGCGTCAGACTGTCGAACCTGTTGTTCGCACTCCCGCTGGCGCCCGTGGCGCTCGGGATCTACGCGATGCAGAAGATCGCCGGCGAAACGTACAGTCTCACCACCCGCGCCGTCCGCGTGTGGCAGATGCGTCTCGCGGCCCCGCGGATGCTCCGGGCCGACGTCTCGCTGGCGTCGATCGCCCGCATCGACATCGAGCGGCTCCCCGGCCAGGCGTTCTACCATGCCGGAGACTTGGTGCTGCGTGGGTCCGACGGGGGCGAACTCGCCCGCCTCGCGGGCGTCCCGCGGCCGGACGTGTTCCGCCGCAACATCATCGAGGCCCGCGACGCCCGCGTGCAGACCGAATCGTCGCTGGCGAACATCCAGGCGCGGCAACCCGCGTGAGGCCGGCCGGGCGACGAAGCCGTAGCGCGACAGCGCGTCATGCCCGCGAAGGCGGGCATCCAGCGGCTGCGCGCACAAAAAAAGTGGATTCCCGCCTGCGCGGGAATGACGAAGTCGCATTCCTGGAAGTACTGTCGCTCGTCACTTCCAGCTCAATCGTCGATGGCCAGCCGGTAGCGGAGCTGCTCGAACTGCTGCTGGTACTCGTCGCTCGACGAATGGACGTGCTCGGCTTCGGTGATGAACCGCATTTCCTCGCAGCAGTCGAGGCCGTACTCCCGGAGGACGTCCTCGAAGGCGTCCAAGTCCTGTCCGTAGAGGATCAGCAGCTTGTGCTCGTCGAACTGCACTTCGACGGGGGTCCGCGGGTTGAGGACCGCGACCCCCGTGCAGCCGTCGTTCAACAACATGTCCTCGAAATCGTACAGCACGCTCTTCAGCACGGGCAGGTCGATCTGCTCGCGGAGCAGATCCTGGTGGCCGGTGCGACTTTCGTGGCTCGTTTCGAGCACGACGTCGACTTCGTCCCCGACATGATCGACGAGGTCGAAGAACAGGTCGAGGATCCGCTCGGACGACGCGGCCGCCATGACCACCGGGATGTCCACGCCGGTCTCGCGGTCGCGGTACACGTCGTGGCGGAACCCGGGGCGCGGGACGACTTCCAGATCGTAGGAGGGCCGGACCGCGTCGGTCAGGCGGAAGTTGCCGTACCGCGAAATCCGCAGGTGCGCTTCGAGCTGGTCTTCGCTGAGGTTTTCGAAGCTGCTGCGGCCGCGGGCCGGCTGTCCCTCGCGATGACTCGTCTTCAGAAACTTCTTCAGGAAGCCCATGGCGGTTCGTTTCCCTCTGCGATCGGAGGCGGACAGGAAACTGTAGCATGCGTTCGCGGCGCGCACGGCGGGAACCGCCCGGCCTGGTCCGAATTTTCCGCCCCCCCCGCCCCCGCCGCCCGACGGGGCGAACTGCGGGAAGATTGGCAGCCGGCGAAACCCGCCGGTCCTGACGGTCCGCGCGCCGGAAATCCCGTCGCATCCGGCAGGCGCGGCACGGCCCGCGTCAACGGGCGGCCGGCTCGACGACCGTCTGCAGGCGGACCCGCTCGTCGGCGTGATAGCCGAGCTTCACGCTCAGGATGCGGCCGTTGCCCGGGTCGGCGATGAACAGCCGGCGGTCCGTGTGCGTCGCCACGTAGGGGGCGTAGAACAGCGCGACCTCGTCGCCGCCGATGGACCGGGCGGCGGGCGACGCCCCCTCCTTCACGAGCGGCGCGCCGTCGTCGGCGTTGCCGTACCGGCCGATCCGCAGGACCAGGTTTCCCGCGGAATCGAGCACGGCGACCGAATAATGGTCGAACTCGGGGACGAACGTGCGGGAAAGGTAATCCAGGGCGAACCGGGTGTTGTAGCAGTTGCAACCTCCGCCGGAGCGGGCGGCGTTCTTGCCGGCGAAGCCTGCGCCGCCGAAGAACCACTCGGCCCCGTCGAGCCACGACCGGCCGGCGAACCCGCCCGAGAGCTCGGGCGCGCGGTCGGGACGAAGCTCGTCCGGGAGCTTGACGCTCGCCCGGTCCGACGAGCTGATCATCTTCGCCCGTTTCGGCGGGGCCTTGATCAGCGTCGAGGTCATGTCGTTGAAGTACCGTTTGCCGTCGAGGATCCTCGTCGCCGCGGACAGGAAGTACAGGTTGTCGTGGCGGTCGATCTCGACGCCGTCGAGGTTCGTCAAGCCCGGGACCGCGTCCTCGTGGATCAACTGGCCGTGCGGGTCGTACACGTGGACTTCCCCGTAGCGCATCCGGCCGGGAAAGATGCGCGGGGTGTAGGGCTTGCCTTCGTCGGACTTCGCATCGGCATACGTGTCGTACGAGTCGCGGCGGGTCTCGTCGAACAGCTTCGCGTCGCCGTAGTTGTTCACGGCGACGACGATGTTCCCTTTCGGCGAGACCCCCATCCCGCCGTGATGGTGCAGCCCGGCGTTCTTCACGGGGAGCCGGATCCCCGAGGCGATCGGCGCCTCGCGGCGATCGCTGCTGGAACTGGTGTGCAGACGAGACTGCTCTTCGCCGTAGTCGAAGGGGATCTCCATCCAGTCCCGCGCGGGGTCGTGGCGGGTGATGTAGTAGAACGTGCGGAGATAGGCGACGCCGTTGGGGCCGAACGCCATGTCCTCGGCGTCGTAGGGGAGCGGGACGATCGAAACGCGGCCGGTGTCGGGGTCGATGCGGACGACGTCCTTGAAGGCCTTGCCGGTGGCGGTCTCCCCTTCGCCCACGTACAGGTTGCCGGTCCGCGGGTCGACGTACAGCCGCTGCCGGAAATACTCCGGCGCCCGCTGGCGGACGACCGACTTCTTCACGTCGTCGGCGAAATTGCGGAGCGGCTTCAGCTCGCCGTCGTCGAGCGCGAGCAGGCGGATGTTGTTGGAAAACACCCGGTCGAGCTCGGTCCCTCCCCTGGTGGTGATGAAATCCTGGTATCCCCATTCCGAGACGACCCAGATCACGGGCTTCTCGGACCACGAATCGAGCGCGACGCGCGACGGGTAGCCGAGACCGCGGCCCGGGACGGGCGGCAGCGGCAGCTCGCAGGCAAGCTTGGGCACGGGGTTCTCGAACGACTCGAGGACCGTCAGTGCGGACTCGACGGTCGCGTCGTTCCTCTTCGGCCGGGAGGAGGAACCCCGCACGCGGAACCGCGGCGCGTTCTCCCGCGTCTTTCCGCCCGAGTCGTCCGGCACGTACCACGAGAAGACGTATAGCTCTTTCGTCTTCCGGTGGATTTCGAGCTGCGCCGGGGCCGGCGTCTCGATCGACTTGAGGTGCTTGCCTTCCGGCGAGAACACCTGGATCCGGTTGTTGCCGTAGTCGCAGACGTAGATCCGGCCCTCGTCGTCGACGGTGACGGCGGTGGGAATGCGGAACTGGCCGGGGGCGTTGCCGGCGTCGGAGAGCTTCGCGCCCCCGAGAAACACCTCGGCCCGGTCTCCCTTCTCGAAATCGACGCGGGCGACGACGGGGATCCAGTCGTAGGAGCTGATGAGCACGATGTCCTTCGTCGCCGTCGTCCCCTGCGCCCGGACGTAGCCGGTGAGGTACAGCCACTTGCCGTCGGGGCTGAAGGCGGCGCTCCGCGGGGAGACGGCGAGGTTGTCGCGCTGCCAGTTGCCGCGCACGGGGGCGTCGAACGTGACCGCGGGGCCGGCGAGCGGCAGGCCGCCGCTCGTGCCATCGGTCGCGAGGCGGTTCAAGCTGAGCCGGGCGAGCGCCATCCGCCCGCCGCGGACCGCCATCGTCGAGGCGGCGCTCCCCGAGACCGAGCCGTGATAGTTGTTGTGCCGGTCGACGCCGATCCCCAGTTCCTCGAGGAACCCCGCGTTCGTCCCGCAATTCAGAAAGGTCGACTGGTGAAAGCCTTCCCGCATGGGGTGCGGCTTGCCGGACTGCGGCAGCTCGCGGCGGTGCAGCCCCTGCACCTCGTCGATCTTGTTCCCGGGAAACGGATAGACGGCGCGGAGGTAGTCGCCGGCGTGGTCGTACAGCGTGACATAATCAAGCACGCGGCCGTCGTAAACGTACACGCCGTCCGGCGTCGCGACCATGGGAGGCGCGTCGCGGCCGACGCGCAGCTTGGGCTCCCACAACAGCGTCCGCTCGAACTGCGGCTTCAGCCCCAGCGAGACGCGGACGGTGCATGACGCCTTGTCGTCCACGTAATGTCCCTGATCGTCCTTGCCGTCCCAGACGAGCGTCTGCTCGAGCGAGTTCGCTTGCAGGGGCGCCGGGGCGTTCGGGCCGAGCACGCCGGAGGCAAGGTGTCGGACGATCCGCCCCCCCGCGTCCTCGATGACGACGGTCACGTCGCAAGCCCCCTTCGAGGCGAAGCGGACCGTCACGCGGTCCCCTTCCGCCGCCACCTGCGGTTTCGCGGAGAACTCGAACACCTCTTGCCGCTTGATCCGGAATTCGTCGAGATCGGCCGCGCGCGCCGCGACGCCGACCGCGAGCTGCAGGATGACGGCCGACAGGATTCGAAAACGAGACATGTTACGGTGCGGCTTTCTGGTATCGATAGACCCACATGGTTCCATCATCGCGGCTGTCTCCCGCGATGTGGAAGAAGTGCGCGTTGAGCTCCGGGAAGTAGAACCCGCTCCAGCATCCTTGCGAAATGTTCGCCGGAAGTGGAGCGGGCGCATCGCCCCAGGCCCCGGTCTCGGGGTCGAACGCGGAGACGCCCGTGCGTCGCGCGCTGAACACGACGTTGACCACTCGATCGCCGGCCGCGTCGTAATGGACGCAGGCGTAGTTGCTGGCGAAGTTGTCGGGGACCGTTCCCTTGTCCGGCAGGTTGGACCACGTGTTCGCCTTCACGTCGTAGACGTAGATCTTTCCCTCTCCGGGCGCGTAGGGACCGCGGTAGCCGCCGCCCAGCACATAGACCCGCTCGCGTTTCGAGTCGTAACAAGCGCCGAAGTCGATCCCGGTCGGCGTGGGCCCGGCGGCCTTGGCGTCGGTCCAGCGGTTCGTGGCGGCGTCCCCGAACAGCGTCTGGCCCCGCGAATAGCGCCAGAGCGATTTCTTCGTCGGCAGGTGGAACAGGACCGTGCTGGTCCCGCCCCCGGAGAGGTTCTCGCCGCTCGCCGGCGGGCGCTCGAACTGCCCGGTGACGGTGTTGAAGAAGTACGACGAGCCGGCGACCCTGTCAGTCTTGCCCTGCGATCGAAGCAGCTCGCCTCCTTTCTTGAGCCACTCCTGGTCGCGCACGTGCTGCTCGCTGCCGATGCCGGCCCCGCCGCCGAAAACGTATCGGCCGTGGTCCAGGTCGTAAGCGTGGTCCTGATAGCTGTGGCCGGGGATCGCGGAAAAGGGGACCGGTCGGCCGTCCCGATCGACCAGTTGCCCGTCGTCGTTCACCTTCAGGTCGCCTCGCTCGATGTTCGACACGAAGTTCCGCGTGTCGGTTCCTGGGTAGATGCAGATCCAGCGGTGGGCGAGAAGGTCATAGAACCAGATGTCGTCCATGAAATAGCCGTCGGGCTTGATGTAGCCGTGCACACCCTGCCCGTTCAAAAAAGCGCCTCCCAGCTCGGGAGCGTAGGGCATCTTGGAACTCCACGACCGCCCGCGCCCTTTGCCCCACCTCGGATCGGGGGCGGGCGATCCGAGGTTCAGCCACTCGTTGTCCCCCAGCGCCTGGATCCTGGCGATGTGCGGCCCGGCCTCGGAGGGCAAGCCGGCGAGAACCCCTGTGCGGTCGATTCTCTTCGGCTCGGCAGCGCCTGCGTGCGGCGAAACCGCAAGCGTGCCGGCCAGGATCGTCAGCGCATACGAGGCCGCGATGGCGGATGTCCGACGCATGGGCAGTTTCTCCTTCAACGACTGCCTCCCGCACGGGAGAGCACGTCTTTCAGCGGGATGTTTTCGGTCGTGTGGTAATCGAGCCGGACGCTCACGACGCGGGCGTTGCCCGTGTCGGTGATGAACAGCCGCCGGTCGGTGTGCGTCGCGACGTAGGCGGCGTGGAACAGGGCGACTTCGTCGCCGCCGATCGAGCGTGCCGGCGAGCGGGGGGCGTCAGCCCCCCGGTCCGTACCAGCCGGCTCACGCCGGCCGCGCGCCAGCGGCACACCGTCGTCCACGTTGCCGTACCGGCCGACGCGGAGGATCAGGTTGCCGGCCGGATCGAGCACCGCGACGCTGTAGTGGTCCACTTCGGGGGCGAAGGAGCGGCCGAAGTAATCCAGCTCGAATTTCGAGTTCCAGCAGTGGCATCCGCCGCCGGCGCGCGACGTGTTGAACCCGCCGTAGCCCACGCCGCCGTACAGCCAGTGCGCCCCCTGCACCCAGGCCCGGCCGACCTTGCCGTTCGCAATGTCGAAATCGTCGTCCGGCTCCTGGCCTTTCGAGACGGGGACGGTGGCCCGGCCGCTCGAGCTGACGACGCGCCCCTTGCGGGGGGTGAATTTCATCACCGTGCCCGCCATCTCATTGAAGTACGGCTTGCCGTCCAGAATGCGGGTGGGGGAGTCCATCAGGTAGATGTCGTCCCGCGCGTCCATCCCGATGCCGTTGACGATCGTCGTGCCGGGGACCGCGTCCTCGTACACGAGCTTGCCGTGGCGGTCCCAGACGTGCACTTCCTGCCAGCGCATGCGGCCGGGGTAGATGAACGGGGTATAGGGCTTGCCGACGTTCGCCTGGCTCCGCGTCCGCTCGAACGCCCCTTCGCGTTCGCGGCGATCGGCCTCCTCCGCCCGGCTGCACACCGAGACCACGAGGTAGCCCTTCGCCGAGACCGCCATCCCTCCCTGGTTCCAGCAGACGGGGCGCTGCCCCGGCGTGGGAAGGCCGGAGGTGACGTCGGTTCGGCGGCTGCCGCCGAGCGTCGAGAACCCGACCTGCGGATGCTCTTCGCCGTAGTCCCAGGGAATCTCGCGCCACGTTTTCGGATCATAGCGGACGATCAGCGTGTCGGTCCGCAGGTAGATCAGCCCCTCCTGGTCGAAGCAGATGTCCTCGGCGTCGAACGGAATGTCGAACAGGTCGATCTTGCCGGTTTCCGGGTCGATGCGGACCATCTCGAAGAAGCTCTTGCCGAAGCCCGAGTCTTCGCCGACGTACAGCTTCTCGTCGGCCGGGTTGACGTACAGCCGCTGGCGGCCGAAATCGGCCGGCTTGAGCCGTTCAACCAGCGGCTTGGCCCGCTCGGGAAAGGACTTGAGGTCGACCCATTTTCCGTCGCGTTCGGCGAGCAGGCGGATGCCGTCGTCCTTCCAGGCGTCGCGGTTGCGGCCGTCATAGGCGCCGCCGCCGCCCCAGGCGACGTCGATCCGCGAAACGTTGTACTTGCGGGTCGCGACCCACAGCACAGGCTCCTTCGCCCACCAATCGACCTTCACGTCGAGCATCTTCCCCGTGAGGAAGAAGCCGCGGTTGCCGAACGCCAGCGACAACGGCTGCCGGGAAATCTGCCGCGGGTCGTCGAACGAGGCGAACCGCGTGAGCGCGGGTTCGAGTTTGTCCCACTGGAACTCGGTCTGGCGGAGCAGACTGTCGGGAATGCCGTACACCGGCCACGAGAAGACCCAGATCTCGCCGGTGCGCGGATCGACTTCGACCTCGGCCGGCTTGGGCGTGCGGACCGTCTTGAGGAACTTGCCGTCGGGGGCGAACACCTGCACGCGGTCGTTCATGTGGTCGGCGACGTACACGCGGCCTTGCGCGTCGCAGGCGACCCCGGAGGGGACCTGGAAGTGCTTGTCGTCCGTGCCCAGGGCGGAGTCGCCCTGCATCTCGCCGGCGAACAGCGCCGGCTTGGCGTCCCCCTCGTAGTCCATCACCACCACGCCGTTGAGGCAGTTCCCCTGCCCCATGTAATACTCGCGCCACATGTAGCCGGTGAGGTACAGCTTTTTTCCCGACGGATCGAAGGCGACGCTCGTCGCGCCGATGATGTCCTCGCCGCCGCCATAGCTGCCGTAGCCCTTCCACCGCGCGCGGCGGCCGACCTGCGGGCCCGTGAGCGACAGGCCGCCGGTCGTGCCGTCGGTCGCGAGGCGGTTGAGATGGTCGTAACAAAGAGCGATGCGATCGCCTTGTACGGCCATGGATTGAGCGGCGTACCCGTCGCCGAACTTGTAGGGCAATTCGAACAGCGCGCTCGTGCCGGAGCTGAGCAGCGTGGCCTGCACGAAGCCCTGCTTCACGGGGAGGGTCCGCCCGTCCTGCGGGAACTCGCGGCGCTCGATCCCCTGCACCTGGTCGACCTTGTTCGCGGGAAACGGGTAGATCGTGCGGAGGTAGTTCCCTTCGTGATCGAACAGCTTGACGTGATCGGCCCCGCGTCCCTCATAGACGTAAACCCCCTCGGGCGTCGGGCCGACGAGCGGGCAGGCGTTGCCCGTCCGCTTGTGCGGGCTCCAGTTCAAGGTCCGCTCGAAGCGGGGGTTCAACCCCAGCGACACGCGGACGGTGCACTGTTCCTTGTGGTCCACATAGCGCCCGGCGTCGTCCTTGCCGTCCCAGTGGAGCGTCTGCCGCTTCGAGTCCGTCTCGAACGGCGCCGGCGCATTGGGACCGAGCACTCCGCTGGCGAGATGGCGGATGATCTTCCCGCCGCCGTCCTCGATCGCGACCGTGACGTCGCAGAAGCCCTTCGTCTCGAAGGAGATCGTGGCGTGATCGCCGTCGAGAGTCACTTGCGGTTTCGCGGCGAACTCGAAGACTTCCTCCCGCTTGACGCGGAACTCGTCGAGGTCGGACGCGGCCCACGCGGCATTGCCGCAGATCAGCGCGCACAGGGCGATGCACACGGAGGCGAACACACCAGGACTATTCATTCTTCGCACCATCGGGTTCTGAAGTTTCGATTTTCGAGAGACTGTTCGGCCAAGGCCGCGATCGCGAGTCACCTCGCGCCCAACTTCACGGCCTTCGCACTGCAAACGGTTGGAATTCGCTCATCGTGCGCGAATTTTCCATTGAGCCAATGAGCCGAGGGGTTCATCCCCTCGGTGCTCTTCCGGCGACCCGGACCAATGACGCGAGATTCCTCTGAAGCCACGCGTATTCCCACCGAGGGGGTAACCCCTCGGCTCATCAAGTTCTTCGCGCCTTCGCGGCTTCGCGTGGCCCTGCGGTTGCGGCTTCGCCGCGCCGATGGTTCGCACCTTGGAATTCTTAGTGCCCTTCGTGACTTCGTGGTTCGCTCTTCCTTCGAACGGTCTTCCTCCGCCCTTCGCATCGTCGCGGCTTCACCGAGCCGCGTTCGACTCGCGTTTCGCCTTCGGGGCGCCGGCGAGCGGGACCGTTTCCGTGGCGTGATAGTCGAGCTTGACGCTGAGGATGCGGGCGTTGCCGGCGTCGGCGATGAACAGCCTGCGGTCGGTGTCGGCGGCCAGATACATCGCGTGGAACAGTCCCACCTCGTCGCCGCCGAGAGACCGCGGGGAAGGCGGCCCTCCCTCGCGGACGAGCGGCACGCCGTCGTCGACGTTGCCGTAGCGGCCGATCCGCAGGATGAGATTGCCGGCGGAATCGAGGACGGCGATGCTGAAGTGCCGGGCCTCGGGGGCGAACGCGCGGGCGAAATCGTCCAGGTCGAACCGCGCGTTCCAGCAGCAGCAGCCGCCGCCGGCCCAAGCAGCGTTTTTCCCCGCGTAGCCGAGCCCGCCGTAGAACCACTCCGCGTTCTCGATCCAGGCCGGGCCGGTGGTCGAGCCGGCGATGTCGTGCCCGCGGTCGGGCCGCGCCGCGCCGACCGCCGGCACAGGCACGTCCCCCGCCCCGCTCACGACCTTCGCCTCGCGCGGGACGACCTTGATCAGCGTCGAGGAGAGATCGTCCTTCAACTCCGGCTCGTACTTCTTGCCGTCGATGAACCGCGCCGCCGCGGCCATCAAATAAATGTCGCCGTCCGCGTCGATCCCGATGCCGTCCATGTGGCCGATGCCGGGGAAGACGTCCTTGTGGATCGGCAACCCGTGCCGGTCCCACACGTGGACCTCCCCCCACCGCGGGCGGCCGGGATAGACCGTGGCAAGGTACGGCTTGCCGGAGACCGCGGTGCTCGTGTCCTGATCGCTCGTGCGGCCCGGAACGCGCTGGCCCGGCTGGACGGTGTTGGGACAAGTCACGACCAGTTGCCCACTCGCCGAGATGTCCAGCCCCCCCATGTGCCAGAACGAGGGGGAGCGATGTCCCGGTGTGCGGAGCGCGCCGACGACGTTGGTGAACCGGCCTTCCCGGCCCGAAGAAAAACCGACGCCCGCATGCTCTTCGCCGTAATCCCAGGGCGCTTCCCGCCAGTCCTCCGGCTGGTACTCGAGCTTCTGGTAGCGGACGACCAGTTCTCCTGTGCGGAGATAGACCATTCCCTCGCGATCGAAAGCGATGTCCTCGGCGTCGAACGGCAATTCGACCGGGCGGACCTTGCCGCTCTCGGGGTGGATCTCGAGCACCTGCTTGACCGATTTCATCACCCCCGCGTCCCCTTCGGCGACGTACAGCTTGTGCGTCGCCGGATGCGCGTAGAGCCGTTGCCGCCACAGGACGGGAGGGGTCGCGCGGAACACGTTCGCGGCGATGTCCTTGCCGAAATCGCGGACCTGCTCGAGCTTGCCGTCGCGCTCGACGAGCAGCCGCATTCCGACGGCCTCCCAAGGGACGTTCTCGCCCGGCGAGCCGGGGGAGAGCCAGACGACGGGCGGATCGGCCCAGAAGTCGACCGCGGCCCGGAACTGGAACCCGCCCAACCGGTCCCACCCGCTCGCCTCGCCGGGATCGTGCCCGATCAATTCCAGCGGATACTGGGCGATGACGCGGGGATCGTCGAACGGCCCGAGGCGCGTCATCCCGGCCGGGAAGCGGCCCCCCGCCTTCGAGAAGTCCCAGATCGACTTGTTGTGGACCTTCCACGAGAAGACGTGGATCTCGCCGGTGGCGGGGTGCAGATCGATCCAAGCCGGCTTCGCGACGGCGATCGACTTGAGCAACTTTCCGGCGGGATCGAACACCTGAATGCGGTCGTTCATGTAGTCGGCGACGTACACCCGCCCCTGGGCGTCGCATTCGACGCAGATCGGGACGTTGAAGCTCGCCGGGTCGCTGCCGGATTTCCCCTGCTCCGCCGTCCCGGCGAAGATTTGCGGCGGCGCGTCGGCGGCGAACTCCATCCGGGTGACGCAGTGCAGCCACTCGTGATGCCCGCCGTACCAGCCGTTGGTCCAGCCGAACCCGGTGAGGTAGAGATGCTTGCCGTCGGGACTGAAGGCGGCGCTCCGCGGGGGCATGATTTCGTCGATGTATTTGCCGTAGCCTTCGTGCCGCTTCGCGGGCAGACCGACCTGCGGGCCTGAAATCGGGAGGCCGCCGCTCGTGCCGTCGGTCGCGATGCGGTTCAGCTTGCGGAACAAGAGCGCGACGTGGTCTCCGTGGACGCCCATCGCGTTCACGCCGTAGCCTTCGGTGTGCCAGCCGATGTCGAAGTTGCTGCCGCAGGAAAGCAGCGTCGCCTGATGGAACCCGACCTTGAGCGGAAGCTCCGTCCCGGTGTGCGGGAAGACGTGCGTTTGCAGCCCGCGGACCTCGCTCACCTTGCCGGCCGGGAACGGGTAGACCGTGCGGACGTAATCGCCCCCGTGGTCGAACAGCCGCACGTGGTCGATCGGGGCGCCGTCGTAGACGTAGACCCCTTCGGGCGCGGGGACGGCGATCGGGGCGCGATCGGGGGCCATCCGCTTCTTCGGGCTCCAGTTCAACGTCCGCTCGAACCGTGGATCGAGCCCCAGCGAGACGCGCGCGCGGACCTGCGACTTGTCGTCGACGTAACGCCCCGCGTCGTCCTTGCCGTCCCACACGAGCGTCTGCCGCTTCGAATTCCTCGCGAAGGGATCGGGGGCGTTCGGCCCGAGGACGCCGCACGCCAGGTGCCGCAGGATCCGCCCATCGAGATCCTCGATCGCGACGGTGACGTCGCAGAACCCGGCGGTCGCGAAGGCGATCGTGACGCGGTCGCCGTCCACCGCGACCGCGGGCTTCTCGGCGAACTCGAAGACCTGCTCGCGCTTGACGCGGAACTCCTCGAGGTCGGACGCGGCCCCCGCGAGTTCGCCGCAGATCATCGCGCAGAGGGCCGTCGCCACAGGTGCGACGAGTGCGCGGAGGGAGAATGCGTTCATGGAGTGTCTCCCGTCGTCGGTCGGCGCTGCGCTGCGGCGGCATTGCCCAGCGGCAAGGTTTCCGTTGCGTGGTAGTCCAGCTTGACGCTCACAATGCGGGCGTTGCCGAAGTCGGCGATGAACAGCCGCCGGTCCGTGTGCGCGGCGACGTACGTGGCGTGCATCAGCGCGACTTCGTCGCCGCCCAGCGGAACGAGACTCTCCGGCCCGGAACTGTCCACGTTGCCGTAGCGGCCCACGCGGAGGACCAGGTTCCCCGCGCTGTCGAGGACGGCGATCTGGTAGCGGTCCGGCTCGGGGGCGAAGGAGCGGCCGAAGTAGTCGAGCGCGAACCGCCCGTGCCAGCAGGCGCAGCTCGGGGCCGGCGCGTTGAAGCCCGCGAAGCCTACGCCGCCGTAGAGCCACTCGGCCCCTTCCGCCCACATCGAGCCGAGATCGAGCGGCCGATCGGGCGCGGAGCCGACCGTCACCGGGACCGGCGCCCGGTCCGACTTGCTGATGAGCTTCCCTTTCTTCGGCGAGAACTTCATCAGCGTTTCGCTCATGCGGTTGAAATACGGCTTGCCGTCGAGACGGCGGGTGGGGGTCGCCATCACGTAGACGTCGCCGGCGGCGTCCATGCCCACGCCGTCGATCTGCGGCATGCCGGGGACCGCGTCGTCGATCAGGAGTCGTCCGTGCCGGTCCCACACGTGCAGGCAACACGAGGTCGAGGAAAACTCCCGGCCGGGGAAGACCCGCGCCGCGTAGGGCTGCCCTTCGAACACGCCGCTGAAATCGTGCTGCTCTTCCTGCCCGCGGGGATCCCGCGCGGCGGCTTCGGTGCGGTTGTGGCAGGCGACGATCAGGTCGCCGCGGGCGGTGACGTACATTCCGCCCTGATGGAAGCAGACCGGGGACTGGGCGGGCATGGCGAGCCCGGCGGCGACCTGGTTGGTTCCCTTGCCATAGCTTCCCACGCTGCCGATGCCCTGCATCTCTTCGCCGTAGTCCCAGGGGATTTCCCGCCAGGAGTTCATGTCGTAGCGGACGACGGCCGCGGTGTTGCGGAGGTAAAGGTGGCCGTCGCGGTCGAAGGCGGCGTCCTCGGCGCTGAAGGGGAGCTCGATCGGCTCGATTTCCCCCGTCGCGGGGTCAGCCTCGATGAGGAACGTGAAGGTCTTGTTCGCCGGCCCGCTATCGGCCTCGCCGATATAGAGCTTGCCGTTCGCCGGATTGACGTGCAGCCGCTGGATGTTCCAGAGCGGCGGACGGACTTCCTTCACCTCCGCCTTCACGTCGCGGGCGAAATCGCGGACGATCTCCAGCTTGCCCTCCTTCTCTCGCAGGAGCTGGATCCCCCTCTGCTCCCAGGCCCGTTGACGGCGACCGCTGTACGTGCTCGCCTGCTGGATCTCCTGCAACTGGCCGATCCAGACCGTCGGCGGATCGGCGAAGGCGTCCACCTCGCCGGACAGGTACACGCCCGGCTTGGCGAACTGCGACCACTCGTTGTAGCGGCCGTTCCACGCGGGAAGCGGGAGGTCCCAGGCGGCGAGTTGGCGCGGATCGTCGAATGGGCCGAGCTTGTACAACTTCGGCGCGAAGCCTCGCTTCTTTTCGTCGATGTCGAACTGAAAGCGATTGTGGACGAGCCACGAGAAGACGTAGAGTTCCTGCGTCCGCGGGTCGATCCGCACGATCGCCGGGCGGTGCACCGGGACCGCCTTCAGGAACTCCCCCTCGGGAGCGAAGACCTGGACGCGGTCGTTCATGTAGTCCGAGACGTAGACGCGCCCAGCCGCGTCGCACGCGACCGACGTGGCCGCGCGGAACTCGCCCGGCTTCGTCCCCGACCGATTCTGATCGAGGCTGCCGGCGAAGACCTCCGGCTTGTCGTTCGAATCGAACCGCATCCGGGCGACGCCGTTGAGGCAGTCGTAATGCCAGGAATACCGCCACAGGTAGCCGGAAAGATAGAGCGTCTTGCCGTCGGGGCTGAAAGCGCCGCTGGTGGGCGTGGCTTCGAAGGCGTCCTTGCGGTTGGCGTTGATGCCGCGGAGCTTGACGTCCTGCCAGACCTCCGGCCCCGTGAGGGGCAGGCCGCCGGTCGAGCCGTCCGTCGCCAGCCGGTTGAGCTGCAGGCTGGCGAGCGCGATGCGATTCGAACCGACGGCGAGCATCGTGGCCGCCGAACTCTGCCACCCTCCCCGCGCGCGCAGCGCATTCGGCCCGGCGGTCAGCAGCGTGTGCTGGTACTGGCTGTTCTTGAGCGGCAAGCGGTCTCCCTGCGGGTAGTCGTGCCAGTTCAAGCCCTCGACCCGTTCCAACTTGTCCGCCGGAAAAGGATAGACCGTGCGGAGATAGTCGCCGTCGTGGTCGAAGACCCGCAGGTGATCGACGCCCTTCCCCTCGAAGACGTACACCCCGTCTTCGGCCGCATGGATCAGCGGCGTCGTCTCCGCGAACCGCTTCTTGGGCGACCAGTACAGGTTTCGCTCGAACCGCGGCTTCAAGCCCAGCGAGACGCGAATGCGATGCGCCGCGACGTCGCGCACGTAGCTGCCCGCGTCGTCCTTGCCGTCCCACACGATCCGCTGCGCGCGCGAGTCCCTCTGAAACGGCGGTGGGGCGTTCTTCCCCAGCACGCCGGAGGCCAGATGCCGCACGATCCGCCCTTCCGCATCCTCGATCGCCACGGTCGCGTCGCAGAAGCCGGCGACCGCGAACATGATTTCGGTGCGGTCCCCCTCGCGCACGAGCCGCGGCTTCTCGGTGAACTCGAACACCGCTTCCCGCTTGACGCGGAACTCCGGCGGGACGTCGGCGGCGAGCGCATTCAGCCCCAGCGCGAGCGCGTGCAGGACGACCGCGAACCCCATCGGCGTGCGCTTGAGACAGCGACCGGCCCTGCTCCGCCTCATTTCGTCACTCCTCCCCGGAACGTGCCGGTCGCGATCCCGCCTGCGCGCGGAAGGCGTGCAGCAGGCCGTCGTCGCCGCCGACGAGCAGCATTCCGTCGGCCGCGATCGGGATGCCGTGGCACGATTCGCCCAGCTTGTGCGACCAGACGGTCTTGCCGTCGCGCTCGGTGATGATGAGATCGCCCTTCAACGTTGCGAAGCAGAAGCGGTCGCCGAGCACGAGCGGCGCGGCGAGCGACGTGAGCCGCGGCCAGCCGAGGAGCGCCTTGGGCTTCAACTCGGCGACGTCCTCCATCGTGGGCCACTTGAACCGCTTTTCGCCCGGCTGGGTCAGGTCGATCGTCGTCCCGCCGCTGGTCCCGTACTGCCCCTGCAAACCGGACTGCACGATCAGGTCATCGGCGAACGCGATGCCGCCATAGCTGTAGGATGCGTTCGCGACGCGGAGCCGCGTGCCGTCCTTCGGGTCGAGTTCGATCGCGTAGTACGGGCTGCGGGCCCAGAGCTTGCCGTCGTGAAAGGCGAGAGACTCGATCGAGACCGGGATGAACGACTGCCAGAGCGGCGCGCCGGTCTTGAGGTCGATCGCGCGGACCCAGTCGTGCCATTGGGCGAAGTACACGCGGTCCCCGGCGATCACGGGGGGCGCCTGCACGAAGTTGCCCGTCCCGCGATAGCTCCACAGCTTCTGGCCGGTGCGGCGGTCGAGCGCGTACAGGTTGTGGTCGTGCGCGCCGAAGATCACGGCCCCGCCCACGATGGCCGGCGACGCCTGCACCGCCGCGCCGCACTGGAACGTCCACTTCGATTCGCCGGTCGCGGCGTCGAGCGCGTGGAACCGGCCGTCCTCCGCGCCGCAATACACCGTGTCGGCCGTCGCAGCGGGAGAGCATTGCACCGCGGCTATCGCGTCGAACGTCCACAGCGGCTTTCCCGTCCGCAGGTCGGCGGCGTGGATCGTCCCCTCTTCCGAGCCGATGAAAACCCGGCCATTCCGCACCGCGGGCGAAGTCCGCACGCGGCCACCGAGCTTCAGCGTCCACGCCGCTTCGAGCGGAGGCTGCGGACCGTCGACGACGAGGCCCGCGCGGTGAGCGTTGCCCCCTTGCATGGGCCAATCGCGTCTTGGACGCGCTCCGTCGACCGGTTCCGCAACCAGTTTTGCAACTCGTTCCGGCGCGACGGAAGTGACGCCGAATTGGAACTTCAGCGCGCCCGCTTCCGCGGAGGCATGCACCGACCGTGTCATCAACTCGTGAGGAACGACGTGATCAGCCTGGACGAGCACCTTGAGTTCATCGCCGGACTTGCTGCGCGCGTCCGACACGTGTTCTTTGAGCGATTCCCGATCGACTTCCGGACCGCCGATCCGAATCTTGCGATCCGCGGTGATCGTGACGATCAAAGTATCCGGATCTCCGGATGCGAAGTGCTTCGCTTCCGGCAAAGAGAGTTCGCCGTCCTGCGCCTGATCGAAGCAATACACCCGCCCGTCGCGGCTGGCGATGTGGACGCGGCCGTAGGCGAGGGCCGGCTCGCCGCAGACGGTGTTTCCCGTGCCGAAGTGCCACACCGACTTGCCGGTCCGCAGATCGACGGCGTGCAGCGCGCCGCTGTTCCCCTTCTCCCGCGGCGCGTGCAGGTGCTGGAACGAGCCGAGCGACTCGAGATCCCCCGGCGGGCCGGGAATGCCGGTCCCCATGTAGGCGTAGTTCCCCGAGACGACCGGCGTGCAGCAGCCGGAGTTCCCTTTCTCGCGGAAGTGCCACAATTCCTTGCCCGTGGCGCGGTCGACGGCGATGAACTGCGGGCCGTAGGGCTTCAACAGGATCTTGTCGGGAAGAATCGTCGAGGGGTAGTAGTGCGGCTTGTTCAAAGTCCACTTCGTCTCGCCGGTGTTCGCGTCGAGCAGGTGAAACTTCTCGTCCGGCCCGGCCCACATCGGGCAGGCGATGACCTCGCCGTCGCTGACGAGCGCCTTCTGCGGATAGGCCCCCTGCCTCCGCCAGATGACCTTTCCCGTCGCCGCGTCGAGCGCCACGACCGCGCCGGCCGGCTGCTTCTGGCCGGCGGCTCGCGAGTCGCGATAAGGGTGCACGGGGCGCTGCGCGACGATCACCCGGCCCGCCGCCACGCTCGGCGCGCGGGGGAACTCGCCGTCGGCGGGGTCGAGATCCGTCTGCCACAGCGGCGCGCCGGTCTTCGCGTCCCAGGCCGAGACGGTCGGCGCCGGCCCGCCCGCGGAGGTGAAGGCCCGGCCGTCGGCGACTGGAATTCCCGCCCGCTGCGGGTCGATCCCCTCGCCGTTCAACTCGCGCCGCCAGAGGACCTTGCCCGTCGCGTCGTCGAGGGCGACGATCGCCGCCTGGTTGCGCGGCCCGCCGCGCTCCCACAAGAGCACGCGCCCATCGTGCCAGGTGGGGACGGTCATGTAGCCGATGTGGGTGTCGTCGTATTCCCACAGAAAGCGGCCGGAGTCGGCTTCGAGGGCGACGATCGCGCGGGCATAGCAGAGGTTGGCGAACACCTTGCCGCCGGCCACGGTCAGCCCGGCGCCGGCGTCGCCCGAGGCGTCGGAGTCGAGCCGGTAGGACCAGCGGAGCTTCAACGGGGGCTTGATCGAATCGTCCGACGAAACGCCGGTGAAACCGGAGTTTCCCTTGTACTGCGGCCACTCGGACGTCGCGCGGCGAGGCGTGTCTTGACCTGCCGCGAAACCGGCGAGCGGTGCGGCGGCGCAGAGCGCGAGGAAGAGAGTCGAGCGGGAGAACCGGCGGCGCGACGTTCGCATGGCTCACCTCGGTGCGCCTGAGGTCGGGGACTCGCGTCCGGATCCCGCCCCGCGCGGGGGGCGGGCTTGGGACCGCTCAGCGCTCGTAGATCGGGAGGTATCCTCGCGGCGCTTGCAGGATCATCGACCCCATCGCCGTGGGGTAGATGTGATTGTCGTACTCGTCCCACAGCTCGCCGTCCTTGCGCTGCATGTCGGCCATGACGGCGGTCGCTTTCTCGAACCAGGGGATCCAGTATTCGTCGCCGCAGGAGTACATCGCGAGGCTGGCGTAGAACGCGCCGAACACGAAGTAGCGGCGCTCCTTCAAGTCGTTGATCGTGTACCGCTTGTACTCGTAGTCGATGCGGTCGCGGGCCGGGGCGATGAGGATGTGCCCCAGGTCGCCGTTGTTGCTGAGCGCCACGATGCCGGTCCCGCCGAGGCTGGGCGAGGCGTGGATGCCGAACTTTCGGTAGCGGAAGGTGCCGTCCGGCAGGGCGCACTGTTCGACGAACTTGACGCCCGCCTCGATCGACTTGGCGTCGACGGTGAAGCCCGACTTCTTTGCGGTCCGCAACACCCACAGGACATTCGCGGTGACGGACATGTCGGCCAGCCCCTCGCGGTTGAGCTGGTACCGCCAGCCGCCGTCGAGCCGCTGGCTGCGGAGCGAGAGCTGGATCGCGCGGGAGAGGACGTCGCGGGTCTGGGGCCGCCAGGGCATGTCGCCGTAGCACATGAGCAGCGCGAGCGTGGACATGGCGTGCTCGTAGCCGGGACCGTAGGGGTTGCTCCCCTTCCCGGCGATCGCCCCGTTGGTCTGCACGTTCTTCAGGAGGAACTCGAGGCCGCGGTCGAGCTGCCGGCCGTACTTGCCGGCGCGGGGCCGGCTCCCTTCCGACAGGAACGCCATGCAGCACAGGGCGGTGACGCCGGTGTTCGACGGGAACTGCGTGTCGGACCAGCCGCCGTCGGGATCCTGCGTCCGCGCCAGGTACTCGAGCATCCGGTCGTTCATCTTGAGGACGTCCTCGGTGAGGAGATCCTCGGCCATATGGCCGCGGTCGAGGGGCCGCGGCAACACGAGGAACGCCGGGTCCTTGCCGGGAAAGGTCGGTCCCTGCCGGCGCTCGCGCTCGCCGAGGAGCTTCTGCTCGTCGGTCTCCTCGGTCGCCGGCACGGCCGCCGGCTGCTCGGCCTGCGCCACGGCGGGCGGCTGGCGGTTGCGGCCTCCGCGGCGACCCTCGTTCTGTCCCGACGCGGGAAGCGCGGCGTAGAGCACCGCCGCCATCACGACAAGCGCGCAACACGCGCCCCATCGCCCGAGGCGGCGACGTTTCGCTCCCGATGCCGGCAATTTGCTGATCGCTGAACGCTGATCGCTGATCGCTTTTTTCATAGCAGTCCCCACCACTTTCTCAGGCTCAGTTCGCTCGCCGCCAGCACCAGGAACAGCACCAGGAACACCGTCCCGTCCCAGACTTCGCGGACGAACGTCTCGCGGAGGACCTGTGGTTCCGTCGGGATCAACCCCGCGATCTTGTCGAGCGCGTCATAGCTCACGCTGTTGTAGTCCAGAGATTCGCCTCCCGTCTGCGAAGCCAACGCCCGCATGCCTTCCAGGTCGGCGCTCGTGTCGACGTGCTCGAGCGATTGCATCTTGACGTCGAAGCTGTGCGCGACCTCGAACAGGGGCTTGGCCTCCGAGTCGGCGTTCGGGGCCGTCTGCGAGGCGCTCGCCATCATCGTCCCCAGCCGCCGCGCGCGATACGTCCCGCGGTACACCGGCTCGCCCCGCGGATCGGGCTCGAGCGGCACCATGTACTGGTCCTTCTGCTCGCTGGAGACGCCGACGAACATCGGCCGGTCGGCGAGTTGGGCGAGCAGCGCGGGGTCGAGCACGCGGAGGAAGATCTGCACGTCTTCGCCGGGGCTGTAGCTGCGGCGATCGGTGGAGAGGGCCACCTGCTGCTGCGTCCCCATCAGCTTCGCTTCGCCGAGGTAGCGGATGGCCCGCGTCCAGAGGCGGTCGTAGTCGTAGCTCTCGTAGGGATACCGCCACCGCCACAGGCTGTTCATGCCCATGTAGAGCACCGCCCCGTCGACGTAGCGGTGCGTGGCGACGAGCGTGTCGTCCTGCCCGTCCTCCAGCCCGCTCTTCTCGAGCAGCACGATCGACTTCGGCTTCGGCCCCTTGACCGGGTGATACCAGTAGAAGTCGAGCTTGTCGAACGTGGACCACACGTGGTCGTTGAGATTGCTGTCGGTCGAGGCGAGCAGGATCGGATGACCCCGCCCCTTGATCGTCCGCCGCGCGCCGAACGGCGTCTCGTAATACTTGTCGTGGTCGAGGTGCAGGTTCTTGTCCACTTCCACTGGAAGCAGCCCGCGGATCTTCGCCGCGTGGACCTGCACGAGCTTCGCCAGACCGTGGCTGCGGCCGGCGACGACCATCAGCCCTCCGCCGTTGGAGACCATGTTCTCCAGCCCGGCCAGTTGCTGGGTGGTGATCCCGTTAGGGTCGACGTCGGCGAGGATCGCCACGTCGTAGCGGCCCCAGTCCTTGCCGGTCTCGGGAAGGCGCTCGATGACCGAATTCCCCTGGTGCGTGTAATCGACGTCGCCGCTCTGCAGGTAGCAGGAGAGATCGACGATCGGGTCGCGCAACAGGGCGGGGACCATGTAGAAATACTCGCGGGACGGCTCGCCCGCGATGAGCAGCACGCGGAGCGTCCGCTTGACGACTTTGACCGCGACCTCGGCCACGTTGTTTTCGAGGTTGATCTCGTCCTCCTGCTCGGGGAGCGACAGCCGGAACTTCCGCAGCCCCTCGGTCTCGGGGATCGTCGAAATCGAGATCGTGTGCTGGCCGCGGTTGACCGAGATCTGCTTGACGAGCGGCTTCGGGCGGTCGGCGTCCTTCTCCGGCGCGTCCTGGGCGGCGTCCCACTCGGTCAGCGTGAGCTGCGTCGCCAGCGGCGAGCGGATCTGATTGGTGATTTTCACGTGGAAGGTGAGCACGTCGCCGTGGCTCGCCTCGGCCCCCACGATCACGTCGTCGATCCGCAGGTCGCGGAGCGGGAACTCGGTGCCGAACGCGACCGCGTGGACCGGCACTTGCGCCTGCGTCAACTGCTCGACGACGCCGGGGCCTTCCTTCGTGCCGGAGAGCACCGGCAACCCGCCCGTGCTGCGGCCGTCGGAGAGGACGACCATCCCCGAAATCTTCTCGTTCGTCATCTCGCGGAGCGCGTCGGCCAGGGCGTCCCCCATGTTCGAGTAGCTCCCGGTGGGCTGGGGATGGCCCGCGAAGAGCTCCTTTGCGGTCAGCGCCTGCGCCTTGTCGTCCCGGCGGTGCGGGACCTCGCGGAGAAGCTGGAGCGCGTCGGAAAAAGTGTAAACCAGCACGCGGTGCGTGCGGCTGAGCTTCTCCTGCAAGCGGCCGACCGCCAGCTCGGCCGCGTCGAACCGCGACGGGGCGCGGGTCGGGTCCTGCGGATCGGCCGGCACGTCCTGCAGCAGCGCGCTGTCGCGGGTCTCGGGGAAGCGCATGCTCTCCGATTCGTCCACGAGCATCAGCGCGACCGGCAGCCGCTCGTCCGTCAGGACCTCCTCGCGGAACGGCTTCGCCAAAGCGACCAGCGCCAGGACGGCGACGCCGATCCGCAGGAGCCACAATAGCGCGATCTGGCTCGCGGAGAGCCGCGCGTCCTGCCGGCCTTCCCGCCGCAGCACGTAGCCGTAGAAGAACAACAGCGCCAGGCCCACGCCGACCAGGAGCAGGCCGAACTGTTCGCTCGCGGTGAACTTCAACATAGGTCGATGGTTGATGGTTGATGGTTGATGGTTGATGGTCGAAACGTGTCCGTAGGACGGATTGCCAATCCGTCCCACGCGGGTTGCGCCTGCCGCCTTCGAATCCCGCCGGGCGTTGCCGGCGGGCTTGAGTCCCCCTACACCGCCTCGCCCCGGCGGCGGCCGAACCGCCACGCCAGGAACGATTCGATCGCGAGCACCCCCCCCAGCAGCCACAGGATCCACGGCGCGATTTCCGTCACCGTGTGCAGGTTCTTCGCGAAATCGTCGATCGTGACCTCCGGTCCCATCCACCGCCAGCCGCTCGAAGAAGAAAACGTGTCGGCGAAGTCCTTCTGCGCGAGGCGGTCGAGGTCCCCCTCATCCGCCTGGCTCGGCTGATTCACCACGAACCGCCGCCGCGGCAGCACCTCGTCGATCGTCTCGATGCGGTACAGCCCCTGCTGGGTCGTTTCGTCGAAATTCACTTGGAACAGATCGGACTCGTCGCGGCGGGCGGTCGGCGTGAGCCGCTCCTTCGATCCGTCGGGCCGCCGCAACAGCAGGTGCTGCATCGAGACGTACACGGGCTGCTCGAAAGGCTGCCCCACGTCGAGGTTCACGCCGCGGTCCGGGTTGCCGACCGAATACCGCAACAGCTCCTGCACGAGCGTGGGAAAGTCCCACGAGGCGGGCAGGAACGTCCACTCGAAATCGCAGCTCGTGGCGAACAGCAGCGTCCGCCCCTGTCCGAACCGCTTCTCGACGATCCCCGGCTCGCCGTTCGAAAAGGGGACGACGACCTGCGTGCTCGAGTCCTGCCGCGGGTCGATGTCGAGCTTCACGTACTCTTCGACGTTGAACTCGCGGTTCCCGGCGGTCCGCGGAAATGCGCCCCGCAGCGCCGCGTGCTGCGACTCGCCGTATTGCAGGACGAGCACGTCGTCGCCCGAGACGGGAGCGGTCGCCTTCTCGGCGAGATGCGCGGGAAGCAGCCCTTTCCCGTCGCGGTAGAGCTGCCGGTTGTAATCGTACAGGTTCATCTTCGGACCGGCGAACATCCACAGCGTCCCCCCCCCGTCGACGTAGGCTTCGAGCGTTTCGACCAGCCCCTGATCGAGCCGGCTGAGGTCCGTCAGCACGACCGTCCCGTACTCGGCCAGGTTCTCGAACTTGAACTTCAGGGGGCTGATCGTCTTGACTTGAAAATGCGACAGCTTCTCCAGCCCGGCGTGCGTCGCCGGACGCATCGCCGTCGTCAGGAACAGGCTTTCGAACCGATTCGGGTCCTCCGTCGCGTCGACCGACTCGTCCAGCACCAGCACGCGGACGTCGTCCGGCACGCGGCAGATATACATGCGGCTGTTGTCGACCCGGTGGTCGTCGCCGTCCACCGTGACCTCCACCAGATATTCTCCCGCCCCGGGAAAGCGGTGCTGGAACGTGAGCGCCGCCGAGCCCCCGGAGAGATCCACTTCCTGCACGGCCTTCTTGATCCCGTCCACGAGGAACGTGACCGGCGCCTGCTGCTTGTCGTCCGGCAGCGTCCCCCGCACCGCGACCGCCGCCTGGAACCGCAGCTCCATCCCCGCGGACAGCACGAACTCCTCGGGCCGCAGGTCGGTAACGACGTAGTTGAACTGCGGCTGGCCCCCCACGTCGACCATGTAGGTCTCGCAGCGGCCGTCGAGTTCCTTCAGCCCCTGCACGACGGACTGGTCTCCCTCGCGCTTCCAGGTGTGCTTCTGGAAATCCGAGAAGACGTAGATTTCCGCCGCCGCGAGCTTCTGCTGTTCGATGCGGTCTTTGACCCAGTCAAGGGCCGGGGCGATCGACGCGGCGCCGGCCCCGGCGGAGAGCGCTTCCACCTTCGCCGCCGCCGTGTGCAGGTCCTTTTCGCCGTCCACCGGGACCGTGACCTTGTCCCCCAGGTGTACGACGGTCACGGCGGTGGTCTTTTCGGGCAGCGCCCGGATGACGGCCGCCGCCTTCCGCTGGGCGAGGCCGAACGACGTGGTCACGTCGACCTGCTGGTTCATGCTGGCGGTGCCGTCGAGCAGCACGAACACATTGCGGTCCTGTTTCCCGCCGACCCAGCCGTGCTGGAGCAGCGGCCGGGCGATGGCGAACACGAGCAGTCCGATCGCCGCCATCCGCAGCAGGAGCAGGATCCGGTCCTGCCGGCGGATTTTCTGCTGCTCCTCGTTGTCGAGCAGGAAGCGGATGGTGGGGAGCTCGATCCGCCGCTTCCGCCGGCGAAAGAGCCATTCGATGATGATCGGCACGACGACGGCGGCGATCGCCGCCAGCATCAGCGGGTTCATGAACACCGCGGACAGCCACTGCATGGTCGAATCTCGCGTCGATGAAAAACGAACGAGGGAGGATCGCGGAGCGGGCGGGATCGCGTTCCGGCCGAAACACGCGCCGGGACCGATCGGTTGGACCCACTACGATAATCCATCGGCGGGCGCGGATACAATCGAACGGGCGGCCCGCGCAAGATTTTCCGTCCACAAGCCCGCGGGCCACGCCCCGCGGAATTCCCCCCACACCAACCCGCCCGCAGGCTCCCCCCGCCTCGCGAAGATTGGTATGGTGGGATGCCCTCGGGCAAATCGCAGCATTCGCCGCCTTCTGCCCACTGTCCACTGTCCACTGTCCACTGCCTTCTGACTCACCCATGCCCCGTCTCCTGATTCTCGGCGCCCATCCCGACGACGCGGAATTCCATGCCGGCGGGCTGGCCTGCATCTACCGCGAGCTGGGCCATCCAGTGAAGATGGTCTCGGTCACGAACGGCCAGGCCGGACATTACGACACGCAGCGGACCAACGACGAGTTCGTCGCCGTCCGCCGGAACGAGGCCGCCGCCTCGGGAGCGGTCATCGGGGCCGAATACGTCACGTGGGACTTCCCGGACTCGGGGCTGCAGGCCACGCTGGAAGTCCGGGCGGCGATCGTCCGCGAGATTCGCACGTTCCAGCCGGACCTCGTGCTCACGCACCGTCCGAACGACTATCACCCGGACCATCGCGCCGTCGGGCAGGCGGTGCAGGACGCTTCCTATATGGTGATCGTCCCCCGCTACCTGCCCGAGGTCCCCGCGCTGCGGAAGGATCCGGTCGTGGCCTACATGGTGGACACCTTCACGAAGCCCTGCCCCCTCGATCCGGACGTCGTTCTCGACACGACCGACCGCGTGGACACGCTCGTGAAGATGATGTCCCAGCACGAATCGCAGTTCTTCGACTGGCTCCCCTACGCGGAGCGCCGCCTCGAGGAAGTCCCTGCGGACGAAGCGGGCCGGGCCGCCTGGCTCCGCGGCTGGTTCCACGAACGCAACCGCCCCCGCGTCGAAAGCTTCCGCGAAATGCTCGTGCAGACCTACGGCGCCGAGCGCGGCCGCGCGATCGAATTCATGGAAGCCTACGAGATCAGCGAGTACGCGGGGCGGCTCGACGACGAACTGCGGGCGACGCTCTTCCCCGTGAATTGAGGCCGACCGGGTACGGCGAAGATTTCAGGCCCGGAAGGCCGTCAGGCGATAGCCCCGCCCGTCAGGGCGGGGATCTCGAGCGTAAACGCAATCTGAAGGCCCGAAGGACCGATAGGAAAGGTCTTCCCGGAGTCTCTTCGCGACGGCCATTCCGGCTGAATTCTTGCGAATTCAGCTACCCGTCCGGTCCGCGGTCGAACTCCGGTGGCTCGTCGCGAGGAGTCCGCTTCGCTCGGTCCTCACGGAACGCGCGTTCCTCGCGCCGCCCGCGGAGCACGATGTAGCCCAGCACCAGCAGCACCGCCGCCCCGATCAGCCACAGCCAATAGGGCGTTGCCCAGCCGACGGGTTCGGGCGTCCATTCCAGCCGTTCCGCCACGATCAACGGCGCAATGCGGTTCGTGTCGCGGGCGCCGTAGCCGCACATCTTGAAGAAATACCCAGTGACCGACACCGTTTCGACCGCGGGCACGAGATCGGCCCCGGTCGGAATCCCCGCCGGGATCGACGTGCAGGCCACCACCAGCGGATGGCCCTGCGAGTCCGGCGTGTACAGCCACACCTCGTAGAGCGAATCGATGCCGTACTCGTTCTCTTCGACGTCGACCGCGACGATCCGCCGGGCGTGGCCGCGGAACGTGACCGGCCTGCCGCGATAGGCGTCGGAGTTCTTGAATGCGTCCAGAAACCGCTCGTACGTCTCGGGGGTCTTCCTCGAGCGCATCGCGGCGATCCGCTCCCCGAGGAACTCGCGGGCCGCCGATTCCAGCTCCGCCGTCCCCACCAGCCGCGCTTGCAGGAGCGCTTGCAGGTACGCGTCCCGCTCGTCGGCGTGGACCAGGTAGGTCCGCGGATGCACCTCCTCGAGGATCGACTCGGCGAGCGTCGTCCCGAACGGAACCAGCTCATCGGCGACGAACAGCGGCACGAGCTCTTCCGCCCGCCGTTCGCTCTCCGGTGCGCTCTCGGACGCCGCGAGCTTGAACAGCCACGCCGTCGCGAGGGCCGGAACGTGAAGCCCTTCTCCCGGTGAAAGTTCGCCCGGAAGGGTCGCCAGCAGCAGGACCACGCGCGAGCGCGCCCCGCCGCTCGGCACGAGCGCCACCTCGTAATGTTCCGGCAACTCGTCCCCCGCGGAGCGATGCGCGACGCTTCGCACGTGCCCCCACACCCGCACCGGCCGCCCGCGGTAATCCGCGGGATGCGCGGCCAGATCGACGAGCGGCGCGATCGGCCCGCCCTCACCGCCGACCACTTCGCGGCGCTTCTCGATCAGCCGCCGCACCGCCTGGTCCCGGGTCTGCTCGTCGATGCGCGACACGTGCCGGAACAGTTCCGCGAGCGCGGGCCGCTCCGCGGGGCGGATGCCGGGCGTGCCGTCCTCGACCGCCCGAAGCGACGCCCCGGCGAAGCTCGCCTCCACGAGCGGCCGGTCGCGGACGGAAGGCCGCGGCGTCTCTTGCGCGACGCACCGCGACGCCGACAACAGCATCAGCATCAACGAAATCGTCGGGACTCGGCGAGGTGAGATCATCACTTTCATTCTTTCCAACGTCGGTCGAGATGTCGAGTCGCTGCGCCGCACGGCAGGATCTCGGGGAGTCGTCAATCGCATCTTCCCGCCGGGCTGGCGCTTACGACCCGGCATCCCACGCAGGCGGACGTTGACACCCCGCGCGATATTTCTATAATTCGCCGCACTCGACCAATCTTCCGCAAATCGTCACGACGACGGGGGGGCCGCCATGGCCGGTAACGTCCGCGAATTCACCGATCAGAACTTCCAGACCGACGTCCTTCAGGCTGAAGGGCCGGTGCTCGTCGATTTCTGGGCGCCATGGTGCGGTCCCTGCCGGATGATCGCCCCCGCCATCGAGGAACTCGCCGGCGACTACTCCGGCCGCGTCAGCGTCGGGAAGGTGAACACCGACGACAATCGCCAGGTCGCCATCAACTATCGCATCGAGTCGATCCCCACCGTGATGGTCTTCAAGGGGGGGCAGGTGGTCGAGACGTTCATCGGCGTCAATCCCAAGCAGAAGTACGCCGCCGCGCTCGACAAGCACATCTAAGCCTTTCGGCCGGCGAGCGAAGTCTCGGCCGTCTCCGAGCAGGGAAAGGATTCCCGGCATGCCCGACGAGACCGGAATCGCGAGCCGCGCGGCGCCTCCGCCCGCGGAGTCGTTTCCGTCCGCGCCGCCGGCCCCCGCCGCGCTCCGCGGGCCGGCGCATCGCGTGGATTCTCCGCACACGCCCGACGCGGGCGCGCCGCCGGCATTGTCCGAAGGGAGCGCCGACGATCCTTATGCTCGCCCGCAGGAGCTGCTCCGCGAGGCGGGCCGTATCGCCGAAGACCTCCGCGCCCGGTTCCTCGAGCTCGATCGCCGCGAGCGGGGCCTCAACGAGCAACTGGCGGTCCTCGACCGCGAGCGGCGGAACGTCCGCCTGTGCGCCCTCCAGTTCGACCAGGAGGCGCACGACCGCAAGGAGTCGCTCGAGCAGGGCGAACGGGAACTGGCGGCCCGGCTCGACGAGTGCCGCCGCCTCGGACACGAACTCGAGCGCCGGCAGACCGAGTTGGAGGACTTCCGCGCGGATCTCGACCGCGAGCGGGCGAACCTTCGCGACGAGCTGGGGCGCGATCTCGCCGCCGAGCGGGGCGCGCTGCGCCGCGAGCGCGAGATCCTCGAGTCCGAGCGCCGCGCCTTCCGCGACGAGTTGCAGGCCGAGTTCGACCGCGATCGCGCCGCGTTCGCCGGGGTCCGCGACGCCTGGAACGCCCGCTGCGAAAAACAGCAAGCGGAGCTCGCCCGCGAGCGCAACGCCCTCGACGAAGAGGCCCGCCGCGTCCGCGACGAACTCGAAGCCGAACGCCGCATCCACGACGACGCGCTCGACCTCGCCCGCCGCCGGCAGGACGAGGAGCTGAAAGCCGCGCGACACCGCCAGGAACAAGAGCTGGAAGCCCTCCGTGATTCGGCCGAAGGCGAACTCGCCGCGCGCCGCGCCAAGGTCGAAGCCGACTGCGCCGCCCGCCTGCGGGAGGCGGAGGAGCGGGCCGACCGCCTGGCGGAGCGGCACGAGGCGGAAGAGGTCCGCCTGCGGCAGGAGCGGGCCACGCTCGAGCACCGCCTCCGCTTCCAGGAAGAGCACCTCCACAAGACGCGCCGCGAACTCGAACAGGATCAGGCCGCGCACCGCCGGGGCGTCCAGCGCGCGCAGACCGAAATCGCGAATCGCGAGTCGATCCTCCGGCAGCGCGGCCGCCAGCTCGATCACTATCGCGCGCTGCTCGAAGAGCGCGAGCGGTCGGTCGAGCGCGAGCGGCAACTTCTCGCGCGGGGCCGCAACGCCGCCGGCCTCGAACGCGTCCAGGACCGCGACCGGCTCGCCCACGAGCGGTCCGCCTGGCAGCAGGAGCGCGAGGCGCAGCGGGCCGAGCTCCGCCGCCAGCAGGACATGCTCGCCCTCCACGCCGAGAACCTCGAGGCCCGCCGCGCCCGCCTCGACGAGCTGCGGGCCGATCTCGAAGAGACCCATCGCAGCACGCTCGAAATGCGGATGGCGATCGAAGAGGCCTGGGCCCAGCTCGCGCAGGCGGCGGGAACGGCGCCGGCGACCGAGCGCGTCGAGCACGCCCGGCAGGCGCTCTCCGATCATTACCGCCAGCTCCGCGAGGCGTGCAGCCGCGAGCGCCGCGACCTGGAGCAGGTGCAATCGCGGTTCCGCGCGGAGAGGGACGAGTTCCGCGGCGAGCAGCAGACGCTCACCGAATGGGTCGCCGAGCGTGACGACCAGCTCCGCGCCTGGGAAGAGCGGGTCCGCGGCGACCTCGACCGGCTCGAAGCGCGTGAGCAAGGCTGGCGGCACACGCGCGACCAGTGGCAGCGGGAGAAGATCGAGGCCGAAACGGTCATCCGCGACCTGCTCCGCCAGATCACCGAGTTCCAACAATCCCCGCGCGAGCTGGATCCTCGGTCCGCAGGTTGTGTTTCGCGCCGACTTCGGCTAGAATGACCCCTTGGCGGCGAGGATTTCTGAACACATGTCATTCAGGCGGCGCCGCGCGAAGACTCCTTTTCGGGAAGAGATTCATGGCTGAAGGCACGATCAAGCGGCTGACGGACAAGGGTTTCGGGTTCATCGACACCGGGACCGGCACGGACATGTTCTTCCACTCGTCCGCGCTGGAGGGCGTCCAGTACGACGACCTGCGGGAGGGACAGCGGGTTTCTTACACCGAGGGCCGCGGACCCAAAGGCCCCCGCGCCGAGAACGTCCGGCCTGTCTGATCGCCGGATCCCCTCCGATTCAGCGGGAAGCCGGCGAGCGATCGTCGGCTTCCCGCGCGTTCGGAGCCCGCTCTTGCGCTCCGCCGTCGGTCTCCCACTCGCCATTTCAGGAGAATGATTATCGCCAAGCAACGCAACACATTCGCCAAACGCGTCCGGGAGATGGAGAAAAAGCGGAAGGCGGAGGACAAACGCGCCCGCCGTCAACGCCGAATCGAACAACCCGGATCCACCCACGTTCCGCCGGAAAATCCCGACCACGACGCCCCCGTCGATCCCGATCCCGATTCCGACTCCGGCCCGGCATGACCGCACGCGCTCACCGGCCGTTTCCCAACCGCTGATTCGCCCGCCCGCGACCGAGGCCATTGCCATGCACCACAAGAAGCCCGTCCCGCTGGAGTTCCGGGGAACGTTCGGCGGCAAGCCGCGACGGCTGTGCCCGCTGTGCGGCACGCCCAGCTACTCCGCCTCGGGCGTGCATCCGCAGTGCGCGCAGGAGAACTACGACCGCGAGCAGATGGCGCGGCTCAAGGCGCAGAAGAAGGCGGAGCCTCCCAAACCTCCCGTCGACAACAGCGAAGTCCTCCGTCCCTGGCACAAGCGGTGCCCCAAGTGCAAGGACCAGGTCCACGTCCGCAAGCCGGACTGCCAGTGCGGCTATCGCTTCCCCAAGACCGCCCGGCCGCGCTAGCGCCCCCTTGACCACCCCCCGCGCGCACGGGATACTCGACCGCGACTTTCGCCGGATCGGAGCATCATGCCGCGCGTCGCACTCATCTCCGGGATCACCGGACAGGACGGATCCTATCTCGCCGAGCTGCTGCTCGATCAAGGCTATGAAGTCCACGGCCTCGTCGCCACCTACAGCGGCGGCGTCCCCAATCCGCGCACGACCTCGCACGTGTTCGACCTCGCGGACGGCACGAACCTCTCCGTCGTCATGGACGAGGTGCGCCCCGACGAGGTGTATCATCTCGCCGCGCAGAGCCACGTCCGGCACTCGTTCGACCTCCCCGTGCACACCGCCGACGTGACCGGCGTCGGCGTGCTCCGCGTGCTCGAAGCGGTCCGCCAGCACGAGCTGCACGCGGGCCGCAAGGTCCGCTTCTACCAGGCCTCGTCCAGCGAGATGTACGGCCAGGTGACCGCCTCCTCGCAGAACGAGGAGACCCCGTTCCACCCCCGCAGTCCCTACGCCTGCGCGAAAGTCTACGGCTATTGGCAAACGCGGAACTACCGCGAGGCCTACGGGATGTTCGCCTGCAACGGCATTTTGTTCAACCACGAATCTCCCCGGCGCGGCGAGCAGTTCGTCACCCGCAAGATCACGCGGGCCGCCGGGCGGATCAAGGTCGGCCTGCAGGACAAGCTGTCTCTCGGCAACATCGAGGCCCGCCGCGACTGGGGCTTCGCCGGCGATTACGTCGAAGCGATGTGGAAAATCCTCCAGCACGACGGGCCGGACGACTACGTGATCGCCACCGGCGAGACGCACTCGGTCCGCGAGTTCCTCGAAGCGGCCTTCGCCCATCTCGACCTCGACTGGCGGGAGCACGTCGAAACGGACCCCAGGCTCTTCCGCCCGACCGAGGTGGACACGCTCCGCGGCGACGCCTCGAAGGCGCGAAAGACCCTCGGCTGGCAGCCCCGCGTGAACTTCGAGCAGCTCGTCCGCATGATGACCGACCACGACCTCGACCTCGCCCGCCGCGAAAAGCAATGGCAGGAGATGGCCGCGGGTTCTGCTTCATGATATTTCGACGCAAAGGCGCGAAGACGCAAAGGACCGCAAAGAAGAACACGAATTCGGAAAAGGGTACATCCACGGATTGCGCCGATTGACGCAGATTTCGATTGCAGCGATCCTTCAGTAACTTGGCAGGCCGGTCAACAATCTGCGAAATCCGTGGATGACCTTTTCCGATGAATGCTTCCCGGCGCGATCCAGTAGTCGAACTGTCCTCAGAGCAGCGGAGCCAACACGATCGCGCGATGGGGCAGAGCGGCTCGTCCGGCGGCGGGCCGCGGTTTCCCACGGGTCGGCCGGCGAACTGGCTGTTCCGCATCGCGGCGGCGTTCGCCGCGCTGTTCGTCCTCACCGTGCTCTTGCTCTCCGCCGCCGCGTTCTCGAACGTGCGGTCGCCGAGCGCCGCCTTCGTGGAGCGGCACGGGGGCGCGTTGATCGCCCTCGGCGTGGGAGGCACGCTGCTGTTCGGCCTCGCGGCGATGACGGTCGACCGCCTCGCCACGCTCCGCTCGTCGCGGCGAACCGGCAGGCTGGAAAGCCTGCCCCACGTCCGGCCGTCGAAAAACGCGAATCCGACCGATGGTCCCGGCGACGATCGCGCGGCATAATAGCCAGCGGACAACGGTCCGCCGCGCGAAGCGCCGCTCGGGTAGCTGAATTCGCAAGAATTCAGTCCAATGCGATTCGCTCGGGTAGCTGGATTCGCAAGAATTCAGACGGACCGGGCTGAATTCTTGCGAATTCAGCTACGGCATCGGTGGCTTCCTGCTTGGGTCGGACAGTCGATCTCGCGGCGGGTGTTGCCCGCCGGCTACTCGGAGCGCGCGAATCGGCATCATGAGCGAGTCGGTCAAGAAGGAAATCGAACGCCTCCGGGCCGAACTCGAGCGGCACAATTACCTCTACTACGTCGAGGCGCAGCCGGAGATCAGCGATCTCGAGTTCGACCGGATGCTGAAACGCCTCGAACAACTCGAAGCCGAGCACCCCGAGTTCGTCTCGCCCGACAGCCCCACGCACAAGGTCGGCGGCGCGCCGGTCGGGGGGTTCCCCACGGTCCAGCATCGCGTGCCGATGCTTTCCATCGACAACGTCTACGACGAGGACGAACTGGCCGAGTTCGACCGCCGCGTCCGCAAGCTCCTTGGCGGGGAGCCGGTCCAGTACACCGTCGAGTACAAGATCGACGGCGTGGCGATCAACCTGATCTACGAGAATGGACTGTTGGTGCAGGGAGTCACCCGCGGCAACGGCGTCGAGGGAGACGACATCACCGAGAACGCCCGCACGCTCCGCGGCGTCCCGCTGCGCCTCCGCGCGAAGCAGCCGCCGGCATTGCTGGAGGTCCGCGGCGAGGCGTACATCGCCAACAGCGATTTCGCCCACCTGCGGGCCGAGCAGGAGCGGCGGGGCGCGCAACCGTTCGCCAATCCGCGGAACACGGCGGCCGGGGCGCTCAAGCTCCTCGATCCGAAGCAGTGCGCCGCCCGCAAGCCGCGGTTCTTCGCCCACGGGGCCGGCGCGATCGAGGGGATCGAGTTCGCCACGTACCAGGAGTTCCTCGCGACGATCCGCCGGATGGGCGTCCCCGCCACCCCCAAGGTCGAGGCGTTCGACGACTTCGAGGGCGCCCGCGCCTACGCCCGCACGCTCGCCGAGGAAATCCACGAGCTCGACTTCGAGGTGGACGGGATCGTCCTCAAGGTCAACGACCTCGCCCAGCGGCGCCGCCTCGGCCGCACCAGCAAGAGCCCCCGCTGGATCATCGCCTACAAGTGGGAGAAGTACGAGGGGACGACGCAGGTCGAGCAGATCGGGATCAGCGTCGGCAAGACCGGCGTGCTCACGCCGTTCGCCTTCCTCACGCCGGTCGTCATCGCCGGCAGCACCATCTCCCGCGCCAGCCTGCACAACCGCGACGAGATCGAGCGGCTCGGCGTCCGCGAGGGAGACTCGGTGGTCGTCGAGAAGGCGGGCAAGGTCATCCCCCACGTCGTGCGGGTCGAAGAGGCCCGCCGCACCGGAAGGGAGAAGCGGTTCGTCTTCCCCGACGAGTGCCCCGAGTGCGGGACGCCCGCCGTGCAGGACGAGGGCGGCGTCTACATCCGCTGCCCGAACCCGAATTGCCCGGCACAGCTCCGCGAGACGCTCGAGTTCTTCGCCTCGCGGTCCGCGATGGACATCGACGGTTTGGGAATCAAGCTCGTCGAGCAATTGCTCGCGAGCGGCCTGGTGAAGAGCATTCCCGACCTCTACCGCCTCCAGGACCGCCGCGACGAGCTGCTCCAGCTCGAACGGATGGGGGAGAAGTCGGTCGACAATCTGCTGGCAGGGATCGAGAAGTCGAAGTCGCGGCCGCTGTGGCGGCTGCTCACCGGACTCAACATCCGCCACGTCGGCACCCGCACCGCGCAAGTGCTCGCCGACGAGTTCGGCAACATCGACGAGCTGATGCGGCAGAGCGCGGAGCAGCTTGCCGAGGTCGAGGAGATCGGCCCCGTCATCGCCCACGCGATCGACGCCTTTTTCCGCACGCCGGCGGCGGAACAGACGATCGCCGAGCTCCGCGAGCTGGGAGTGAACCTCGGCGCGCCCCGCCGCGAGAAAAAGCCCGCCGCCGGCGGCCGCCTCGCGGGGAAGACGCTCGTCGTCACCGGCACGCTGGCCCGCCTCAAGCGCGAGGAGGCGCAGGAGCTGATCCGCCAGCACGGCGGCAAGCCCGCGAGCAGCGTGTCGAAGAAGACCGACTATGTCGTCGCGGGAGAAAGCCCGGGCAGCAAGCTCGACAAGGCCCGCGAGTTGGGCGTCGAAGTCCTCGACGAGGCGGAGTTCCTCGAATTGCTCGGCGTGAAACTGCGCACGAGCGAGTCCTGAGCGAGCACCACCGGTGACCGCGCCGCCGTCGTGCGGTTAGCCGCGACCCGAAGTCGAGCGGGCGCAGCCCGCGAGCGCAGGGAAGCGCGCCGTCGATTGCCGCCTCATCGCCGCGCGATCTTCATTTCGCCCCATTCGAACAACCAGCCGCACGAGGTTTCAGCCATGTCGTGTTTCCTCCCGAAGCGTATCGCCGCGTGCGTGGCCGCGTGGCTCGCGATCGCCGCCGGCGCCGTTCTCGCCGCCGACCCGCAGTGGGCGGCGACGCTCAAGCCGGAAGTCAATCCGGAGCTCGTCGATCTGCCCGACGACACGTGGAAGCTGATGCAGCCCCAAGGTGACAAGTTCGACCATCCCAAGGGAGAAGTCGGTCTCGTCAACGACGAGAAGGTGGGGGGCGTCGTGTACTTCGGCGGCTGCTCGGCCCGCCCGGACTCTATCTGCACAACATGGTCTACGACTCGAAGAACAAGGTGACGCTCGCGTTCGGCGGCCAGTCCGGGAGCTACGACCAGGGCCAGGCCAACAACGACGTGGCGATCAACGTGCAGGGGAGCGGCGAGAAGAAGCAGACCTGGGTGTATCGCTATCGCAAAGGTTAGCCGCGACGCGGAGGCTTTGCGAAGCGGAGCGCGTTCCGCTCGAGCGCTCCGCTCCGAAGCCTCCGCGTCGCGGCTAACCGACGGCGCTCCACGGCGAACTCCAGTCCCCCCAGTGCTTGAGGTAGTGCGCGCAGGCCGGGCTCAGATCCGCCTGTCCCTCGAGCCACGTTTTCGTCTCCGCGACGATCCGGTGCTCCTCCTCCAGAGGCAGCTTGCCCAGCAGCACCCGGCTGCGGAGGAACACGAAATACGTGTCGAGCACGTCGCAGCGGCAGTAGTCGTTGATCTCCTCGAGCCGGCCCGCGTCGTGCATGTCCTGGATCATCGACCCGTCGATGCCGGTCTTCCCCGGCTTGCCGATCAGGTTCGCGAGCAGGTTGAGGCCGCCCACCATCCGCGAGGCGTTGAAGTTCGAAAACAGGTCCATCAAGTCGAGGTGCGCCGCCGTGTTGTAGCGGTTGCGGGACTGCTCGAAGCTGCGGGCCTCGACATTGAACCAGCCGGGGAGCGACAGCCCGAAGCGGAACGCCGCCAGCTCGAGCACCGGCACGTCGTAGCCCCGCCCATTGAACGTGACGACGGTGGGCCGGCCGTAATGTTCCCACCCCAGCCAGAACCGCCGCGTGATCTCGTGCGGGCGGTACTCGGGCGCGTCGAGCACCGCCAGGTCCAGCAGCCGGTAGTCCGCCGAAATTTTCCCGACCGCCACGGAGACCGGCAGCGCGAAGGTGGGCGGCACCACGTCGTTGCCGTACTTCTCCAGCAACTCGGTCCGATAGCGGCGGACCGCTTCCAGCGGCGAGAGGTCTTCCCGCGGATAGCGGACGCGGGCGATCAGCTCGCCGTCGGCGACCGCCTCGACGTCGAACACGAGATAAGCAACGGGTGAAGATTGCGGCATCGCGGGGGAACCCGGTGATGGACATGTGACATCTTAATTGCCATGCGGTGCCGGGGCAAGTCGATACGCCACGGAAGCCGATACACTCGCGCCTTCGCAGCGGTTCTCCGCAAATACCAGGAATCGCTCGACGCCGATCGGCCCGGCGAATCCGCCGGATCACTTTCGACACCTGACAGTTGACGACTGACAGTGGACCATCATACGACCGTGTGAATCCACCTCCCCCGCGCGTACCGCCACACGACGAGCGCCGCGCGGAAGATCAGGTCCGCGACCATTCCGATCCACGCCCCGATCAGGCCCCCTTCGAGATGGATGCCGAACAGCCACGCCAGCGGCAGGCGGACCGCCGTCATCCCGAGGACGTTGATGAACATCGGCGTCCGCGTGTCCCCCGCCCCGCGCAAACTCGCCACGTACACGATCTCGAGCGTCAGCGGGATCTGGGCCAGCGCCAAGAGCCGCAGCGCCCCGATCCCCTCCGCCGCCACGGTCGGGTCATGGTGCATGAAGCGGTAAATCGGCCCCGCGCCGAACAGGAACACGAGCGTCATCACGCCCCCCAGCATGCCGCACTGGCGGGCGGCGGTGTGGCCGGAGTAAATCGCCCGCTGCGGCTTCCCCGCGCCGAGCGACTGCCCGACCAGCGTGGCGGCGGCCGCGCCCCAGGCGACCGCGGGAAGATACGTGATCGCCTCGACGCGGATGCCGACGATGTGCGCCGCGAAGATCGAGTCCCGCTGCGCTCCCTCTCCCAGATGCGCGACGATCATCAGGAACAGGAACTGCGCCCCCCACATCAGCGCCCCGTCGAGCGCCGCCGGCATGCCGATCGCCAGGATCCGCCGGACGATCGGCCCCCGAACGACGAGTTCCCGCCGGATCAGCCGCAATCCGGTCACTCCGCGAGCATACAGGCCGACCATCAGCAGGCAGCCGGCGACGCGGGCGACGACCGTGCCGATCACGATCCCGTCCACTCCGATCGCCGGCAGCAACACGAGCGGCGCGGCCTCTCCCAGTTTCGCCTCGAACCCGAACACCAGCCCCGCCGAGACCGCCATGTTGAGCACGTTGACCACGCCGAGGACGATCATCGGCGTCCGCATGTTGCCCGACCCGCGGAGCGCCGCGGCGAGCACGAGCGTCACCGCGTAGAAGATGTGCCCGATGCCGTCCAGCCGCAGGTATCGCACGCCGATCGCGGCCGTCTCTCCGTGCAGGTCGAGCAGGTTCACCAGGAATGGCGCGGCCGAGTAGATGATCCCGTAGAACGCGATCCCCATCGCGGCGGCCAGCGTGGCGGAGCGGTTGGCGACGCGGTTCGCCTCGTCGAATTCCCCGGCCCCCCAGTACCGCGACACGAGCGCCGTCGTGCCCGTGCCGACGAGCGCGAACAGCATCGACGCCAGCCAGCTCACGTAACTGGCGAGGCCGATCGCCATCGTCGCCTCGCGGCTGATCCGCCCCGACAGCCAGGTGTCGGTCATCGTCACCAGGTACGACAGGAACTGCTCGCACAGCACCGGCACGGCCAGCAGGAACACCGTGCGGCCGAGCGTGCCGTGAGCAGCGACGGCCCGGCGGCGTCCGGCGGAGTCGCCGCGCGGGCCGGCGGCCGGAGCTGCGCCATCCGGCGCGGGCGCGGGATCGGTGGATTCTGCGCTCAGGTTGGCGTCTCCGCGAGGACTTCGCGATACAGTGCGGCGGTCTGCTCGACCATCTTCTCCACGCCGAACCGAGCGCGGACGAGCTGCCGCCCCGCCGCGGCGATGGCCCGCGCCTTCAATGGATCGTCGAGGAGCGACACGATCCGCTCGGCCAGCTCCTCGGCATTGGAGGGTTGCACGACGAGCCCCGTTTCCTCGTGACGCACGACGCTGTACACGCCGCCGACGCCGGTCGCGATCACCGGCTTGCCGAGCGCCATCGCCTGGAGCATGATCGTCCCCAGCCCCTGCCGCAGCGACGGCAGGCAGAAGATGTCCATCGCCGCCAGCGACGGGGTGAAGTCCTGCAAGTTGGGGGCGAAGGTGACGTTGTCGGCGATCCCCAGCTCCCGCGCGATCCGCCGCAGGTTCGCCTCCTCCGGGCCGGCGCCGGCGATCAGAAACTCCACGTCGCGGTGCGTCTGCAACACCTTGTGCGCCGCCAGGAGCAGGTACGGCAGCCCCTTGACGGCTTCCAGCGGCCCCGCCGTGCCCACCACCGGAATGTGTCCCGGCTCGAGCACCGGCAGCGTCTCCGCCTCGACCGCCGGATCGACCCCGCTATAGATCACCCGCACCCGGTCGTCCGCGACGGGAACGCGACCCAGCAGCTCCGCCCGCACGGCGTCGCTGACGGCGATGATCCGCCGGCACCAGCGGGGATCGAGCTTCAGACGCTGCCCGCCGGGAACGTAATCGTGGACCGTCAACACGTAGGGACGTTCCAGCCGTTCCGCCAGCCATTCTCCCTGCGAAACCACCCTCCACGACTGGACGTGGATGAGGTCCGGCGGGGCGGCGGAGAAATCGCGGCGGATCGCCCCCAGGATCGCCCGGCCCCACAACGGAAAATCGAAATTCGGATAAACGCGGACAGGGCACCGCTCCCGCCGCTCCGGCTCGATCCGCCGCGCGTCGGAGCAGACGATCTCCGACCGCACGCCGTGCGCCTGCAACCGTTCCGCCAGCCGCACCGTGTAGGCCGAGCTGCCCCGCAGCTCGAACCGCCCGGCAAACAACAGGACTCGAGGCTCTGTCTCGGTCATTCCGCGCTCGTCGCGATTCAATTGTTCGTCGTGACCCGATTCGCTCGTCGCGACCCGATTCATCGGGTCATCGGGCCCGGGAAGAATCCCGACTCGCTCAGCGACCGCATGAATGCGGTCACTACGAACTCGCCCGCCGTTGCGCCAGCGGGCGTCCGAGGATTTCGCTCAACAGGATCGCCTGCCGCATTCCCTGCGGGTTGCGCACCAGCGCCACGACGGGGTGGGTGAGTCCCGAGCTGCGGGTGGTGGCCGCGGTCCCCAGCGCGCCGCCGCCGCCGGTGAACATGCCGAGGTGCTCGCTGTCCGATTTCTCGACGATCGGCGCGAGGTGCTGGCTGACGTGCGCGGAGACGCGCGAGACTTCCAGCGACTCCTGAAGGTGCGCCCGGACTTCACCTCCCAGGCGGCTGGAATCGATGTGCCGCGACTCGATCCGCGCGCGCTGCGCCGCCGTTCGCTGCGGCGGTTGCGGCTGAGCCGGGCGGGACCGCGCGGAAGGGAGGCGGCCTTCCGCGCGGGGACGCTCCTCGGGGACCACCTCGAGGATCGCGGGGCCGGCGGGTTCCCGCCGCCGCGCCGGCTCCGGTGGACGCCGCCGCCCGCCGACTTCTTCGAGGAACAGATCGATTTCGCTTTGCAGCCGGTCGTCCCGCGGTCGCGGCTGGACGGGCCGCCGGGCGCGTTGCTGCTCCTGCCGCTTCGCCCCCGAGACGAGCTGCAGGATCCAGCCGATGATCGTGATCACCACGAAGGCGACCGCGACCGCCGAGCAGCCTTCGATCTGGGCGAGAAGAGGAACAAGAGACGTCATCCGGCGCGCCTCGCTGACGAGATCGATTTCCGAAGCCCGAAATGTGACGCGACGCCCGCGCGGAGGGAAGCCCGCATTACGCGACCGGCCCCGCCGGCGCGGCGGTCGAGCCTTCCCCCGCGATCGCCGAACGCATGCTCGTATCGGCCTGCAGGTTCTTCAATTCATAATAATCGAGCAGGCCCAGGCGGCGGCTGCGGAAGGCGGCGGCGATCGCCCTGGGGACCTCCGCCTCGGCCAGCACGACCTTCGCCCGGTTCTCCTGGACGTGGGCGACCTCCTCCTGCTCGCGGGCCATCGCCTCGGCCCGCCGCCCCTCCGCCTTGGCCTGGGCGACCCGCATGTCGGCCTCGGCCTGATCGGCCTGCAAGCGGGCGCCGATGTTGTCCCCCACGTCGATGTCGGCGATGTCGATCGAGACGATCTCGTAGGCGGTCTGCGCTTCGAGTCCCTGGTTGAGCACCGTGCGGGAGATCTTGTCCGGGTTCTCGAGCACGGTCTTGTAGGACGCGGTCGAGCCGATCGCCTGCACGATCCCCTGTCCCACGCGGGCGATCACCGTGTCTTCCGTCGCCCCGCCGACGAGCTGCTTGATGTTCGTGCGGACCGTCACGCGAGCCCGCGCCTTGAGCTGAATCCCGTCCCCCGCCACCGCGTCCAGCGTCCCCGCCGTCCGCTTCGGGTCGGGGCAGTCGATCACCTTGGGATATACGCTCGTGCGGACCGCTTCCAGCAGGTCGCGGCCGGCGAGGTCGATCGCCCCCGCCGTCGGCCAGTCGAGGTCGATCTGCGCCTTGTGCGCGGCGATCAGCGCCTTGACGACGTTGGGGACGTTGCCGCCGGCGAGATAATGCGCCTCGAGCGAGCGGGTCGAGATGGGGTACATCCGCGTCAGTCCCGCCTGCACCGCCATGATCTTGCTGCGGACGATCACCGTCGGGTTCACCTTGCGGAGGCTCATCATCACCAGTTCCGGCAGGCCGATGTCGGCCCGCGTGAACTTGCACTGGATCCACAGCCCGAAATACCGCGCGAAGATCGCCAGGAAGACGATCAGGAACAGGAAGATCACGCCCCACACGATCGCCAGCACCATCCCGCTGATGGCCAACACGGGGGCAATCGAATTCGCTGGCATCATGGCGTCTCTCCTGGTGGCTGCGCCTTTCCGGCCGACGGCGGCCGGCCCGGCGCCGGCAGACGCCGGCGCTACCATCCTACCGAAAACCGCCCGACATGGAAGCCGATTCCAGCAACTCCCTCGTTCCTTTCACCCGCGGAACACGCCGGCATCTCCCGGCTCGTCACCCTCAGGCAGAAAATCGTCGATCTGCGACAGCTCGGCGCCGCGCCGCTGCGACTCGGCGGCCGGAACGGGGCGGACCACGATCAGGTTTCCCGCGACGGCCACCACCTTCACCGGCTGCCCGGGATCGATCAGCATCCCTTCGCTCTTGCAGTGCAGCCGTTCCCCCTCGACCTGCACGAGTCCTCCGGGATTGAGCAGCGTCAACGTCTTGCCGGTCGCCCCGATGAGCCGCCCGAGGTGCTCCTCCTCGTCGCCGTAGGCCCGCAACTCCTCCGGGGTCGGGGCCTCGAGCAGGAATCGCCGGCCAACGCTCGTGTGCGGCAAAGCCCACAAGGCGCCGAACAGCACGGCCGGCACCAGAATCAGACCGGAGCCGACGAACGCCCACCACGCCCCCGGACTGGTCCCCCACCATGCCTGCCACGCACAGATCGCCGAGGCGGCCAATGCGATCACGGCCGCCGCCGTGATCACGCCCCCCGACGGAATGAAAATCTCCGCCACGATGAGCCCCAGGCCGACCAGCAGGAGAAGTACGGCGAGATGCGAGAGTTCCATCGGCGGAGCGCTGTCCCGGACGCGGATTCGCTTTCAGTGTAGCCGCGATGCGCCGCGAGGCAAAGCGGACCGCCTCGGCCTGTGGGTAGCGGAATTCGCAAGAATTCCGATGGGCACGGCGGAATTCTTGCGAATTCCGCTACGGTCAACTCACAATTTCGATCTGGACGAGAGACGGTAGTTCCAAGAATGCGACTCCGTCATTTCCCGCGCAGGCGGGAATCCAGCCCGACTCCGCGCCGCCGCTGGATGCCCGCCTTCGCGGGCATGACGCGCTGCTGGTGGGCACAGCCCAAGGCTCTCAGTGGCTCAGCTGCGCCGGCGGTAACGGCGGCGATGCCGGGACCGTCGTCCGCCGCCCCAGCGACCACTTCAACAATGGTGGCGTCACCATCGTGGTGATCATCACCATCACCACGACCGCCGAGTAGGTTTGCGGGGAAATGACCGGCTCTCCGTCGGCGATCAGCCGGCGGCCTTCGGCCGCGAAGATCAGCCCCACCTCCCCCCGCGGGATCATCCCCAGCCCGACCGCCGTGCGGTTCAGCCCCTTCTCCAGCACCCCTAGCGAGCAGATTTGCTTCCCGATGACGGCCACCACGGTGATTCCCCCGGCGAGCATCCACACCGAAGGATCCAGGAAGCTCTCCAGCTTCACCTGGATTCCCATCTCGACGAAGAAGATCGGCACCAGCACCGCCGACAGCGGGGCGAGCGCCTCTTCGAGGCTGCGGTTTTCCCACCTCCGCCCGACTTCCTGGTAGTGAGCGCCTTCCAAGATCAGCCCCGCCGCGAAAGCTCCGATGATCGGCGCCAGCCCCACCCAATTCGCCGCATAGGCGAAGCCGAAGCAGATCACGAGCGCCGTCGCCACGAGCAAGCCGTGCCCGCGGAGATAGCTCGCCGCGCGGAACAGCGTTCGCGGGAAGTTGAGCATCCCCAGCAGGAGCGCCGCCGCGAGGAACCCGAACGCCAATCCGACCGTTTTCAATAACCCGGGGAGGCTCACCTCTCCCTGGACGATCACTCCCGACACGATCGCCAGCACGATCAGCCCGAGCACGTCGTCGATGACCGCCGCCCCGAGGATGATCCGCGACTCCTTCTGCTGCGATCGCCCCAGGTCCTTGAGCACGCGGGCCGTGATGCCCACGCTCGTGGCGCACAGCGTCGCGCCGATGAAGGCGTGGATCTGCCACTCCCCCGGCGGAAACAGAAACGCCGCCCAGTCGTCCCCCACGTCGAACATGCCGACCCCCTCCGGCCGGATGAGCATCCAGCTCACCCCCCAGCCGAGCAGCATCGGGGCGACCACCCCCAGCACCGCCACGAGCAGCGACGACCTGCCGACCGACAACATCTCGGAAATCCGCGACTCCAGCCCGACCTCGAACAGCAGCAGCACGACCCCGATCCGCGCCAGAATGTCGAGCGTGCTCCCCGGCCCGGTCGTCGGCTGAAGAAAGTCCAGACCGTGCCAGCCGGTGAGGAACACGAGGTTCCCCAGCAAGACGCCGATCGCCAGCTCGCCGAGGACCGCCGGCATATGGAGCCGCTCGAAGAAGTCCCCCCCCAGCTTGGCCGCCAGCAGGATCAACGCGATGCCGATCAGCACCGGCGCCACCGGATCCGCGTGTCCGCCGCCGGCGTGCTCCGCCGCGGCCGCGTCCCCCGCCGCATCCGCCGCGTTCGCATCTCCTGCGGCGGCCTCGTCCGCGGGGGCGGCGACGGCCGATGCGGCGATTTCCAATGGCGGCGGGCCCGTCACTGCCGGCAGACAGCCCAGATCGTGCGCCGCCGCGAACGCCGCGAACACGAAGAACCACCGCCGCCAGCGCGCGCCCGACATCCGGCGGCGAAAGCCGCGGGGTGCGGCAGATGATGTCGAGTCGAAAGAATCGAGCCGTGCGGGGCCGTGCGGAAACAAGAGGGCGATCCTTCCAAGTATTGCGGCGAATGGAAAGGAGGCACTTCGTGATTCCGGTCCCGCGCGATGATGGCGGCCCATCCCTGGATTCCCCCTCACCCTGACCCTCTCCCCCGCAAAACCGGGGGAGAGGGGACTTCTCGCGGACCGTTCATCCTGAGCGCATGGCGGAACCGCATTGCTCCCGCTCCCGGACTCGGCATACTATAGTTCCGCGGCCGGGAGTTGGAAGCGAAGGATCGTTTCGACGAGGAAGCCTCTTCAGCCAGCGAGCAGGGAAGCCCATGCCACGCCGCGCGCCCCGCCGATCGGTCGTTCCCGCCGCTCTTCTGCTGATCGCCTGGAGCGCCGGCGGGTCGCCCCGCGCGGAGGCCGCCGACGCGCCTTCCCCGAAAGGATCCGCGGCCGCGCCCGCCCTGACCGTGCCCGAGGGGTTTCGAGCCACCCTCCATGCCGACGACGATCTCGCCCACGACATCTACTCGATGACGGTCGACAGCCTCGGCCGGATCGTCGTCTCCGGCCCGGGATACGTGCGAATCCTCCTCGACGAGAACGGCGACGGGCGGGCCGATTCCTTCCGCCAGTTCGCCGACGGCCCCCGGAGCGGCGCGCAGGGAATGTGCTTTCACGGCCGCGATCTCCTCTGCACCGGAGACGCCGGGATGATCCGCTACCGCGACGCCGACGGCGACGACCGCGCCGACGGCCCGCCGGACGTGTTCCTCAAGATCGCCACCGGGGCCGAGCACACGGCCCACGCCATCCGCCGCGGGCCGGACGGCTGGTGGCATCTGCTGGCGGGGAATGCGTCGGGCGTCACCGCCTCCTACGCCACGCTCGCCTCTTCACCGATCAAGAAGCCGCACGCCGGCGTGCTGTTGCGGCTGAGGCCCGAACTCGACGGGGGCGAGATCGTCGCCGACGGGTTCCGCAATCCCTACGACTTCGACTTCGGTCCCTCCGGCGACGCTTTCACTTATGACAGCGACGGCGAACGCGACGTGACTCTCCCGTGGTATCGACCCACCCGCGTGTTTCACGTGCTCCCCGGCTCGAACGCCGGCTGGGTCACGCAAAGTTGGAAACGGCCGGACGAGCACCCCGGAATGCCTCCCACCGTCGCCTCGACTGGCCGCGGCTCCCCGACCGGCGTCGTCTGCTACCGCCATCGCCGGTTTCCAGAAAAGTACCGCGGCGCGCTGTTCGTGCTCGACTGGACCTTCGGCCGCGTGTTCGCCCTGCCGATGCGGCCTGGCGGCAGCACGTGGACGAGCGAGCCGGAGATGTTCGTGACGGGGCGGAACCAGTTCGGGTTCGCGCCGACCGACGCCGTCGTGGGAGCTGATGGCAGCCTGTACGTCTCCGTGGGAGGGCGGGGGACGCGGGGCGGGGTGTATCGCATCGAGTGGGTCGCGAAACCGCAAGCGGCGACGGAACTCGAACCGAATCGAGCGCCTGTCGACGCGAAGGACGCGCTCGCGAACTGTCTCGACGCGGACGATCCGCTGTCGAGCTGGTCCCGCGCCCGCTGGACGCCGATCGCGCAGAAGCTCGGCCGCGCCCCGTTCCTCGAAGCGGCGTTGGACGAGCGGCTTCCAGTCGCGCACCGCGTGCGCGCCATCGAGATCGTCACCGAATTGTTCGGCGGCATTCAATCGGGGGAGCTCCGTCGGCTTGCCGGTCTCGATTCGAAGGCGCCGGCGGAGGTGTGCGCGCGGGCCGTATGGTCGCTCGGCTGCGCGGCCGCCAACCCGCGCGACGGCGCGGCGGCGCTCGCCTTTCTCGACGATTCCGATCCGCGCGTGCAGCGGGCCGCGCTGGAAGCGGCCGATCGCCAGGCCGTTGCGCCCGACGATCCGGAGACGCTGGTCCGCCTCGCCCGCTGTCTCGGCGCGCCGGATCGCGGCGTACGATTGGCGGCGGCGCGGCTCGTGCCGCGCTGCGATCCGCAACGTCTCGAAGCCGCGACCCGCACGACTGGAGCGCAGGCGCTGGTGACGCTCGGCTGCGGCCTCGTGGATCGAGGTTCCGCGGGCGACGTCTCGCCGCGGGCGATCGGCCTTGGACTGGAAGTTCTCGAAGCCGACCATCCTCCGGGCGTCAAGCGCGAAGCGGTCCAACTCCTGCAACTGGCGATCGGCGGCTGCGGCCCGCGAGAGGGCTTGCCACCCGCATTCCATGGATATGCAAGCGCGGCTGATCTCGAACCGCACGAGCGGGATCTCGATCCGCTGCGGATCGCGGCCGCCAACCTCTATTCCCTCGGCGATGCGGAGGTCGATCGCGAACTGGCGCGGCTCCTGGCCATGCTCGCCCCGGCGAACCCGCGCGTCCTCGACCGGCTGCTCGCGCAGATCACCGACGAATCCGGTCCGATCGACGACATTCACCACCTGCTGTGCGCCGCCCGCATCGCCGTCCCGCGGAACCGCAAGCAGCAGGAGGCAATCGCCCGCGCGCTGGTCCGCCTCGACGCGAAGATCGTCGCCAAGGACCTCAACCGCGACCTGCACTGGAACGACCGCATCGGCGAACTCTACGCCCGGCTCGCCGAAATCGACCCCGTGCTGCCGCAGGCCATCGTCGCGCAGCCGGGCTTCGGCCGCCCGCGGCACGTGCTGTATCTCGCCGAATTGCCGGAAGAGGCATTGCCCGCGGCGCTCGCCGCGTTCGCCCGGCAGATCGCGGCGGACGCGGAGTATCCGTGGTCGAGCGACGTCGTGTTCGCCCTCGGCGCGTCGAGCGAGCCCGCGCATCGCCGACTCGTCCGCGAGCGATATCACGACTTCGCCGTGCAGAGCGCCGTGTCGATCGTTCTCGCGGCGCGGCCCGACGCGGAGGACCGGCCGAAGTTCGTCGAGGGGCTCGGCTCGTCGCGGCCGGAGGTGCTCGCCGCCTGCCTCGACGCGCTGGAGAAACTCTCCGCGATCGACGACGCGCGGGAACAGGTCGCGCTGTTGCGCGCGCTGCGCCGGCTCGGGACCGTCCCCGAGGAATATCCGCTCCGCGAGCGGGTTGCGAAGCTCTTGCGCCGCAACACCGGCCAGGACGTCGGCTTCGTCCTTGGAGAGGCGGGGCATCGTCCCCAGCCGGAAGCGATCGCCCGCTGGACCGATTGGATCGAACAACGCCATCCCGAAGAGGCCCGCACCGCCTTCGGCGGCTCCGCCGAAGGCGAGCGCATCCGAAACATCCTCCCACAGGTCGACTGGAGTGCCGGCGACCCCGCGCGGGGGGGCAAGCTGTTCATGTCGCGGGCCTGCGCGCAATGTCACGGCAGCGGCAGCGCGCTCGGGCCGGACCTCGCGGGGGTCGCCCGGCGGTTTTCGCGCGAGGATCTGTTCACGGCGATCGCCGACCCTGGCCGCGACGTTTCCCCCCGCTACCAGACGACGTTGATCCAGACAACGCAGGGCCGCGTCTACAGCGGGCTGGTCGTGTACGACGCGGTGGACGGCCTGATCCTCCGCAATGCGACGAACCAGACGTTTCGCATCGAGGGGAAGGACATCGAGTTCCGCCGCACCCTCGACGCCTCGCTGATGCCCGACGGCCTGCTCAAGGACCTCGGCCCGGAAGACCTCGCCGACCTCGACGCCTACCTCCGCAGCCGATAGCCGGCGGTCAACGACCGCCGGCGCTTCGACCGTCAACGACCGCCGAAACCTACTCGCTCGATAGACTCTCGACCACGGATCTCACTGACGGCCACTGATGACAGATGAAATCCGTGGCCATCCGTGGTGAACCGCCTTTCGGTTGGTCGCCTCGGTTCGATTCCAGCTCTTCTCCGCGTCCTCGGCGCTCTCCGCGGTTCAGAGCTTCGACGCTCCGAAACGTTCGAACCGCCGAGAGCGCGGAGGACGCAGAGGCATGATTTGCCGCGGCGGGCCGTTCGTCGCTATCATTCCGGCGCGAGCTCGCCGGCGGGAGGTTTCCCGCCGGCTATCGGTCCTTCCTGCGCGAGAACCGCGATGAGCAACATGCCGCTGGCGAACTGGAACGGCGAGATCATGCCGCTCGATCAGGTCCGCGTTTCGGTCCTCGACCGGGCGTTCCTGTTCGGCGACGCCGTGTACGAGGCGCTCCGCGCCTATTCCGGCCGGCTGTGGCTGCGGACAGGGCACATGGCCCGCCTCGCGCGGAGCCTCCGGGAAATGCGGATCGAAACCGATCTCGCGCGGCTCGAACGCCGCATGGATGAGACGCTCGCGCACAGCGGCGTGAAGGAGGGGATCGTCTACATTCAGGTGACGCGCGGGGCCGCTCTCCGCACGCATGCCTTTCCGAATCCCCCCGCGCAGCCGAATGAGCTGATCTACGTGCAGGCGTATCCGGAACAGTCGCCGGCGTGCGACCCCTATGCCGCCGAGCGCGCGGTCGGGACACGAGTCATCACGCATCCCGACCTGCGCTGGAAGCGGTGCGACATCAAGTCGGTCAACCTGCTGGGGAACGTGCTCGCCAACCAGGCGGCGGCCGAGGCGGGATGCGGCGAGGCGATCCTCATTGCGGAGAACGGCGACGTGACCGAAGGGACGCACACGAGCCTGTTCGGCGTCAAGGGGGGCAAGCTGCTCACGTCGCCGCGCGGGCCGCACATCCTGCCGGGGATCACGCGGGGTTTCGTATTCCAACTCGCGGAGCGGGTGGACGTGCCGGTCTCGGAAGAGCCGCTGCGGGCGGAGACGCTGCGGCAGATCGACGAGTTGTTCCTGTGCGGGACCTCGACGGAAGTGATGCCGATCACGCGGGTGGACGATTGGCAGGTCGGCACGGGCCGGCCGGGCGCGATCACGCAACGGATGCACGCGGCGTTCCGCGAGGCGGTGGGGGAGTGGCTGGGGGGAGAGTTGAGAGTTGAGGGTTGAGAGTTGAGAGTTGAGGGTTGAGGAGCGAGGAAGACGATGAAGTGGGCGCGCTCGGCTCACGTTGCACAGCGTACTGAGTACCCAGTACTGAGGATCCGCGAAAAAAGAATGTGATGAACTTGCTATTGCCTGAAGTCGTGATTCA
>JBBDNU010000096.1:0-10570 GCA_040877365.1 Planctomycetales bacterium
GTTGCTGCTCCCGCCTCCTCCGGCCGCGGACCTTGCGCTGCATCCTCAGCGGCCGAGAGCGGCGACGACGCCAAAAGAATCGCAAACCAGAACCCGCCGGCGAGCGAGGCAGTCCACAGCCGGCACTTGTCAGGCTGATACGGCATCTGCTTCCCCTCATTTGGCATTCGGTGCGCACGATGGACAATTCGGATGAGAATCGGCAGCGGCGTCGGGACGATGACGGAGATGTCGCGTCACGCTTACGGAAACCATAATGCGGCTTATCGCCATCCGCTGGATATCGGGACCGGCAGCCAGTCGTCGATCGAGGGCCCGTCATCGGTGATGAGCAGTTGCCGCTCGGCAGTCGCCCGCCGGTAGCTCGCGATCGTCCGCACCAATGCGAGAAGCATCGAAGAAAGAGACGAAACGGCGACCGTGGGTTGCCTCACGCCGGCCTCCCCAGCATATCGCCCAGGACGCGAAAAATCAGCCGACCATGCCCTGAAAGGATGCGGTACAATTGCGGGGCGGCGCCGGCAGCGGAGAAGTACTGTACGATCACGACATTCCACGAATTTCCGATGGACCGCGTCATGAAGATCACGAATATCATCTGCCAGATTCTCCGCGTCGAGCGGATCGAGGCCAAAACAGCGAGCTGCCAGGATACGGTTCTCGTCCGTGTGCGCACTGACACCGGGCTCGAAGGGATCGGGGAAGCGGACAATTCTCCCGAGATGGTCAAGGCGGCCATCGATGCCCCGTTCAGCCACAACATCGCATCCGGCCTGCGGGCGGTGCTCGTCGGCGAGAACCCGCTCGAGACCGACCGGCTGTGGGAAAAGATGTACCGCGCCACGATGTACTCCGGACGGCGGTCCCTCGTGATTACCGCGATGGCCGCCATCGATATGGCCCTTTGGGACATCAAAGGAAAGCACTACGCCGAGCCGATTCACCGCCTGCTGGGCGGAAAGCGCCACGACCGGATTCGCGCCTATGCATCGATTCTGTTCGGCAAGGACGGCAAGGCGACCGCCGAGATCGGCCGCCGCTGGAAGGCCGCCGGCTATACCGCCGCGAAGTTCGGCTGGGAGCCGATGGGACAATCCGAGGCTTTGGACATCGACCTGGTTCGCGGCGCGCGGGAAGGGATCGGCGACGAAGCGACCCTCCTGATCGATGCGGGATGCGTTTGGGACGCGCGGACCGCATTGCGACGCGCGCACGCATTCGCGGAGTACGACATCGAATGGCTCGAGGAACCGCTCTCCCCTGACGACTACGACGGGTATCGCTGGCTCCGCGACCGGTCTCCCGTGCCGATCGCCGCCGGGGAAGAGGAGTGCGGCCGGCAATCATTCCGCGCGTTGATCGATCGGCAGGCGCTCGACGTGTATCAGATCGACATTTCTCGCAACGGCTTCACCGACGCTCTTTATCTGAGGCAGCGCGTGGAGGAGATCGGGGCCAGGCTGTGCAATCACTGCTACACGAGCCCGATCACGGTCGCGGCGAGCCTGCACTGGCTGGCCACCTGCCGCGACGCCTTTCTATTCGAGGACTGTGTCGAGGATTCTCCCTTGCGGCACGAGCTGACATGCGAGCGCGTGCAGGCGGAGGACGGCTGGATCGCCGTGCCCGACGGGCCGGGGCTGGGGGTCACGTTGAACGAAGACTTCGTGTGCTCGCGGATCGTGGCGGAGTCGCAGTGACCGGCTGCTGGCCGTTTCGTTCAGCCGCGATCGGGTTCCGGCACGGGATGGACCGCCGGCAGGACTCCCTCACGACCCGAACGGCTGTTGGCCCCAGGGCATCGGAATCGTCGGCGATCGTCGATGATGGTCCTTCCGCGGGTCTCGCGGACGGTCCTTGAACCATCGCACGAGCCGGACGAGCTGCTTGACCGCCTCCTCGCAAGCTTCTCGCCCCTTCTCGGCGGTTGCCAGTTCCGCTTCTCCCAACACGCCACTCTCGCTGAAACTGCTGGTCCAGGAAACGAGGGTCGCGGGGCCGTGGCCGAAAAGGTCGATGAAGTTGAAGGGACTCCGCTCCTCGTTGTAGCGGATCGCACCGTTGCGGATAAGGTCCTTCCGCACGTTGTCGCCGTCGAGGTACAGGTACATCGACGTCTCGAGCTCGCAGGCGTGCGCGCATCCGCCGGGGAACTTGCTCTGCCTCCAGCGCGGCAGGAACTCGGGATCGACGGTCAAGAGCCCCCACCAGGCGCAGACGAGGCACTCGGCGTCGGTTTCGAGGGTGGTGCGGCGGGCGACGAGATCGAGGTTCGGCATGTTCGATCCGTGCCCGTTGAGCAGGATGATTTTCTTGAAGCCGTGGTAGGCGAGCGACGTGGTGATGTCGAGCACATGATGCACGAAGTGCTCGAAGTGCTGGTTGATCGTGCCGGGGAAATCCATGACATGCCCGGTATAGCCGTACGCGACGATCGGGAGCACGAGGATCGCTTCGGGCGCCTCACGGCCGGCGCCGAACGCGACCCCGGTGGGGCAGACGAGGTCCACGTCGAGCGGAAGATGCGGCCCGTGCTGCTCGACCGCGCCGCAGGGAACGATGCACACCTTCTCCATTTCGACGGCGTCGTTGATTTCGGGCCAGGTGAGCTTCTCGTAGCGGTATTCGGTTGCGGCACGGGAAGTCATGGTGCCTACTTCCTTTCGAAGATCGGGGTGACGAATCCGGACTAAACGCTACGTCCTGCCGAAGTCCACAGCGAGCGTTCCAGCACGGTCCCACGGGGATCCAGCAGCCCCCAGCAGGCTGCGGCCGCGACGTACAGTCCGCCGAACAGCAGGACCACGGCGTTCCAATTCTGCCCGCTCCATTCGAGGATATCCGGGACGACGTACGGGAACGCCACAGCTCCGATGTTGCCTGCCATGTTCATCGTGCTGAAGACGGGCGCCACGTGCCGCCCCCCCATGTCGATCGTGATCGTATACGAGATGGGGCCGCCGAACGCCGCGCAGAACGCTCCGCCGCTGATCACGAGGACCGCAAGGGTCGGGTTCTGGATTGGATACGCGGCGAAGATCAGCAGCGCGCAGCCCAGCATCGACCCGATCGCGACGCTCTGTCGCGCCAGCCGCGGATTGCCCGTCCGCACCATCAGCCCGTCGGACAGCCTTCCGCCGCAGGGACCCCCGAGGATCGTCGCCAACAGCGGCAGGCTGCTGAGCAATCCGGCCCCCGCGATCGACACACCGCGGGACTCCTGCAGGAAGGTCGCGAACCAACTGGCGTAAAACATGTAACCCGCCGCCCGGCAAAACTGCTGCGCGCAGATCAGCCACAGCACGGGGCTCGCGAACAGCGCCAGCCAGGGAACACGCGCCCCGGCATCTCCGTCGGACCCATTCGCCGCGGCGACTGCCGGCCGCCCCTCCCGGATCCAGTCCAGCTCCGCCGGGTTCGGCGACGGGTGCTGCTCCGGCCGGTCGCGAAAGATCCGATGAAACCATGCCGCCCACAACAGGCCCGGAAGTGCATAAAGGAGAAAGATGGCGCGCCATCCGACGTCCACCACCAACGCTCCGGTGACCGCCACGCCGACGGCCCCGCCGACCGACATGGCGCTCGCCAACACACCGTTGGCCATGGCCTGCTCGCGCTTCGGAAACCATTTGCCGATCGTGATCGTGGTGCACGGAAAGTAGCCCGCCTGCGCGGCGCCCATCAGCATCCGGGAGGCAGTCAGGGCAACCCATCCCGGCGCCATCGCGAACGCCGCCGTCGCGAAGGATCCGAGGGTCGAGAAAAGCGGCAGGCTCCGCCTCGTTCCCCAGCGGTGCCCGATCTGCCCGCTCGGGATCTGGCCGGCCGCGTAGGTGAGAAAGAACCCCATGATGATCCAGCGGGTGTCTTCCTTCGTCAGCCCGAGATCCTTTCGGACCGTGCTTTCGGCCGCGCTGAGGCTGTTTCGCGAAACGTAAGCGAAGGCTGCCGCGAGACACAGCCCCGCCAGCACGACATAACGAAACCGAGTGGGGCGTGCACGATGATCGGTCGGCTCGGCGGACGGGCGTAACATGTCGTGATGCAGCGACAGTCGGTTGCTTCTCGAACCGCCGAATATGTCGTCGGGGCCGAAAAACGGGACAGGTCCATTTTTTCGGCGGAGTTCCTGATCGTTCGGGTATTTTCGACGGGGTTTTTCACGTGTTCTCGTTGTTCGCTGGACCCGGCCTCCGGCCGGGGCCGGGCGGCTTACGATCGCCGGCCATTCCCCCCCGACGGTATCCGCGGTCGCCAGTGGCGTCAAGAAAATTCCCGCGGAAAGTACGTCCCGCCCGCCGGGCGGGACGTGGATGGACCGGCGAGGCCGCCATGCGCAACTGGCTACCCGCTTCCGGAAAAGGAAGCCGTAAGCCTCCTCCCCCTGACCCTCTTCCCCGCAGAGCCAGGGCAGCGGGGACAGCGCTGCTTCAGCCGCCCAGCGCTGCTTCCGCCGCCGTCGGCTCCGCCCGCTCTGCTCTACTTCCGCGTCTCGATCGTCTTCTCCACGTTCCGGAACTGGCCTTCTTCCGCGGTCAGGTTGCGGCTGGCGGCGTTGGTGAGGATGCCGATCTTCGACTGGCCGCCCGGCTCGGTGTTGCCGATCTCGTTGTCGCGGAACACCAGGTCGTGGTGCGTCCCCTTGATGACGACGGCGGCGGGGCGGGAGCTGGTCGTGGGGTCGCCGTTGTCGAGGATGCGGTTCTTCTCGAACACGTTGCGGTGGGCGCCCATCGCTTCCGATTCGTTGCGGAAGAACAGGCCCGCCTCGGCGTTCTTCACCACGGTGTTGTTGCGGAACAGGTTGTCGGTGTCCTTGTGGCCGATGCAGATGCCGTAGCGGCGGTTTCCCTCGAACACGTTGTCCTCGAACAGGCCGTGCTTGACCCGCCAGCAGACGAAGCAGCCGTCGCGGCCGTTGCCGGTCGCGCGGTTGCGGCGGACGATCGGGTGCTGCGATCCGCTGCCGGGATGGATGCCCAGCCCCGCGTGCTCCTCGACGACGCAGTCCTCGACGATGACGTGCTGCGACACCTGGAAGCTGATGCCATCGCCGTTGTAGCCCTTCACGTGGCAGTTGCGGATCGTGACGCGGTCGCACTCGAAGAGGTAGATCCCGCCGCCGCGGCAGCCGTTGAGGGGTTGCGCCCGCTCGCGGTTGCCGTCGATCACGAGCCCCTCGACGACGACGTCCTTCGCCTGCCAGCCGCCGACGACGGGGAACACGAGCCGGGCGGTGGCCTGGTTCGAGACGAGATAATCGAAGTACAGCGGCGTCGAGATGGCGAAGGTGTCGGGACCGGTCTGCGCGAGGAGCGTGGCGGTGGTGACGCCGAAGCCTCCCTCGGTCCGCGAGTCCTGCACCGAGACGCCGTCGCCGACGCGGAAACGAGCGGGGTCGGCGACGGTGATCTGCCGCTCGTTGCAGTCGCCGTCGAGCGTGAGGGCGGACTCGAACCCGTCGCAGGCGACGAGCACCGTCTTCCCGGGCACGCCGACGACGTTCACGCCGTCGCGAAGCCGGAGGGCGTTCCGCATCTCGTACCGGCCGGGCCCGACGTGGACCGTCCCGCCGCCGAGGTTGGCGACGTAATCGATCGCCGCCTGCAAGGCGCGGTGGTCGTTCCCGCGGAGGTCCCCCTCGTCGATGCCGACGCGGATCTCGGCCCGCACGACGGGCGGCGCCGCCGGAGAATCGGCCTCCGCGGCGCAGGCCCGCGGCAGGCCGTGCAGAAGGAAAACGCAGGCGACGACGGCGTTGGCGGCGAACAGCGATGGGCGGCTCATGGACAGGCTCCGCGGGACCGAGCGGTGGGGACGGTGCGAGACGCTGCAGGATAACAGGGTGTTGAAGAAGGAGACAGGCACCCGCAGCAGTCCGCGATTTACAGGCCATTTCCGAGCATCTGCGGGAGCCGGTCCCCTTTTTCGACAATCTGATAAGCCCGTCGGCGCTCGACCCGCAATGGGAGCGGCGGGGACGGCTCGGCGAACCGCGTCCGACGCCCGCAGACTGGCCGGTTCCTCATCCGGGATGGCGGAACGCGACGGCGGCCCCGCTCGCGTTCCAGCCGTGAACGGCGGCGGCGAACCGGTCGAGGTCCGCATCCGTGTAGCACGCGCGGGCCACCGCGCGGAGCAGGTTCTCCCGTGGCTCCGAGGCGTACTTGAAGTATGGAATCCGCAGGCCGAACGAATCGAAGTGCCGATCCAGCCGGGCCGCCTCGAACTCGTCCGCGAGGACCATCGCCACGATCGGCGTGCGGTCGCAGACGGTGGCGATGCCCGCTTCCGCGAGCGCGCTCCGCATCCGCCGCGCGTTCGCGTTCAGCGTCTCGCGGAGCTCCGGCTCGTCGCGGACGATCCGCAGCCCCTCGACGCACGCCGCCGCGATCGGGACCGGCGGGACCGAGCTTCCCGACGCCGTCGGGCTGCGGCGGAACCGTTCGGCCAGTTCCGCCCGCCCGACGAGGAACCCGCCGTTCACGCCGAGCGCCTTGCTCATGCTCCCCATCAGCGTGGTCCGCTCGTCGAGCTCGATGCCGCACGCCTCGATCGCCCCGCGCCCCGTCGCCCCCATGCCGAACACGCCGTGCGCGTCGTCGATGAGGAATTCGGCGTCGCGCTTCCGGGCGGCCCGCTGGAGGGCCGCGAGATCGGCCAGCTCCCCGCTGATGCCGAACACGCTGTCGCTGGCGACGATCGCCCGGCCGCCGCCGTGCGCCGCGAGCTGCCGGCGAAGGTCGTCCGGGTCGAGATGGCGGAACGTGTGGATTTGCATTCCGGCGGCGCGCATCCCGAGGAACAGGTTCGAGTGCGAGTTCTCGTCGCAGAACACGGTGTCGCGACTGTCTGCCAGCGTGGTGAAATACACGAGACCGCCGAAGTACGCCGCGCCCAGGATGCAGGCCGCCTCGACCCGGAAGAACTCCGCCAGCCCGCGTTCGAGCCGCTCGTGATGCCCGGTCCAGCCGAGCCCCCACCGCGAGCTGGTCGCGCTGATCCGGTCCTCGCGCGCGGCCCGACACAGCGCCTCGGCCAGCCGCGGGTCGCGGGCGAGACCGAGGTAATCGTTTCCGGCGAAATCGACGGCCATGCGACGGAAACTAACCGGTGGAGCGCGCGAATTCCAGTTCGGGGTTGACGAGGGACGTGCGCAGGGACGAATTGGTTTCGGCTCGTTCGGGGCGGCCGGGTGGCCCTTCCCAAAGCGTCAGGGCGTGCCACCAGGTGGCGCCCGCCGACCTCAAATCTTCCACCCCTTGCGATACTCCTTCCGCACGTAGCGGTTCGCGACGTCGGTGTTCGTCACGCGCAGCTCGGCGGCGTTCCATTCGAGCTTCTGGCCCGTGCGGAAGGCGACGTTGCCCAGCAGGTTGTTTTCGATCAGCTTGCCCGAGTAGTCGAAGTTGCAGGTCGTCGGCTCGCCGGTTTTCGCGGCGTGGATCCATTCCTGGTAATGCCCCTTCGAGCGCGGGATGGTCGGCTCGGGACGCTGGAAGTCGGCGAACTTCTCCTGGGGCAGCAGCGCGATCTTCCCGTAATCCGCCACGAGTTCCCCCTTGTCGCCGATGAACAGGATGCCGTCCGACCACTTCGAGAGGTCGATGCCCGCGGGAGACTCGGGGCGCTTGCCGCCGTGATGCCAGTCGAGCGCAACGGCGGGGCGGTCCCCCTTCGCGGGATGCTCCCAGCGGCAGACGAGCCAGTCGGGGTTCGCCTCGGGATGCGGCGGCGGGCCTTCAGCCGAGACCGTCGTCGGATGATCGAGGTCGAGCGCCCAGTACGGCAGGTCGATGAGATGGCTCCCCATGTCGCCGAGCACGCCGTTGCCGAAGTCCCACCAGCGGTTCCACGTGAGATTGCCGGGGAGATAGCCGGGGTCGTACTCGCGCGCGGGGGCTGGTCCGAGCCACAGGTCCCAGTGGAGATGCGCGGGGACCGACGCTCCGCCTTTGAGGCGTTCGACCTTCGAGCTGGTCCGGCCGCACCAGACGTGCGCCTCGCGGACCGGGCCGATCGCGCCGCTTCGGATCAGCTCGACGACGCGGCGGTAGTTGTCGCCGGCGTGGATCTGCGTCCCCATCTGCGTGGCGACCTTGGATTTCAGAAACGTCTCGCGGACGACGCGGGCGCCGTACACGCAATGGGCGAGCGGCTTCTCGCAATAAACGTGCTTGCCGGCCCGCATCGCGGCCACGCTCGCCGGGGCGTGGTGATGGTCGGCGGTGCTGATGACGACGGCGTCGATCCCCGGCTCGTCCATCACCTTCCGCCAGTCGTGAAAGGTCCGCGCCCGCGGGAACTGCTCTTGGGCCTTGGCGAGATAGCGTTCGTCGATATCGCACAAGGCGACGATGTTCTCGCTCCGCACGCCGCCGGTGTTCGCCGCGCCGCGATTGGCGACGCCGATGATGGCGATGTTCAGTTTGTCATTCGCCGACCGCGACTCGGCCGCGGGCGCGCCGCCGACCCAGACGCCGCTGGCGATCGCCGCGGCCCCGGCGGTGGTGGTCTGAAGGAAATCGCGGCGGGTGAGATGGCGAGGCATGGCAAGTCTCCGTGAGAATTCAATTGTCGGATCAGAACCAGCGCTTGATGCGTCTCCACCACGTCGTCCAATCGGGTTCACTGACGACGATCGCTCCCGTCTCGCGAGTGTCGTGGACCAACGGATAAGCCGACCACCAGAAACCGGCTTCGCCGAAATCCTCGACTACCCGATGGTCCGGCTGGAAGATGCACACTTTCGGATGGTCGTACCCGTCCCGGCGAAAGAGGAAATCAAAGGCGACGAATTCCCACTCGCTTTCCCCCGCTTTGCGGGCCTTCAACTTGCGATCGCCCACCGAAGCCCACTCGATGGCCACTTCTTCGTCGAACTCATCGATCGGCGGCCCACCTCCCCAGGACCAGACGGTGCCGGTTCCGTCGGGATTGAACTGGATATTGCTCCCGTGAGTCATTTCGGAACCGCCGCCGAGCGAAGTGAACCAGTAGCCCACCGGCCCGTTGCGAAATCGCTCGCGGTAATCAGCGATGACCGATTGGGGATCAGTGTAGATCATCGGTTCCTCGGATCCCGGAAGGGAAGACGCGGTCCGGCAATCGCCAGGGCTTCGCGTTGCTCCAGCCCCGGCCACCCGCCCGGTCATTAGCTCACTTCTCCTTCCTCGTCTCCTTGATCCGCAGATTGCGGAACTCGACCGGCGAGCCTTCGGACTGGAACGCGATCTGGCCTTCCACCAGGCTGAACGGCTCGGTCGCCTCGGCCACCTTCACGCCGTTCAGGATCGAGGCGATCTTCCCCTCGTGGACGACGATCTCGATGCTGTTCCACTGGTCGTGCGGCTTGAGCGCCTTCTGGTGGATGTCGGGGTTCAATTCATAGCGCCCCCCCTTGGCCGGGGCGATCGGGAAGATCGTGCCGAGACTGTTCGTCAGCGGATACTTTCCGCCGGTATTGTAAAACCCCTGCACCTCGATCGCCTGCGGCCAGACCTTGTGCGGCTGGGTGACGTGGATCAAAAAGCCGGTGTTGCCGGCCTGCTCGGGGTAGCGGACGTCGACCTTGAGGACGTAGTTGCGATACTTCTTCTTCGTGGCGATGTAGCCGTTCGGCTTGCCGGTGCACTTGATGATGCCCTCCGCGACGCTCCACGAGTCGACGCCTTCGGGGAAGATGTCGAAATCGGCGAAGTCCTTGCCGTTCCAGAGCGGGACGAAGCCGTCTTCGGCGGCGGGCTTGTCCTGGCCGAACGACGGGGCCGCGAACAGGGCGAACAGGGCGATGGACAGCGACAACAGGCGAGGAACAGGCATGGGAAGATCTCCGGATGGGTGAGTAGGGTGGGCTGTGCCCACTACGGATGAATCGAACGGCTTCCGCGCGGAGCAAGGCAGATCGAAGGTTCACGGTTCACTCGCGTCGCTGGTGGGCACAGCCCACCCTACTGATTCACGGCGTCGCACGTCCACGCTCGCCGCGTGCGCCGTCAGGCCTTCCTTTTCGGCCATCCGACGGATGTCCGGGGCGGCGGCGGCGAGGGCTTTCGCATCGTAGGAAATCACCGAGCAGCGCTTCACGAAATCGGCCGCGCTCAGGCCGCCGGTGTAGCGGGCGGTCCCGCCGGTCGGCAGCACGTGCGACGGGCCGGCGACGTAGTCGCCCACCGCGACCGGCGTGAAGTGTCCCAGGAACGCCGCGCCGAAGTTTTCGAGACGTTCGAGGAGCAACTCGGGACTGGCGGTCGAGATGTGGAGGTGCTCCGGCGCAAGTTGATCGCTCAAGCGGCAGGCATCGTCTTCGTCGCGGGCGAGGATCAGCGCGCCGTAGTCGTTCAGGCTGTGCCGGGCGAGGTCGCCCCGCGGCAAACGAGCAAGCTGCGTTTCCAGTTCGCTCCGCACTGCGTCGATCAGCGGCGCGTGCCAGGTGATGAGCACGCCCGAGCCGGGGCTGTGCTCGGCCTGCGAGATCAGGTCGCTGGCGACGAAATCGGCGCGGGCGGAATCGTCGGCGAGCACGACGACTTCGCTCGGGCCGGCGATGCTGTCGATATCGACCTCGCCG
>JBBDNU010000096.1:10670-25536 GCA_040877365.1 Planctomycetales bacterium
GGCGAGCACGACGACTTCGCTCGGGCCGGCGATGCTGTCGATATCGACCTCGCCGTAGACGTGCCGCTTGGCGAGCGCGACGAACAGATTGCCCGGCCCGACGATCTTGTCGACGCGCTCGATCAGCGGCCTGGCGATCAGCGACCCGGACGCTTCGAGCGTCCGGGTCGCTTCTCCCGCAATCCCATACGCTAGCGCCGCTACCCCCTGCGCGCCGCCGACGCGGTACACTTCATTCACGCCAAGTTCCCGGCAGGCGGCGAGCAGATCGGCGTTGAAGCCTCCGAACTCGGTCGGCGGGACGACCACCGCGATCTCCTTCACGCCGGCGACCTGCGCCGGGACGGCGGTCATCAACAGCGTCGAAGGGTAAGCCGCCGCGCCGCCGGGAACGCAGATGCCGACGCGCCGCAGAGGCCGGCAGCGCTGCCTCAACTCGACTCGCCCGCCCCCCGACTGGCGGACGATCTTCGCGTCCGAAGGAAGCACGGCCCGCTGGAACTCGGCGATGTTGTCGCGGATGCGGCGGATCGTTTCGAGATACGCGGGGTCGGCGGCGCGATGCGCGGCGTCGAACTCCTCCGGCGAGACGCGGATCGTTTCCGGCGTGAGGCGTTTGCCGTCGAGCTTCTCGGTGTAGTCGAGGACCGCGCGCAAACCGTCGCGGGCGACGTCGCCGCAGATCCGCTCGACGACCTGCTGCGGCGAGAGGGGCGCGCCGAAGATCTCGATCGTCCGCCGCCGCCCGGCTTCGGAAACGATGTCCCCGCGCGGGCTGAGCTTGGCGCGGAGCGCCGCGAGCCGCGCCGCGGCGTCGTCGCGGTGGCAGTCGATGGTGGGGATCATCAGCTTGGAATTCATCGACGGGCACTACTCGCGTTTCAGCGATCCGGGGAAGTCTGGTGCGGGTAGTAGTTCGATGTCTTGGGCGTGTCCGTCGAACGTCGCGCGGAAAAACTGGAGACAGCCGGCATGTCCGAGGATGGCCCCCGCGTCCGACGACGACTCATCGGGAATGAACCGCACGCGGGCAATCCATTCGAGAGTTTCACCGGCGCATTCCAGAGCCAACGTGACATCTCCCGACATGACTTCGATCTCGCGGCCGCCGATCCCGGCGATGCGGGACGTCGCCGCTTCGTCGATACTGCCTCCGATCGCGTTCTGCGTCGATCGGGGCAGGAGAGTGACGTCGGCTCCCGTGTCGACGAGGGCAGAAAGGATCTCGGATCCGTCCAGTCCGATTACGCGCAGCGGCACTTCAGGCCGGTACAGCGCGCCGTCTGGGAAATCCAGCGACGGCATGATGGCGTATCTGCGATATCGGAACTTCATGCCGCCACCCCGACGAACCTTACGTCCGCTCGCGGAACCTTCGCGAACACCGGATCGATTTCCTCCGCTTCACGAGCGGCCTGTCGCACCTGCGTCAAAGTGTCGGCGACGGCGACGATCTTCGTCTGCGCCTTATTCCAGGCGATCCACTTGCCCGCATGATCCCGCGGCACCGCGGGTGGGACTTCTGTCGTACGTTCGTCGGCCATGTTGTCCCCCCTCGGTTCACTTGGAATGTGAATGTCCTTCGTGTCAGTATTGCGGTCTGGCCGTGAAATCGCCAGAGAATCGCGGCATTGATGGCACGTTCGCCCCGTCCGCAGTAAATTGAACGCTGCCGCAGGTTTCCCGTGACGCTCCCGCTCGGCACTCCGGGCGACGAATCGAATCTCCAGGTGCAGCATGCCCGACCGCTTCATCGACCTCCGCAGCGACACCGTCACTAAGCCCTCTCCCGCCATGCGCCGCGCGATGGCCGAGGCCGAGGTCGGCGACGACATGTCCGGCGAGGACCCGACCGTCAACCGGCTCGAGGCGCTGGTCGCCGAAATGTTCGGCAAGGAGGCGGCGGTCTATGCCTGCTCGGGAACACAGTCGAACCAACTCGGCGTGCGGGCGCATTGCCTGCCGGGGGACGAGCTGCTCATCAACGAGACCGGCCACATCTGCAATTTCGAGGCGGGCGCCCCGGCGGTGCTGAGCGGCGTCACCTGCCGCACCATCGTCGCCCCGCACGGCAAGCTCGACGTGCACGATCTGGAAGGCAAGGTTCGCCCGAACAATCAGCACCTGTGCCGGACGCGGCTGGTGTGCCTCGAGAATACGACGAACAGCGGCGGCGGGCGCAGCTATTCGCTCGAGCAGATCGCCCGCGTCTCGGCATGGGCCCGCGAGCGGGGCTTGAAGCTCCACATCGACGGGGCGCGGTTCTTCAACGCGGCTGTCGTCCGCGGGTATTCTCCCGCGGAGGTCGGCCGGCACGTCGATACGGTCTCGCTCTGCTTCTCGAAGGGCCTCGGCTGCCCAATGGGGTCGATCCTCGTCGGCTCGAACGAGGAGGTTCATCAGGCGCGCCGCGCGCGGAAGCAGTTCGGCGGGGCGTTGCGGCAGGCGGGGATCGTGGCGGCTTCGGCCATTTACGCGCTGGAGCACAACATCGAGCGGTTGGCGGAGGACCACGCGAATGCCCGCGCGTTCGCCGAGGCGGTCGCGGAGATCGAAGGGCTTTCCGTCGACCCGGAGGAGGTCGAGACGAACCTCGTGTTCTTCGAGGTCGATCCGGAGCTGGGGACGCCGGAGCAGATTTCGGCGGCGCTCCGCGAGCGGGGAGTGCTCATCAATTCGAGCGGGCCGCGGCGGATGCGGGCCTGCACGCACCTCGACGTGTCGCGCGAGGACGTGCTCGCCGCGACGAGCGTGCTGGCGGAGATCGCCCGCGCGGGGGCCGGCGAACACGCCCCGGTCGCCGCGGGGCCGTACCGGGCGCTGTGAGGCGAATCCGGCGCGCGCCAACCCGACATCGCCCGGCATGCCAGGCGTATTTTCACGGGAGCCATGCGCATCAGGGAGAGTGTTATGTCGCTCACAGGTCCCTTCCGGCGGAAGGGAGAGTGCGAGACGCAGCGTGCGCGGGCTCGTCGTCATCCCCGCCCGGACTTCGATCCGATCAACCCGACCGCGCAAAGTGCGTCTCGCACTCCGGCGCTGCGAACCCGCACGACGCGAAAGGTCTCTTGACCGTGGGAAGATGCGTCACTACGATTCGGTCCGATCGCGCCGCCGGCGACCGCGAACCGCCGCCGGTGCGCATCGCTCGGGCGCCGTAGCCAAGTGGCCTAAGGCAGCGGATTGCAAATCCGCCATCCCCGGTTCGAATCCGGGCGGCGCCTTTCGACGCAAACCCGCAACCGCCAAACGGTTGCGGGTTTTCTTGTTTCCGCGAACCGCCGCGAAATCATCGATTTGCAGCCAAACTGCAGCCAATCGCGGACTTGGACGCCGACAAACGCCGGTGGATCGTTGTGGACGGCTTTTCAGACCGCACGACGGACGCCGTTGGACGCAGGCAAACGATAGTGCGCGGCGTGGGCGCCCATAACAGGGTGGTGACCATCACGGACCGGCTGCGCGCATTGTCGATCATGCCGATCGGCACGTGACTCGGCGTGCTCTGCGGTCTGGAGCGGGACGACATCGACTTCGACGAGCGCGTCCTTCACGTCCGCCGCGTGATCTACGAGCGCGGGAGGAAGTTCAGCGTCGGGACGCCGAAGACGAAGAAAGGACGGCGCAAGATCCGGCTCCCGCAGGGGGCGATCGACGCGCTCCTCGACCACCGCAAGCGCTTGCTCGCGGAAGGTCGGGCGGGCGAGCCGCGTGTCTTCACGAACGCGGTCGGCGGACCGATCTATCGCCGGAATCTTCTGCGGACGTACAAGGCGATCCTCAAGAACGCCGACTGCCCAGAGATCCGCCTGCATGACCTGCGGCACACGGCGGCGACGTTGATGATCCTCGCCGGCGTCCCGATCAACGTCGTCTCGGAGACGCTGGGCCACAGCCGGCCGAGCATCACGATCGACATCTACGTCCACGTGATGCCCTGCCAGCACAGCGTGGCCGCCGACGCGATGGACGAGATGTTCAAGTACAAGTCGGCGTGAGGCGGCGAGGCTGCGGATCGCGGCGCGAGGAGGCAGGGAGGGCTTCCTCATGGTCGTTTTGCGGGCAATCGCCGCGGCAGCCCGACCCGCCGCGGGCGATGTGATCGAAGCGCGCTGTGGAACTCTGAGCGACTTTGGTATGGTTGCGAGTACGCTCGCATGCTGTAGCGTACCAGTACGCGTTCTCGTGCTTAGCGAACCAGCGACACCAGGAAGGGGCCGATGCAGCCGAATACGCTCACGGACCAATCGGGAATGGGACCGCCGCCCAGATACCACGCGTCCCGCTGCGCCGCGGGGTCGGATGGGCTGACCGGATGCCGGTTGTGCGTGGAGGCATGCCCTTACGGCGCGATTTCGCCCCTGGCGATGCCGAACGGGACCATGCTTCACATCGACCCGGGGCTGTGTCAGCGATGCGGCGCCTGCACGGGTCTGTGCCCTACGTCGGCCTTGGAACGTTCTTTCCTCCCCGATGGCGAACTCTACGGACAGATCGGTGGGCGGTCGGCAGCGGAGGCGGTGTTGATACTCACGTGTCCCCAGAGCCGGGGATTGGTGGAAGCGATCGCCGATGGGCTTTCCGTATCAACCCTGTTGGTTCCTTCACTGCTGATTCTCAACGAAACGCATATGCTGCATGCTCTGCGGTGCGGCGCCGCGGGCGTGGCGTTGGTGGGCTGCCCCCAATGTCATTACGGCAGTCCTGCGTTGCTCGAAACCGCATTGCAAGTGGGCCGGACGTTGTCCGGCGACGCCGCCCGTTTGGCCTACATCGAAGACGACGGGTCCGTGAGATCGAAACTCGCACTGACAAACTTCGTGATCGCCCATCTCTCCGCGCGGCAGCAACCGGCAGGGCAAGCGCTCACTATACCGTCGCAGCATGAGACTCGGCGAGCCATTCTAGCGTCACAGTTGGACGGGGAGGACACACCAACGGAATCAGTGGAGTTGCGGGGCGTTCCCTTCGCGACTGTGACAGTCGAGGAAGTCGGCTGTACGCTCTGCGGCGGATGCAGCCGTGTCTGTCCCACTGGGGCGCTGGACTACGATGCGGCCGGAGGACGACTGACATTCCATCCAGTGGAATGCATCAACTGCAGTTTGTGCGCGCAGGCGTGCCCCGAAGCCGTGCTGACACTGAATCCCGGTTTGCGTCCAGGCCAGAACTTCTTGGAACGCCGGACGCTTGTGGCCGATGAGGCCGTCCCGTGTCGGCGCTGCGGGCAGCCGTTTATTCCCAAGCGGCTACTGGAACACGTTCGCGCGACGCTGAGCTTGGCAGCGGGACCGCTGACAGCCGCGGCGCAGCAAATCGACGTGTGTGGCAGTTGCCGTTCGGTCCAACCGCAAATCTCACCGAATTCGGACGCGGCCGCTCAGCCGGTCGAGAACAACAACTGCCATTGCGGTCTGGGGAAGGTTTCCCTGAGTTGCGCAAGCTCCGGTGGATCGTTGAAAAACCGCCGTGGATTTCTCCAAGCAGCCGGCGCGAGCTTGGCCGGCTCGATTGCGGGCCTGTTCGGCAGCACGGAGACGGCGCTGGCGGAACCCTCTTCGGAAGGACCGCCGAAGCGGCTAGGAATGGTGATCGATCTGGATCGGTGCATTGGATGCCATGCTTGCACGGCGGCCTGCAAAGCCGAGAACCACGTTCCGCTGGGCGTCTTCCGTGACTGGGTCGAGGAACATGTGTTGGGCGCGTACCCGCATGCGCGGCCGTACTTCCTACCCAAACTGTGCAACCAGTGCACTGATCCCGGCTGCCTGCGTGCCTGTCCCACCGGAGCGATCTTCATGCGCAGCGATGGAATCGTGGACATCAACCACGACATCTGCATCGGCTGCCGGGCCTGCAATCAGGCCTGTCCGTATGGGGCGACGTTCATGGACCCGGTGCGCGGGACCGCCGACAAGTGCAATTTCTGTGCGCATCGGGTGGATCAGGAATTGCGCCCAGCATGCGTCGATATCTGCCCCACGCAGTGCCGGATCTTCGGCGACTTGAACGACGCGGCGAGCCCGGTGTCGCAGTACCTGCGGGAGAAACCGGGCCAGGTGCTCCGCAAGGAACTCGGATTGGGCCCGAACGTTCAGTACGTTGCGCTGCCCGAAGAACTCAATCGCTGATAAGGGGCGCAGTCATGGATCACACGCTGGTCAACGAACAAATCCGCTGGGGCGTTGTGGTGGTCACGTACCTGTTCCTGTCCGGCGTGGGGGCGGGCAGCCTGATAGTGGCTGTACTGCCGAGACTACCGTGGCTGTTCGGTCAGCCGGCCTTGCTCCGGCTCCGGCGAGTGGCGATCGTCAGTGCCGCGGCCTGCTTTGTGGTCATCCCACTCGCCGTGATCGCCGATCTGGGTCAGGCGTGGCGAATGTGGCGTGTCCTCCTGGCTCCGCACCTCACGTCGGCAATGCCTTACGGGAGTTGGATCCTGGTCGTGCTGACCGCGTTGATCTGGATGAACCTGTGGGCAATCCACCGGCCGCATTTGGCGCGGGCCGGCCGGTCTCGACGGGATCGACTGGGCCGAGTTTATCGCTGGTTGGCGTTCGGTGCAGACCGGCAGGAGTCTGGTCAAGACGTGCGATTGCGGCGAATCAAGCAGACACTGGCGGTCAGCTCGGTGATTGCGGCAGTTGCGTTTGTGGCATACACCGGGTTTCTGCTCAGCACGATGACCTCGTTCGGCGTCTGGTACACGCCGCTTTTGGGCGTGGTCTTCGCCGTTGCGGCCCCGGCGAGCGGTTTCGCCTGGCTGCTCTGCGCGACGGCAGGCTCGGCAAGGCTTTCGCGAGAGCCGGGGCTCTTGCGATTGCTTAGCGGCAGCGCGGCGGCTTTCCTACTCGTGCACGTCACCATCCGCCTATGGGACGTGGCGCACGCCGCTTCTGTAGAAAACTTTCTCTGGCCGGCGATGCAGGAACTTCTGTTCGAACGGCTTTTCGTCAGCTACGTGGTCGGGGAACTTCTGTTAGGAGGCACTCTGACCGTGCTCGTGCTGGTCTGGGCTGCCATCCGCAGTAGTCGACAGGGAGCGATTGCCGGGGGGCTGCTCGCATTGATCGGTCTGTTTGCCAGCCGCTGGAATATCGTCATCGGCGGACAATCGATTTCTCGCACCGGCCGGGGCTTCGTCGTCGAGGAGCTGCATTTCCTGGGGCGGGAGGGGATTCTGGCCGCCGCCGGATTGTTCCTCTGGGCCTTTGTTGTCGGTTATGCGCTCTGGTTTTTCCTTCCCTGGCGGGACGAAGAGGAAATTGCCGGCGAGGGACAAGCACCTGGAGATGCTCCCGTCGCCACGCGACGGCAGGTTGTCGCCCTCGTGACGGGAGTGGTGGTTGCGCTGGCAGCCGGCTACGGCACGCTTCGCGCTCTGTTCTTTCCGCGTCATCAGAAGCACGATCCCGGTCCTGCGCCTCCCACGGCTGACCGGGTGGTACACAGCATCTGTCTCTCCTGTGATGCCCGCTGTGGGAACCGGGCCGTCGTCCGTGACGGCGTCGTGCGGACGTTGTTCGGCAACCCCTATCACCCCGCTTCGACCATGAATGAGCCGATCCCGTTCGAGACGCCGGTCGACGAGTCGCTGCGGGTAAGTGGCACGCTGTGTCTGAAGGGGGTCAGCGGCTTGCAATATCTCTACGATCCGTACCGAATTCGCTTGCCTCTGAAGAGAACCGGGCCGCGCGGGTCGGGCAAGTTCCAGGCTATCTCCTGGGAACAGTTGATCAAAGACATTGTGGAGGGGGGGCGATTGTTTGCCGACCTCGGCGAGGATCGCCATGTGGAGGGTCTCGGGGCCATCCGCAGTTTCGAGCCGATCGACCCGGAGCAGCCGGAACTGGGGCCCAAGGCGTACCAGCTTGTCTGGAATACGGGGCGCGGTCAACCCGGCCGGCAGGAGTTCATCGAACGATTCATGACGGCCTTCGGGTCGCGAAACTATGTGAGCCATACCGACCTGTGCCAGATGAACTGGTACGTGGCAAACTATCTGTTCACCGGACGGTACAACGCCGGGGTCCGCGGGGCCAGCAGTGAGCTATTCGGCGACATCGTCAACAGCCGCTACATGCTGTTCTTCGGGGTGAATCTGGGGGGCGGGTGGAAGCCCGGCGTGAACACCTCCGCACCGATCCTCGCCAATCGGCACTCCCGCAGAGACGGCAAGCTCGTGCTCATCGACCCCTACGTCCCGCACGGGCGACACTACGCCGACGAGTGGGTGCCGATCAAGCCTGGCACGGACGCCGCCCTGATCCTGGCGATGATCCGCTGGATCATCGAACACCGCCGTTATCATGTCGCCTACTTGGAAAACCCCTCACAAGCGGCAGCGGAGGCGGACGGCGAGACGACCTGGGTCAACGGGACGTATCTGGTCGTGTGGCAGGAGGACGATGAGCGACATCGACGTTTCCTGCGCGCCGCCGACCTCGATCTGGAGACCGACGAGTACACCGTCGTCAACGCGGCGACGGGCGAACCGGCCGCGCATCTGTCTGCGGACGCGGGAGAACTGTTCGTCGATCGAGTGCTGACCGATACGAAAGGACGGCCGATCCGCGTGAAGTCAGCCCTGCAATTGCTGCGCGACGAAGCCTTCAGCCACAGCCTGGAGGAGTGGAGCCGGCTGTGCGACGTACCCGTCGAGACGATCGAGCGGCTGGCCTCCGAATTCACCAGTCACGGCCGGCAGGCGACAGCCTCTTGCTATCGCGGGGCGGTCATGCACTCGTACGGCGTGTATGCCGGTCTGGCGATCAACATTCTGAATGCGCTAATCGGCAATCACAACTGGAAGGGTGGCGTTGTCCGCCAGGCGGGGGGACCAGCCTGGGCTACCGGACTCTTCGACGTCAACGCGGTTCCCGAGGCCCCCAAGACCAAGGGGGTCCACATCTCGAGGATCGCCGGGCGATCCGACGTTCGCTACGAAGAGACAGGCGAATACCGGCGAAAGGTGGATGCGGGAGAAGATCCCTATCCACCCCTCCGGCCGTGGTATCCCTTCTCACATGCGGGGATCACCACCGAGGCCTTGGCCGCTGCGGACACCGGCTATCCTTATGGCCTCAAGTGTTACATCAGCTACTACATCAACCCGATCAAGAGCATTCCCGGCGGCGAGCGGTTCGTCAGTACGCTCACGGACCTCGACAAGGTTCCTCTTTTCATCAGCGTCGATACGACGATCAGCGAGTCCAACATCTACGCCGACTATATCGTTCCCGACGTGATGTATCTGGATGGCCAATACGGCTTCATGGGACAGCAGGCGGGGGCGTGTACGGCACGGCACTTGGCGATCCGCACGCCTGCCGTCGAGCCGCTCACCGGCCGCACTAGCGACGGTCGCTCGATGTGTTTGGAGACGTTCCTGATCGACTTGGCGCTGCAACTCGGACTGCCAGGGTACGGCGAAGCGGCGATCCCCGGCGCGGGGCCGAATGCGGGACAGGTCTTCCCGCTTCAGCACGGGGAGGACTATTATCTGCGCGGCATAGCCAATGTCGCCGACAACAGCGGGGTTCCGCTGGCAACCGCGGAAGAAGTCGCCTGGGTCGAGAAGAACTGTCCCGTTGCTGCGCACCGCGATGTCCTTTCTGCCGACCAGTGGAAGCGCTGTGCGTATTTGCTGGCCCGCGGGGGTTACTTCGAGCCGCCGGGAAACGCCTGGGACGCACAAGGGCAGCACACGGGGGGAATGAGGCTCGATCCGCGGGCACCTCTGCAAATCTGGCACGAAATCCTAGCGACCACCCGCCAGCCGATGACCGGTCGGCTCTTTCCGGGGACAGCAATATATCGGCCTGCAGAGGACGGCACCGGACGGCGACTCGATGAGTTGGACGCTGACTATCCCCTTCGGATCGTCACATTCCGGCTGGCGACACGTACTAAGGCACGCACCGCTTACGATTACTGGGCGCTGGAGACTCATCCGCTGAACTTCGTTGAAGTCAACCCGCTCGATGCGGACCGCCTGGGACTAAAGGACGGCGAGCGGGTGCGGATTGTCTCCCCCAGCGGAGCCGCTGAGGCCACCCTCCAGATTTCGCAGCGCGTCCGGCCGGGGGTCGTCGCCGGAACGCATCACTTCGGCCACACCCAGCAGGGCAACTCGCCTTGGGAAATCGATGGGGCCGAGGAAGCCGTCGCAGGCGGGCGATTGGTCAGTCCTGTGTTACATGGCCTGGAGCAACCGATCATCGAGGGAAACCACGTCCGTCCCGATCCGCGCCGCGGGTCGCAGGGCTTCAACGTCAACAGCGTCATGCGCCGCAATGACGAACTGGCCGGTATGCCTCTGGTCGACAACGTCGGGGGAGCCACCGTCTTCCTCGACAGTCGCGTCCGGCTTGAGAAGACCGGCAGCTAATAACGCTAGCGAGCTATGCCGCCGGTTTCTGAGAGCGAACATGCGTCCGTCGGATGGCCGCGAGCACCCGCGTCCGGTAGCGGCGGTGCAGTGACGCGCAAAATCGTGTTGCAGTCGATTTGCAACGGTTCCGCGTCGGCCGTGCCTCCGTTTTTCTGAAATCAATCAAGCTCGACTACCATTCTCATCGACGACGGCCGCTTCAGCCATTTTGCCAGCGAGTCCAGCGCCTACCGTCGCTGGTCGGGGGCGAATTTCGTGCGGCGTGCCGGGGACGACCATGATCTTGAAGCTTCTCGGATGCCCCCGCTTTGCGGTATGCGGTATGCGGTCTCGGCGGCGGCGAAGGCGATCTTCGCGCCTCCCAGCGGACAAGTTCGAATCGCGTTTGCCGTTCAGATTCAGTAGCGACCGCTGGGCGAACAGGCGGATCGTGCTCGGCCAGTCGAACCGGTCGAGCATTCCGGGCATCGACTTGTTCCGCAAATTGCGATAGCACGGCGGTATCGACCGCTGGCTCGCCGAATTCCGCGGCGGCGGCGAAGTGCGCGGCTTGAAGCATCCTCCCGGCAGTTCGGACAACTCCGTCACCAGCGCCCACGCCCTCCATTGCCGTCCGCCCGCGTCCGCCGGAATCCAAGGCCAAGATCGGCAGAAAGCGAAGATTGCCGGGCACGCCGATCGAGCAGACTCCGTCGCGGCGAAGATCGAAACACCCCCCGGACATGCCATCCGCGTATCGCTTCCGTTGGCGGCAGCGGCGGCGGGCTCTGCATTGCGGCTGGAGTCACGGCAGAAATGCGCCATAGGGGCGCTCGGTGCATGCGGAAGTGCGGCGACGGGCATCCGGGCGACTGCCGCCCCCGACTGTCGGTTGGGTTGGCCCCCCCGTCACCAGCGTCCATCCCCTCCATTGCCGTCCGCCCGCATCCGCCGGTATCCTTGGTGCGCCGTCCACCGCGATCCACCGGTGTCCAAGGGCATCGGAGCGGCGTATGATTCGGACTCGACACCGAATCCCCAAGCCGAGTTTCCTGCCGAGGCCCCCCATGCGATTCGTCCGCGTTCTGGTCGTCGTGGTGGCATTGGCAGTGGGCTGCACGTCTTCGGCGGTTCCTGAAGCGGAGTCCGATTCGGCGGGCTGGGACGGGACGATCCGCCAATGGGGAACGCTCCGGGACGTCATGCACGGCGAGGTAATGGAGGGCCAGGTGCGGCTCGCCGAGGTGACCGACGAATCGGATGTCGTCGGGATCGGGGCACCACACCGGCTGCAAGGTGAAATCGTCATCACCGACGGGGCGGCGTGGGTGGCGGAAGTCCGGCAGGGCAACCGGATCGAAACCCGGCGAAGCGTCCCGCGGGACTCGGCGGTGTTCCTGGCGGTCGCGAGGGTGCCGCGGTGGACCGAGGTGAAGCTAGAGCGAGACGTGTCCGCCGACGCGTTCGACGAGTTCATTGGCAGCGCGATCGACCGGGCCGGCTTGGGTGGGATGGACACCGTGCCGTTCCTCGTCGAGGGCGTCTTCCCTTCCCTGCACCTGCACGTGCTCAACGGCCAGTGCCCGTTTGCTGAGATCGAAGTCGAACAGCCCGGAACGGGGCCACCGCACCGGATGACGCTGAACGACGCACGGGGGCTTCTCGTCGGTTTCTACAGCGAGACGGGGGCCGGGCGGATCACCCACCACGGGAGCCGCACTCATGCGCATGCGCTGGTCGGGCCGGAAGATGGCCGTGTCGTCGGGCATGTGGACGCCGTGACGCTGAAAGCGGGAACGATCATCCGAGTCCCGGCCGATCGGTCTCCGGTGGATTGACGATGGCTGCCGCATCATGATCGCCGACCACCCCGTTATCAGCGTCCAGCCGCTCGATTGCCGTCCGCCCGCGTTCGCCGGTATCCTTGGTGCGCCATCCACCGCGATCCAAGGGCGTCCGCGGGCGTCCAAGTTCGAGATTGGCTGCAGTTTGGCTGCAGAACGGTGCTTTCGGGCGGCCCCCTGGAAAAAGCGCAGCCCGCAACCCTTGCTGGATGCGGGTTTTGGCAAGCGAGGCCAACGGGACTTGAATCCCGCAACCCCCGGATCGACCCGTCAGCGGCGCAGTGGTCCGAGTCTTCGATCAGGCCTTCGTCGATTCGACAGCCTCACGCGGTCTTGAACAGCTTGTCCATCGCCTCGGCGGCCAAGTGCTCCTGCGATGGTAGCGTGTGCGCGTAGATGTCGAGCGTCACCGAGGCCCGCGAGTGGCCCATCGTGTCGGAGACGACCTTGACGGGGACTCCGGCCGCGAGCGCCAGCGTCGCGTAGGTGTGCCGCAAGTCGTGGAAGCGGATGATCGGGCAGTCGGCCTTCGCCAAGAGGCGCTTGAAGATCAGCAGGATCTTCGTGGAATAGAGACCCTGGCCGAGTGGGTTCGTGAACACGCGGGGTTGATCGGCCGGCATCTTCCCGCGGTGTTCGCGGAGAGCATCGACCGCCGCCTGCGGCAATCGGATCCGCCTAATGCTCTTGCGCGTCTTCGGCGGCCCCACCATGTACTTGCGGCGCTTGTAGAGCGTCCGGCGGACGTTGAGGATCCCCTGGTCGAGGTCCACGTCGCTCCATTCCAGGCCGGCGAGTTCCCCCTGCCGCATGCCCGCCGTGATCGCCAGGACGAACAGCGCGTACAGCCGATGTTCCTTGGCGATCCCGAGGAACCGCTGCGCCTCTTCGTGCGTCAGCGTCCGCATCTCTTTCGGCTGCGACCGCGGCTTCTCGACGACGTGGCAGACGTTGCGCGGCAGGACGCCCTGTTTCGTCGCCGTGTTGAGCGCCATCTGCAGAACCGCGAGCGCCATGTGTCGGCGCCGCGGACTGAGCCCCTTGTGTTCGAGGTGGGTCATCCAAGTCTCGACGTGCGCTGGCGTCAGTTTCGCGAGGCCGATCCCACCGACGTGGGGATTAACGTGCAGCCGGGCGAGTTCCTCGTAGCCCTGCAGGGTCATCGGCCGAACCCGCCGCTTGGCGGTCGTTTCGAGCCAGTGCCGCATCCATTGGGCGACGGTCATCTTGACCGCCTCCGTGAGCGTGCCGTCGACCTTCTGCCCCTGGAGTTTCGCGAGCTTCTGCAGAACCTCGACCTTCGTCGCGCCGCTGATCGTGCGGCGTTTCCGTTCGCCCCGCTCGTTGTAGCCGACCGTGATCGTGGCACACCACCGCCCGCCTCGCTGGTACACCCCGCCTTCACCCCGTCCCCGTCTCTTGCGCGACATTGTTTGCCTTTCTCTGCTCGTCATTTCCCCCGATCGCGGGAACGTCCCGCGCTCGACACCACAGGAGCCAGGATCGGCGCGAGGGATCAAGGCATGTTCCGCCGCTGTTCGCGCGAGTTCGGCGAACTGCCCGACGGCTCCCCCCCGGTCGGCCCGCGATGGGCGGACTACGCGGGGAGCGCTCCGGAATCGCGAACGACGAGCGAGTCGCGGACGAGGCGCTCGATCTCGCCGGACGGAATACGGCGGGCGCGGCCGATCTTCACGTAGGGGAGTGCGCCGCGGTCCATCAGGTTGTAGAGCGTGCTGCGACCGAGCGCCAGGCGGTGCGCGGCTTCGCGGACGGTGAGCAGGCGGGTCGGTTCAACCACGTTCGACCGGCAGCCGTCGAATCGCGGCCGCTCGGAGAACCGATCTTGGGGGGAATCGATCATTCGCATGGAACTCCAAGAGACAGAGGGCAAACTTGCTTTCGACGATTTCGATGTTCGACTATGCATTTCGGGTGGGTCGCATCGGCGGTTCGAAGCGCAGCCACAGGACTACCGGGGCCGCGGTGCGAACACACAACCGAAGCCCCGGCGTTGGTCGTCCGCGGTGATCGGGACTGGCTCTTGCAGGTGCGCGTCGAGCCTCGGGCCGGTGTCGGCATCGGCATCGCAGATGCTCCGTGCGCCAACGTCCGCCGGCGCCCACGATTGCAGCGCGACATGCACCGGCGTCTCGGCGAGTGCGCCGAGGAGCAAGTGCGCGGCAGAACGATTCGGCACGGGCACAGAGGCCAGCGGGGTCGGCGTTCAGTCGATCGAAAGCCATAGGTTCTCCAGGTACGGTTGGGCGGCCCGTTGGCCGGCGGCAGTGAGCCGCACGCGCCGCTTCGGCAACCGGCAGACGAGGCCGCTGGCTGCGAGCCGCGACAAGGCCCGCGACAAGCACGATGATTCGCTGCGCGTGGGCCGGCGGCCGATCCAGTCGGCGAACCAGACTCGCGTGGAGCGAGCACCGCGCTGGCAGCGGGCGATTCCGCACAAAATGCAGGGGGCGTGCTTCACTTGTTAGCGCGGTAAACGCCGTGCGGCGTTGGGGTTGAGTATGAAATCGCGCAGAAATTCGGACAGGGAAATAAAACTCTCTGATAGTCCGCGATGGTTCCCGCTCGCATTGATAAGGATCCGCGAAAAAAGAATGTGATGAACTTGCTATTGCCTGAAGTCGTGATT
>JBBDNU010000097.1:0-25496 GCA_040877365.1 Planctomycetales bacterium
CGACCGCCTCGCGCGTCTGACGATGTGAATCACCGCGCAATTCCGAAAGTGCAGAGGAAGCCAACGACTTCCTCTTCAGTGTCGCACTTTAGCATGGCCAGGCACAGTTCGCGCTCGTCCATTATTATCATTCCTCAACCAATGGGTGGGAGGTCGAGCCGGCTGTGCCGGCCGCATCTACTACGAACGAATCGCTCCATCGGATCAAATCGCGAATCGGCTCATGCGATCAGGCAGGCGGCGATGGCCGTTCCGCCCGCGAGAAGAAACGCCAGCGGCAGGCAGCAGCCCATGGCGCGGCCCATTTTTCTCTGGCGGCCGGAGCGGGTGAGGGGGATGCCGAGTTTTCTGGAGAGGCGGCCTTTGGCGGCGGAGATGCCCAGGGCGCGTTTCCAGGAGAACGAGAAGCCGTATTTGCGTCGTCGGGCCATCGGGAATCCTCTTGCCGACTGCCGTACACTGCGCGTCCGCCCATTCCATCGCGCCCGGCGGGCGTTGTCAAGCGCTTTGTTGCTGTTTGGCCGCCGGGTCCGTGGAAGGTTGCTCAGCCGATCGGGCGACGCGCGGCCGCGGTGGGGTTGGGGCTGGATTCCCGCCTTCGCGGGAATGACGGAACCGCCTTCGCGGGAATGACGGAACCGCCTTCGCGGGAATGACGGAACTGCCTTCGCGGGAACGACGGAAAATCCTTCGCGGGAATGACGGCGACGCCTTCGCGGGAATGACGCTTGGGGCTGTCCCTTGGCGGCCACCGGCCGGCTTACGCCGGCCGCTCGCCTGGGCGGTGCATCGTTTCGGTGGGATCGGCTACAATGTCGCCGCGCCGTTCATCTTCTCGACCCTCGACCTTCAACCTTCGACCATTCCATGCCCATCGTTTCCATTCGCATTCCGCAGCTTGGCGAAGGCTTGCAGGAGGCCCTGCTGGTCGAGTTCTTGAAGAAGCCGGGGGAGAAGGTCCGGCGGGACGAGCCGATCTACGAGATGGAGACCGACAAGGCGGTCACCGAGGTCGAGTCGCCCTACGCGGGGACGCTGATCGAGTGGGTCGTCGAGGAGGACACGGTGCTTGCGATCGGCGCGGAGGTGGCGCGGATGGAGGTGGCCGAGGGGGTCGCCGCCGAGGCGGGCGGCGGCGAGCACGAGTCAGCCGCGAAACCGCAAGCGGCAGGCGCACGCGAATCGACCCCCGTCTCTCCACCATCGACCATCGACCATCGACCATCGACCGGCCGCAACCGGCAGATTCCCCCCCGCACGCGCAAGTATCTCAAGGAGAAGAACCTGCTCGACCAGGCGGAGATCATTCCCTCGAAGACGGGGAAGTTGATGCCGGCGGATGTGGATGCGTGGATTGCGGCGCAATCGGCCGCGAAACCGCAAGCGGCGGAGGAAGGCGCTTTTCGCGACGCGCCGCTGCCGAAGCGGCAGCAGACGCTCAATTACCGGCTGGCGCGCGGGGCGCAGGTCTGCGTGCCGGTGACGATCATCGACGAGGTGGACTGGACCGCGATCGCGGCGGCGCACGATGCGCTGCCCGCGGATGCAAACCGCCCCACGCCATTCGCGATGTTTCTGTGGTGCACCGTGCGGGCGATGGAAAAGCACCCGAAGTTCCGCAGCTCGCTTTCGGCGGATGGCGCGACGCTGCGGACCTACGAGCGCGTGCAGCTCGGGGTCGCGGTGGCGCTGCCGGACGATCTGCTCGTGACGGCGGTCGTCGAGGAGGCGGACGCGCTGTCGTGGCCGGAGTTCGCGGCCCGGCTCAAGGAGCGGATCGCCGAGGCGCGCGATGGAACGGACCAGGCGACGGCGGCGACGACGTTGAGCGTGTCGAACATGGGTTCGCTGGGCGTGCGGATCGGCATTCCCGCGGTGGTCGCCCCGGCGGTCGCGACGCTCGCGCTGGGGGAAGTGTACGATCGGCCGATTCGCGAGGGGGAGGGGTTCGCGTTCAAGAAGTCGGCGATGCTCACTTTGAGCTTCGACCACCGCATTCTGAACGGCGCCGGCGGCGCCGAGTTCCTCAAGGAGCTCAAGTCGCAGGTCGAGAGCTTTCGCCCGCCGGGATGATCCCGTAGGGTGGGCTGTGCCCACCGGCGGCAGATTGCGGCGGCCTTCGCAATGGTGGGCACAGCCCACCCTACTTGCCGTGGATCGTGAACGTCATCTACTGCGACAATCATCTGCTCGTGGTGCGGAAGCCGGCGGGGGCGCTGGTGCAGCCGGACCGCACCGGCGATCCGACGCTGCTCGACCTCGCGAAGGAGTACGTCAGGGAGCGGTTCGACAAGCCGGGGGAGGTGTATCTCACCTCCGTGCACCGGCTCGATCGGCCGGTGTCGGGGGTGGTCGTGTTCGCGCGGACCTCGAAGGCGGCGGCGAGGCTGCACGAGCAGTTCCGCGAGCGCGACGTGCGGAAGGTCTATTGGGCGCTCGTCGAGGGAGTGACGCCCCGCGCCGGCCTGCTGCGGGACCAGCTTCTGCGGCACGGCCGCACTTCGCACGTCACGACCGGCGAGAGCGGCAAGGAGGCGAAGCTCGCCTTCCGCCGGGTCCGCAAGCTCGGCGGGCGGTCGGCGCTGGAGATCGACCTGCACACGGGGCGGCACCATCAGATCCGCGTGCAGCTCGCCGCCGCCGGGCATCCCATTCTGGGCGACTCACGGTACGGATCGAAGCAGCCGTTTCCCGAGCGGGCGATCGCGCTGCACGGGCACTCGGTGACGCTCGAGCATCCGACGCGGCGCGTGCCCGTGACCTTCCGTTGCGACGTGGACGACTGGTGGCCGCGGGCCTTCGCGATGGAGGGAGAGGCAGTCGCGTGGCGCGCGGGGCCGGAATAGCGATCCGCTGCGGCGGCCTCTGCGAACGTGGAAAAGACTCGCGCAGGTTCGTGGTCGATGCGATGATTCTACGATCAGCGGCGAGGACCAAACAAGAACCATCTACGGCGCCGGGTACATCACGGCGTTTCGCCAGTGCCGCTTCGAACGATGTTGCGGCATCGCGTTCGAAGATAGCGTTGAATCCGCCGTTTTCAACGTCGCGTCCCGATTCCTCGGAAGGAATGCGGCTGGATTCGGATTCCTTGAAGCTGACGCTCCATCGTTCGTCAAGAAATCACTGGCGGGACGACCGTAGCATCGTGCGACGCACTTTGCAGGGACTGTTCATCTGCCTTCGCGTTCTCTTTCTCGACATCGCGGAGGCTCTTGCCATCACTCTGCCGAATCCACGACTGTGGCCCGCTTCTCGATGCCCCAGCCACAGCGCAGGCCGCCGCGCTCGAACTCTTGAAGGTATAGTCTTGTGTGAACTTGAGTCGATCGCCTTCGGCGATCAGCACCGACTTGCCCTTCAGATCAGCCCTGATCGCCTTGTATCCTGGTTGCAAGTACGGCTTTTCGACAGACGACGCAGCCGACCCGCTCGTGATCACAAACCCGTCCTCGGACGGGTAACCCGTGGCGGTAATTCCATTCTCCAAAGTCATTGTAAACACACCGCCACTATCGGGGGCCAGCCGTTCGACCCGCGGAATTTCAAAGATGCTGTAGCCCATCGCTGCGGCAACGAGGTAAAGGTTCTCCAGGAACGCTTCCATTGTTGCCGCTTCCGGCCTGGAAAGAGTCTTCTCCGCCGGTTCGCGGCCGTACTCCACAACGTACTGCTTCGCTTCTTTCGCACGCTTGAGCAGTCGCTGCTCAAGATAGGTGGTATGCCCCTTGGTCAGATTGTCGTCTTTGCTGGTGAAGAAGAACGCCTCGACGATATCGTCCAGCCTCGGCTTCGCTTCTCCGACGTGCTGCAAGAGCCGCCTGGCGACATCCTCCGCCTCGCCGATGTAGACGGCTTCCTCTCCCTCTCCATTCACCCCTACCAATACATAGACGCCGGCTCGCTGCGTCTCTGGCCATTCCTTCAATTTCGTGAACAGGGCCTTCGGGTAAGCGAATCCCTGCCCGGTCCAGTTCATCAACTCCGCGTAGCGGATGCCGCTGGCGGAGCCATCCGTCAGGAACAGTCGAATCTGCTTCCCATGATTCATGGTCTCGTGAAGAGATGAAGACAGGCCCATCAGCTACCCTCTTTGACGGCGGAAGTCGCAGGAGACTTGTTTCTTTGTCGACGCAGTTCAGCGGTTGAACAGAAATGCCGGACTGTTGATGAGGGCCCACATCAGGTCCTGGCCCGCTTCCTGCGGGTTGCCGACCTGTTGGACGTACTCGATTCCCTTGGTCCGCTCGTCGTCGCTCGGGGGACGGCAGAGGACGGAGAGGTAGATCTCCTCGACCACGCGCTCCGGCGGGGCCTTCTCCCGCGCGAGCCGCGCGATCAGCCCCTCGGGGTGGATGATCGCGTCCGCGACGGTCGGGCCGTTGATCAGCGTCAGCGTCTGCTTCAGGCTCACGTCGCTCGTCCGCTCGCATTCGCAGGGGGACTCGCGCGGCGGGCGGCCGAACATGTCGAGGAACGCGAGCTGCACCTGCGCGTCGGGAAGCTGCACGGCGCGGAACCCGGCGGGCACGCCCGGAATGTTCGCCGGGGCCCCGGTCGCGATGAGGAGCGTGTCGTACAACTGCTCGGCGCCGAGCCGGCGGGGCAGGGCGTGCGAGAAGAGCTCGCCGTCCTCGGCGTTCCACTCGTTCGTCTCGTGGCTTCGCTGGTAGGTGTGCGAGGTCACGATCAGCCGCACGAGCCGCTTCAGGTCGAAGTCGTGCTCGACGAAATCGCGGGCGAGCGCGTCGAGCAGTTCGGGATTGCTCGGCGGGTTGCTCGCGCGGAGGTCGTCCACGGGGTCGATGATCCCCTTCCCGAGGAAGTAGCTCCAGTAGCGGTTCACGAGGCTTTTGGCGAAGTACGGGTTCTCGGGGGCGACGAGCCACTCGGCCAACTGCGGGCGCAGGGCGCTCGCGCCGGCGTTCACTCCGTGGCCTTCGACCTCGAAGGGAAACTTCGGCGCGGCCCTCTGTCCGGTCCCGACGTGCGCGATCGCCTGCGGGTTCGCGAGCGTGTAGATGATCTGCTCGCCCTTGTCGGCGCCGCTCTTGCGGCCGACGTCGCCGAAGAAGGCGGCCAGCTCGTAGTATTGCGTCTGCGTCCACCGCTCGAACGGGTGGTCGTGGCACTCGTTGCACTGGAACCGCGTGCCCAGGAACACCTGCGTCATGTTCGCCATGATCTCGTTCGGCTTCTCGGCCGTGCGGTAGTAATTGGCCGGCGGGTTCTCGTAGGTGCTGCCATTGGCGGTGAGCAGCTCGCGGACGAACTCGTCGTAGGGCTGGTTGGTAGCGACGGCGTTGCGGATCCAGTTGCGGAACGCCCACACGCCCTTCTCGGACATGAATTTGCGATTCGACATCAGGAGGTCGCTCCATTTGAGCGACCAGTAATCGACGTAGCCCGGCCCGTCGAGCAGCTCGTCGATCTTGGCGAGCCGCTTCGCTTGCGGGTCGCGGTCGTCGGCGAGGAAAGCGCGGACCTCGTCGGCGGTCGGCGGGTTGCCGGTGAGGTCGAGGTGGATGCGGCGGAGGAACTCGGCGTCGGTGCAGGTCCCCGAGGGAAGGACCTTCATCCGCTGGAGCTTCTCGTTGACGAGCTTGTCGATGAAGTTCGCCTCCGGCTGCGGCTGCCAGGCGAACCCTTCCCGCTCGCCGACGATCGTGGCCTGCGCGACGGCGTACAGCCCCTCGTATCGGACGAGGGCGCCGGCCTGTCCGCGGCGGACCGCCTGGAGCCGCCCCGTCGGACCGACGGTCGCGATCTCGAAGCTCGTCGTGTCGTACACCGCGTCGCGGGTGACGTCGCGCGTCGAGCCGTCCGGGTATTTCGCGATCACTCGAAACTGTTGCGAGTCGCCGGCGTCTTGCAGCACCGGCTTCTCGGGATGGACGGCGATCGATTCGGGCCGCGTCGCCGGCTCGTACTTGCAGCCTTCCGCGATCCACTGGCGGATGACGGCGTAGGCGCGAGATTCCTCGTCGAACAGGAACCCTCCTTCGTGGGGCACTCCCTGCGTGGGCTTCAAGAGCATCAGGCTCTGCTCGGGGCGGGAGCGGTTGAAGCGGCGGCCCGCGATGTCATCGACCAGCGCCCGGTAATCGAATTGGGCGTCGTATCCCCGCAACGACAACTGGAAGCCTCCTTTCCCCTGCTGCGAGCCGTGGCACGTCCCCGCGTTGCAGCCGACCTTGCTCAGGATCGGCTGGACTTCGTCGATGAAATTGACCGGCTTCTCCGAGACGTCCCGCACGGTCACCGGCACGCTCGCGGACTGCCCGGCGGCCGAGACCTGCAGCGTGGTATCGCCGCTCGTCTGCGGGACGACGAAGCCGTCGGCGTCGAGGCGGATCCGATCGTCCGCGGGGACGAGCTGCGCCTCGGCGGTGAGGTCGTACCGCGTGCCGTCGGCCGCTTTGCCGGTGACGATCACCCGCCGCGCGTCGCGGACGTGGGCGAGATCGAGCTTCGGCGGATGGACTTCGAGGCCGACGATCGCCGGCCGCTCCGCGGCTTGCGCCGCGAGCGGACCGATCCACGACAGGCAGGCGATCAACCCGGCGATGGTGCAGGCGCTCCGCATCGGCGTTCTCCAGAATGCGCTTCTCCGAAATCGAACGAACGAGACGAGTATACCGCACGCATCGGCCGATTTCGATGCCGGCACAAGCTCAGTCGGCAAACCGGAGCGCGAAGGGCGTTTCGCCGGTCAACCGGCGAGTTCGCTGACCGTGCATCCGTTGCGCCTGTGGGTCCTCAGAGTCGCAGGTGCGCGAGCGCCTCCTGCGGCGGCATCACATAGCCGAGGTGGAACGGCCCGAACTCGGCGTAGCGGGCCGAGGCGCGGTCGAACCGCATCGTGTAGACGATCTCCTTGATGTGCTCCGGGGCGCGGGCCCACAGCGTCACGCCCCACTCCCAGTCGTCGAAGCCGGTCGAGGCGGTGATGAGCTGCGACACCCGCCCCGCGAATTTGATGCCGCTCGTCGCGTGCTCCGCCATCAGTTCCGACCGCACGCCGAACGGCTCGAGATACCAGTTCGCCTGCGGGTGGCGGATTTTGTTCATCGGGTAGAACGAGGTGACCGGGAAGGGGGGGAAGTCGGGATACAGCCGCTGCTTGTTCATCGCCGGCAGCCGCTGCTCGTAGGCCTTGACCTTGGCGGCGAACATCGGATCGGAACGGTCGGTCCCCTCGCGTTCGAGCTTGTCGGCGTATTGCTCGATGGTCGGGACGTACTCGGAGACCTCGGTGATCGAGACGAAGGACCACGCCGGGACCAATGCCGCTCCCAGCGCGGAAGTCCTTACGGAGTGCTGAATTGCGTCGATGACGAGCGGGTCGGGATCGAGGACCATCACCCCGAGATCGGCCTTGTGGCCGGAGATCACCGCCGTCTGGATCCGCTGCGGCCCGCCGTCGCGGTCGGGAGCCAGGATCCGCGCGACCTCCTCGCGCCCCGCAAGCCGGGTCTTCTCATCGAGTTGCGCGAGCCCGGCCTGCTCGACGCGATAGAAGAGGTGCAGGCAATGCCAGCCTTCCGTCATGCGGGTGGTCGGCTCGGGAAGCGGCTGGGGGGCGTGTGCGGGGCGATTCACGGGGAATACTCGATCGGATGGACGAAATCGGGGGACTGAGGCAGCTTGGGGCGATTCTAGCCGGGATGATTCACCACGAAAAGCAGCGTTTCACGTGAAACGCGCAGCCGCCCCTCGTCGCAAACGTTTCACGTGAAACGCGGAGCGACCGGGCGGCCTTCTCGACTGTCAGTACTTCCCAGGTTCAGTTTGCGACTAACGGGCGACGTAATTCATACCCCGAAGGGGTTCAACAACGAAGCCCAGGGTCGCGAGCGGAGCGAGCGCACCCTGGGTTGATGGGCATCAGAATCTCCTCAACCCTGAAAGGGTTGCACACTCGCGGAATGCCCGCAATTCGCGGGGTTCGTCCATTCTCCGTTCCTGTGGAACCCTTTCAGGGTTCCGGCGATCATCGTCTCGGGGATCCCAGGGTGCGCTCGCTGCGCGAGCGACCCTGGGCTATGTTATTCAACCCCTTCGGGGTAAATAGTTTGCGGACGAGTCGCTGGGGTCGGAGCGAACCGCAGCCCCCAGCCACGCGAACGTTTCACGTGAAACGCTCAACCACCGGGCGGCCTTCTCGACTGTCAGTACTTCTCAGTACTTCCAGGTTCAGTTTGCGACTAACGGGCGACGTAATTCATACCCCGAAGGGGTTCAACAACGAAGCCCAGGGTCGCGAGCGGAGCGAGCGCACCCTGGGTTGATGGGCATCAGAATCTCCTCAACCCTGAAAGGGTTGCACACTCGCGGAATGCCCGCAATTCGCGGGGTTCGTCCATTCTCCGTTCCTGTGGAACCCTTTCAGGGTTCCGGCGATCATCGTCTCGGGGATCCCAGGGTGCGCTCGCTGCGCGAGCGACCCTGGGCTATGTTATTCAACCCCTTCGGGGTAAATAGTTTGCGGACGAGTCGCTGGGGTCGGAGCGAACCGCAGCCCCCAGCCACGCGAACGTTTCACGTGAAACGCGCAGCGACCCGGCGGCCTCTTCGACTTTCGACCCTTATTCTCCATCGATCGCCGGCATGCGGAACAACTCCGACGGCTCGTGCTCTGTCTTCATGATCTCCAGAATCCGCGCAACCACGTCGGGATGATGGGGGGCGGCGTTTTTCGATTCGGCCACGTCCCGCGAGAGGTCGTACAGCTCCAGTTCGCTCAGCCCTTTCCGCAGGTCGCGGCGGATCCCCTTCCAGTTTCCCAGCCGCACCGACTGCTGGCCGCCGTAGCCGTGGAACTCGAAGTACAGATGCGGGTGCGCGGGCTGCTCCCCCTTGCCAAGCAACGTCGGCATGAAGCTGATCCCGTCCAGCCCTTCCGGCGGCTCGGCGGCGGCGATCGCGCACAGGGTGGAAAACACGTCCTGGAACGCCGCGACGTGCTCGCTCGTCCGCCCCGCTTCGATCTTCCCGGGCCAGCGGACGACGAGCGGAACGCGGACGCCCCCCTCGTACAGGCTCCCCTTCAGCCCGCGGAACGGCTTGGCCGACTCGAAGAACCCGCTGTCCGCCCCGCCGGCGTCGTGCGTCGGCCCGTTGTCGCTGGTGAAGAACACGATCGTGTTCTCGTCGAGCTTCAGTTCCTTCAGCCGATCGAGGATCCGCCCCACGCTGCGATCCATCCGCGTGACCATCGCCGCGTAGGCGGCCCGCGGGTGCGGGTGCGGAAGATACCCCCGGCCGCTTTCGTAGGGGGGATCGTCCCACTTTCCCTTGTACTCGGCCAGCGAGTCTTCCGGGACCTGGAGCGCGACGTGCGGGATCGTGAACGGGACGTAGAGGAAGAACGGCCCCGCGCGATGGGCGTCGATGAACTCGAGCGCCTCGGCTTCGATCAGATCGTGCGAATACTGTTTCCCGGTGAGGCCGCGGTCGTTCCCTTCGAGCGGCACCTTCGTCTCGTTCCGCCAGAGGTGGCGGGGATAGAAGTTGTGGGCCTGGCGCTGGCAGTTGTAGCCGAAGAACAGGTCGAAGCCCTGCTTGACGGGGTCGCCTTCGGAGCCGGGGAACCCGAGGCCCCATTTCCCGACGCAGCCGGTGGCGTAGCCGCGCTGCCGGAGCGTCTCGGCGATGGTGACTTCGGCGGCGGGGATCGGCCGCTGTCCTTCCGGGTTCACTTCCGCGTTCACTTCCGCGTTGTTGCGGATCCAGGCGTGGCCGGAATGCTTGCCGGTCAGCAGCACGCATCGGGCGGGAGCGCAGACCGGGCTTCCCGAGTAGAACTGCGTGAAACGGATTCCCTCGCGGGCCATGCCGTCGATCCGCGGCGTGCGGATCTTCGTCTGGCCGTAGCAGCCCACCTCGGCGTAGCCGAGATCGTCGGCCATGATGAACACGATGTTCGGGGGACGGGAGGGTTCGGCGGCGTTCGCGGCGTCGGCGGGCGCGAAGGAGGCGGCCGTCAGGATGAACGAGAACGCAAGGGACGAAGCCGGGTGGAATGGTTGCACGTTTTCTCTCTGGTCGTGAAATGATGTCGAAGGCTCGGTTCCCACCGCGGGGATAAACCCCGCGGCTCCGATGCATTGCCCATTCCATCGTTCGGGGACCGCCAAACGGCAGGATGGATTTGCAAGAATTCAGATGCTTCGGGCGAACTCTTGCGGCTTCAGCGACTGCAACGTTTGCGTCGATCGCCATCGTACCGTATGCGGTCGGCGATTTCATGCGGTGGATTTGATATATTGTCCGACACGCATTCTTTCGGAGACTCGCCATGCCGCGCTCGCTCGATCGCAGAGATTTTCTTCGCCGCTCGCTGACGCTCTCGGCCGGGGCGGCGGTGGCCGGTTCCGCGTTGCCGGCCCTCGCGGCGGACGTGCGGATCGCGGCCGGTGCGGTGGAGGGACGAAGCCGGCGGCCGGGAGAGCCGGAGGGGCTGGCGTTCGGCCTCGTCACCTATCAATGGGGGCAGGGGCTCGATCTGCCGGCGTTGCTCGAACTGTGCGCGGCGGGAGGCGTGAAAGGGGTCGAGCTTCGCACCGGGCACCAGCACGGCGTCGAGCCGGCGCTGTCCAAGGCCGAGCGTGCGGAAGTGAAACAGCGGTTCGCCGACAGCCCGGTGACGTTCGTCGGCCCGGGGAGCGACGAGCGGTTCGACAATCCCGATCCGGCGATCGTGAAGAAGGCGATCGAGCGGACCAAGGCGTTCCTGCAGCTCAGCCACGACACGGGGGGGAGCGGCGTGAAGGTCAAGCCGGACCGCTTCCACCCCAACGTGCCGCGCGGGCGGACGCTCGAGCAGATCGGCAAATCGCTCAACGAGTGCGGGCGGTTCGCCGCCGAGCTGGGCCAGGAGGTGCGGCTCGAAGTTCACGGGCAGTGCTCGGAGCTGGCGGCGATTCAGGCGATCATGGCGGTGGCCGATCATCCGGCGGTCGGCGTGTGCTGGAACTGCAACGCGGAGGACCTCGCCGGGGAGGGGCTCGCGCACAATTTCCACATGGTCCGCGACCGCTTCGGGGCGACGGTGCACGTCCACGAGTTCGAGAGCGAAAAGCACGTCTATCCGTACGCGCAGTTGATGCGGCTCCTCGTGGAGACGGGATACCGCGGGTGGCTGCTCCTGGAAGGGATCAGCCCCCCGGAAGACAAGGCGGCCGGACTGCGGCGCGAGGGGGAGCTGTTCGCCGGGGCGATTCAAGCGGCGCGGAAGAAATAGCTATCAGTCGTCCGGGAGCGAGCCTCCGGTGCGGAGGGCGGACTCGGCGAGGCGGAGCCCCTCCTCCCCGATCCCCACGCTCCGCATCTGTTGCAGCGTGGCGTCGATGTCGTATTCGACGCGGCGGAACTCGACGCGGCCGTTCTCGATCACGGCGTAGGCTGCGCGGGGGTCGCCGTCGCGAGGCTGGCCGACGCTCCCCGGATTGAGCACGCGGAGCCGCTCCGTCTCCAGGAGCAAGGGGCGGTGCGTGTGCCCGACGCACAGGAAGTCGGCGTCGATTTCGGCAACGCGGGCCTGCCAGGCGGCGGGGTCGTCGCCGAGATACTCGTCGAGCGGATCGCGGGGCGTAGCGTGCAGCAGGTGGAAGGTGAGATCGCCGATGGTCAGGCGGCGGCTGACGGGGAGCCGGGCGAGGTACTTCAGGCGGTTGGAGTCGATCAGTTCCCAGTGGACCGGCCGGGTGGCGGCGGCGAGGGCCCGGAAGCCGGCGCCGCCGCGGGCCGGCACGTGCTGGGCGACGGCATGGTCGTGGTTGCCGCGGATCGCCATCGAGGAGTTCGCCCGGACCCAGTCGATGCAGGGGACGGGATCCGTGGCGTAATCGACGAGGTCCCCGAGGAACAAGCAGGCGTCGAAGGTCTCGTGGATGGCCGACAGGGCGGGCCAGTTGGAATGGATGTCGGCCAGGACGAGGATCTTCATTGCGGCGGCGAGGACGTTGTTGCGCGGCGGGGACTCGCGGCGGCCGGCTGTCTGGGTATCCGTTGTAGCGATTCGGGGCGGAAACGGGAACTGCGTCTTGACCGTGCGGGGGAGGTGCGGGTCTAATGGAACGCGAAACCGGAGCGGGTCGATGACGTCTTGCTCGGGGGGACGATCCATGAGCGCGCGCCCTGCGGCCCAGATGACGCTGCACGAGTTGTTCCTGGCGGCGGAGCGGCATGTCCGCGAGCTGGTGGAGCACGTGGACCTGAACTTCGTGCCCAGGGCCGACGCGCTGGTCCGCATGCTGGAGCCGCGAGGCGGGGCCAGTTCCGAGGCGACGAGCAGCCGGACCGACTCCGTGGCGACGCGGAGCCAGACCGCGAAACTGGTGGAAAGCGAGCGGTACACCGCAGAGGTGTATGCGAAGTTGGACGGATATCTGCGGGCCATCGATGCCTCCGTCGCGCGGATCGTGGCGGGGGAATGAGCGGCGGCGGGCCTGATGTCGAATTTCCGGCGGACAGGGAGGTTTTCGCGGGAACCCCGGCGGGCGATCGCCCATCGGAACGAGAGGGCGGGGAGCGTTCGCGCTGTTCCCGCTGCGGTCCCGGCACGAAATTTTTGACAGGCAGGGTGTGGACGGGCTATGATACCCGTCCCTTCACTTGCGTTTCGCTGCGTCCCATCCGGCAACACCGATGTCCGAACGATCCGATTCCGGCCGAATCCCGGCAGGCCCGGGGGCTGCGGTCCATCCGTCGCCCCGGCCCGCGCCGGGCCCGGAAACCGTCATCAACCCCGAGCGCCGCGGGATGTCGCCCGCGGGCGCCGGGGGCGGACCGCTCGCGGGCGGATCGGCCCTGTTTCGCCGGTTGTTTCCCTCGGACTCCGACGGCGCGGACGCGGCGGGGAGCAGTTCGGCGGCGGGGGTCGAGCTGGACCATTTCGTGATCGAGGAGCGGATCGGCACGGGGGGGATGGGGGCCGTGTTCCGCGCCGTGGACCAGCGGCTGGACCGCGTGGTGGCGCTCAAGGTGCTGTCTCCCGGCCAGTCGCACGACGCCTCTTCGATCCAGCGGTTCCGCAACGAGGCGCGGTCCGCGGCCCGGCTCGACCACGACAACATCGCCCGCGTCTACTATTTCGGCGAAGACCGGGGGTTGCAGTTCATCGCCTTCGAGTTCGTCACCGGGACGAACATCCGCGACCTGATCCAGCAGCACGGGCGGCTCGAACCGGCCGAGGCCGTCAACTACGCGTTGCAGGTCGCGACGGCGCTGGTCCACACGGCGGCGGCGGGGGTCGTGCACCGCGACATCAAGCCCTCGAACATCATCGTGGCGTCGAACGGCCGGGCCAAGCTGGTCGACCTCGGCCTGGCCCGCAAGCAGTCCAGCGACTCGTCCGCCGACCTGACGATCGCCGGCACGACGCTCGGCACGTTCGACTACATCTCCCCCGAGCAGGCCAAGGATCCCCGTCACGTCGATGTCCGCAGCGATATCTACTCGCTGGGCTGCACGCTGTATCACATGCTCACCGGGGAGCCGCCGTATCCCGAGGGGACGGTGCTGCAAAAGCTGCTGGACCACCAGGGGAAGGAGCCGCCCGATCCGCGGCGGAAGAGCCCACGCGTCTCCGAGCAGTTGGCCGGGGTCGTGCGGAAGATGATGGCCAGCGATCCGCGGCACCGCTACGCCGATCCCGAGTCGCTGATCCGCGATCTGATGTTCGTCGCCGGCAGCCTCGGCCTGCGGGGGATCCCGGCGGACGGGCTGGTCTGGACCCGCGCGCAGGCGGACCGGGGCAGCTTCTGGGAGCGGCACCTCGGCTGGATGGCGACCGCCGCGGCGCTGCTGCTGATCGTCTTCCTGCTCAAGTTGTTCCCGCATTTCGGCCGGGAAGTGGCGGGGCCGGAAAACGGTTCGCAGGCCGCCCGTTCGCTCCGCGTCGCCGGAAGCGAGCCGGCCGGGCCGCGCGGCGGGACGCCCGGCGAAATCTCGTCGCAGCCGGATCCGACGGATCGCGCAGCGGCCGGCGCGTCGAGCGCCGGGGCGGCCGCCATCGACAGCGCCCGCCGATTTCTGGTCGGCGGTCCCGACGAGGGCCGGAAACCGCCTGGGACTGCGGAGGCGGCCGGCGAGCAGCCGCTCGCCGTCTTGCCGATGCCCATGCCACCGGACGCGGCGGCGCCCCCGTCAGCGGGAGGCCCGACCACGGCGGACCCGCCGAGCGTCGCGGGCTCGCGTCCGAATCAGGTCCCGCCGGCCGCGGCGATCGAAGCCGCGCCGCCCCGGCCCACGCTGCCGGCGATCACCATCGTGGCGGCCGACGGCTCCACGGTCCTTAACGACCTCGGCGAGCCCAAGGGCTTCCCGACGCTGGAGGGGGCCTGCGCCACCGCGCCGGACGGCAGCCGCATCGAACTCCGCTTCGACGGGCGGCGGATCGGCGGAGATGGCCGGCCGGTCGTCGACGAGCCGCTGCGGATCGTCAAGAAGAAGCTGACGATCAAAGGTGTCGACGGCTATCGCCCGCTGCTGCACTTCCGGCACAAATCGGTCCAGGCGCAGGGGGACGTCATCCAGATGGTGACGCTCGACAGCGGCTCGGTCGACCTGATCGACCTGGACCTGGCGATGACCGTGGACGGCGGCGTGCCGCTCGGCCTCGACGAGCATTGGGCCTTGTTCTCGCTGCAGGGGGAGGACCACGTCCGCCTGCAGGGGGTGACGGTCTCGGTCGCGAACGACGGGAACAAGCCAGCCGCCCTGTTCGAGCTGGTCGCCGGTCTGGGCGGGACGATCGGCGGGATGAAGACGATAAAGACCCCCGGGTCGTTCGATCCACGGCGGCTGGATCTGCGGATCGACGGGAGCTTCATTCGCGGCGGGTGCAGCCTGATCGCGGCCAAACATACCGAGCCGGGGCGGATCGAAATCCATCATTCCGGGCTGGCGCTGGAAGGGGCGGTCCTCGACCTCCTCGGCGGACGGGACCGCCCCCCCGAAGGGGCCGAACTCGAGCTGCGGCTCGAGCACGTCACGGCGCTCGTCGGCGGCGGCTTGCTGCGGGTGAACAGCGGCCCCGCGCCGCGCGAGCTGTTGCCCGTCCGCGTCTCGGCCCGCGACAATATCTTCGCCACGAACACCTCCGTCTCGCTCGTGTCGATGGCCGGAGCGACCGGCATCGACGACTTCCGGCGGCTGCTCCGCTGGGAAGGGGACAAGAACTTTTACGACCAGTTCCAGACCGCGTGGTCGATGGCCCCGTCGCTCGAGGCGGGGATGGAATTCGGCTTCGAGGAATGGAAGCGGATCTGGCGGCCGGCTTCCGAATCGGGCTCGCACGCCGGCGCGATCGGATGGGAAGCCGCGTGGCTGGCCAAGGAGGTTCTGGAAGTCGTCCCGGCCGATCTCCGATTGGACCTTGCCGCCCGGGAGAACCCACCGGTGTCGAAGGCCAGCGACGGCACGGACGCCGGCGTCGCCGCGGGAACGGTCCCCGTCCCGCCCGCCGTGCCCGCCGAAGGACCGTGAGCCGCCAGACAGCCGGGACTTGCCGGCGATCCTGTCCCGGGTCACCGACCGAGCCGCTTCTTGACCTCGGCAAAGGGAATTGCCTTTTCGCCGGTGCGTTTCATCTCCGCCAGCGCCTTGCGGGCCGCCTTCACGTCTTCGCGGTCCTCGATCGCTTCCAGGAAGGCCAGATCGTCCATCGAGACGATGGCGGCGACCCCTTTGCCGCGGCGCTCGAGCACCACCCGCTCGCCCTGATAAGCGACACGGTTCAGCGTGTCGGCCAGGTTGTTCCGAATTTCGGCGATCCCGATTTTCATCGCGGCCTCCCGTGGCATTTTCGAACGTGTACATCATAGGCATGACGGCCGTGATGTGCAAGATCCCTCCAGGCGGACGCGGGCGAGAACGTTGAAGCTCGAAAGACCAGGATGGCGGCCCCGGTCAGCTTCAGCCGTTGGTTATGTGCGGCCCTCAAATGTGCCGGTAAATCACCCGCAACGTCGTGCCAAGGATTGTCTCGAATTCTCGCTTGTATTTGTCTTCCAGCTCGCCGATGTTGGGGTTCATTGCCTCGAGCGCGAAACGCCCAAAGCCCTGGGGCCATTCATACACGAGTTCGTGGAGCGTGCATTGTTTGCCGCAACAGGGCGTCTCGTACGAAGCGAGCTTAAACCCGTCACCCGAATCCTCATCCATCCGGTCTTGCCACCAATCGACGGGAATCTCCGCGCCACATGATGGACAAAGGACCCGATCAAAGTTCGCTCCGCAGTCGAAGAACTTGACCTTCTCAGAAACTTTGATCTCAATCTCGTCGGCGTCCGGAGCTATTTCGGCAAAACGATCGCGAGCGCGGTGGCGCTTGGCCGCATCGGGAATAGAGCGTGGATCCTCGGGAATCAGCGCTATCCAGTTGTCGGACATCGTGCCGGCTCCTCAAGCACATAACGATAAAGCTCACCTGCCGGCGGGGCTCGGTGGGTTACGAAGTCCCAGAAGCGCTCATGCCCCGCCAGTCAGATGCAGCGCCTGGTTCGGCGTGCCTTGGGCCAGCCGCTCGAACTCACGGACGGCCCCGCCGAAAAGGCTCGAGTCGAACTCGAACGCGAACTCGACGGCGTGCCAGTGCCGGGCGTGCACCAGCCGGCCGAGCCGGCCCTCTACGACCAAGTGCCTCGACCGATCGACCGTCCGCACCGCCAGCCGGAACTCGTCGGGGGACAGCGCCGCCATCTCGGCAGCGCCCAGGCGCGTGGCCTCCAGCTGCCGCAGCGCGGCGAGGAACCGGCCGAACTCGTCGGCCGCTACCCACACCTGGTTGTACTCGCCGCAGAACCCGTGGGACGCGACCCGGACCGCGAGCCGGACGTCTCCCGCGCTGGGCAGGTGCTGGGGCAGCACCTCCTCACAGACCAACTCGACCGACGAGTGCTGCCCGCGAAGCTCCACCCGGTGCGTCCCCCTTCGCCGAACGGACGATACCGTTCACCTGCCGCGGCGGCTGGTGAGACGTTGAATCCTGAAAAGCCGTAATGCCGCCGCGGCCAGGTGAAACGGCTGGTTCGCTGGCGGCCTGCTTGTTACACAGCCAAGTCGTATTCCTTCGGGGAATTCGCGCTCATGGTGAGCCGGCATCCTTTGAGGAGCAACTCATTCGCTTGTGGGCCGACCCAGTACGCCTTAACGCGGACGAACGCTTTGGCAATCGCCGAGGAGAAAACGCGAAACAGCTTCTTTGCAATTGCCGAGTCCGAAGCGGTGCCCACCCGGCCATAGAGCAGAATCTCCGGACTGAAAAAACCCCCGTGCGAGAACGTAATCGAATCCGTGTTGATCAACTGATCGACGGCATAATGGATGCCACCGCATTGCTGCGGAACTTCACGAACCTGTACGGCGGCACCGTCCAAAGTCACGAGGTACGACGGGCAAGCAATCGCGTTCGGAGCTTCCATCAGATCACGAAGCGTTGGAATGTCGCTGCCCTTGGTGACAGTACGAAGCTCTGGTGATTCGTGAAGGCCCGTCAACGTGTAGGCCAACCGATGTTTCCGATCAACCAGATCGAAAACAGGGAGCAAATCGGCGGCGGTGGCGAAAAAGTGCCGAGTCATCTGCGAACCCGGAAAAGCCAGCGAACGATACGGATCACGTGGTCGCGGCGAACGACTGACCACTTCAATAAACTCGCCTCGGCGACTCACGTGCATCCGCTGGTTCGCCGCAGCATTTTGGTTTCTGCCACGCCGTGCGGCGCTCCGATTCAAACATCAGTATACTCCTCCAGAATTGGTGCGAGTTGTTTGGCAAGCCAGGTGTAATCTGAGATCAACGCACCCACCATCGGCCATCCGCCACGTTCAAACTTTGCGCCCAGTCCACGAGCAAGATCCTTCACGCGAGCTTCAGTGGTATCGTCGGATGTGTTGTGCCTGCGTTGAAAAGATGCCCAGCGGCGACGCGCGACGGAAGCCATGTCGTTTGCTAGAACTTGGGTCGACGGTGCGACCGGACAACCGTCTTCGCGAGCCCAAAGCAGCTTTGCAGCGAGCAACGGTTCGATAGGGTGCTGCATGACAATGCGTCGGATGTTCGGTGTCAGTCAGTCGGCGAACGATCCAAGCTCAGCGACGGCGGCCACGAGGCGCGCCGATGGCAAACGCGATGGCCCGCCGCCGTTCGCTGCAGCATGGTTAGGCGACTGGTCTTTCATCCAAACATCTCACCATGCTCAAACACTCCAGACGAATCTAGGTGTGCTATGAGGCTGTGACCTCCGAACATGCCGTCGTCGCCGTAGAAAACCTCCACGCCGCCATCACGGCAAATCTGGACACTATCCAACTGAAGCCGGGCCTGGAAGTCCGCCGGAGAAATCTGCTCTCCATGCCAGTCAGCATGAAGTGGAACGAACTCACCAACCAGTCCCTCTCGCGCTTGCTGCTCTGAATCGCGAACACGTAGAAACGCCTGACGGCTCGCTGAACTGATAGTGCGATCAACCTTGGCGTCATCAATCGGGTGAATCATATCCCAAGAACCAGTCTCAACCCACAAGTCGAAAGGCAACCCTCTCGCTGTGACAGCACGGCCATGCCACTCGTGCCTCTCGGAGTCCCAAGAGAGCGTGCCAAGCAGGTCATCACTGATGGTCTCGTGTGCCATGCGTGCGAAGTCGCCTAACGCAAAAGGTCACCTGCTGCGGCGGCTGGTGAGACTTTGAACCCTGATTTCACGTGATGCCGCCGCAGTCAGGTGCAACTGATGGTTCGCCGGCGGCCTCGCCTACCAGATCACTACGCAACCGTGCACGCTTTGCGCTCGGCCAATAGCATCGAGAATGTTCTCGACGCGAACCCTTAACACGTCGCTAACTGCCGACGCTTCCGCCGTAAACGATTCGATGTTCTGAAGGATGAGAATCGCTTCTTCCTTCAAATTAGACAATTCCTCTCCTTCAACATAGAGGTCCCGCTCTGGAAGCAACGGCAACAACCGAAGGCCCAACGAACGCGCGGTGTTGCCGCCATAAAACGTTGTGCGAAAGACCTCGAAGCCAGCAAGGTCCTTCGATTTGTCGTTCGGCTCGACAAACGTCATGTTGCCGGCCGCATCTCGGGTGTAGGCGTGGACTGACAAGCTCATGACGACCCGCAGTAAACAGTCAGAATTAAGCCGGCGAACGCACAAGCTCACGCGCGGCGGCCGCTGGTGAGACGTAACTCCCCGAAAACCGTAACGCGGCCGCCGTCGGGTGCAGCGACTGGTTCGCCGGCGCCGTCCTCAGTTACAGTACAAAGTGTCGAGAATCGAAACGTCACTCCCTGCACCGGGTCTCTCCAAGATCAATGTTCTCGACGTGATAGCAGTTTCTGTCAAGTCTCAGATCCTCTTCCGCATCGGCCATCTCACGAATGCTTGGTGCGGGATCGCCACACTTACGCCGCGCAATCGAGAGCAACTCGGGCAAAGAGCTGCCAGCGCCGACTTCCAAAGCTTCCTCGAATGGCGAGGAAGAGTCCGGACCGTATACGATGAATGGCGAGCGCAATTCACATGCGAGCACTTTGGCACACGCTTGCAACGGATCACGTAGCTGATCCAAGTCGAGAACGAACCCCGCCAACTTCTCCATGTGGGTTGCTTGGATAGCACGTCTACCGAAGTAGAGATGGAAGCCCGCCCATTGGTAAGACGGAGTGTCCCCACGGGCCCACGCCGCCTGGATCTCGTCTTCCGAGAGGCGCCCACCGGCCACGAACATTGCGAATTCTTCTAACCCGTGCAGATTGGCCCATCGCGGTCGCATGACCTGCCATAGCTGTCCAGCGCTCCGTCGCATGCTGGGGGAGGCCGATGCGTGCTCACGGAGTGCCAGCAGCTCGGCGGCCCCAAGCGAATGCCCCAGAACAAGTGCGAGGTTGATTCCCATTTTGCGCTCCGGCGCAGGACGCCTCGTGGGGTAGAGCCGGCGAACTTGGTGCTACACTGATCCGCGTATTGCCTGTCGGCCGCTTGGTTGCAGCCTATCACGCACGCGGCCTGTCGTCGTAAGTCGAATCGTAGCCGTCCCTTGCTCCACGCCCAGGACTTCGCCGGCGAGATAGGCTGTTTCTGGATATCACGCCCGAGAGGGCACTGCCGCGAGCCGCTGGAACGAGGACGCCCACCGCACGCCCCCGGCGGTCCGTAGCATCCGAGCTTCCGTTCAGCAGCCATTGGAACCGTCGGGCCGCGGGATGTCAAGAAAAATCGTCCCGCCCATGCCGATTTCGCGCCGGCCGCCGGACGTCCGGCTTCACCGCCGCCTGATCGATCTCGACCAACGCCATTTCGGCCCGTCCTTCGCGAGCTTCTGTTCGAGAATCCGGGGAAAACCGCTCCCTCACCGTCGCGGCTCGTCGGCTCGCGCTTTTCCAAGGGCCGAGCCTCGCACGACACCACTCCGGGTACGGACTGAAGTCCGTACTACAGAGGTTTCCACGCGATCAGCGCATCAGCTCGTGCATCTCTTCCGGCGTGAAGCGGCGCTTCAGCCGGGCCCCCATCTGGGCGACGATTCGCGCCGCCGCGTGCGAACCGAGCCGGCCCGATTGCTTCCACGAAAGCCCGTTGGTGATGCCGTACAACACCCCGGCGGCATACATGTCGCCGGCCCCGGTCGTGTCGATCGCGTCGACGGCGACCGCTTCGATGGGGATCGCCAGTCCCTCGTGCATCAGGATCGAGCCGTCGGGACCGAGGGTGAGCGCCACGTTGCGGGCGTGGCGGTGGATTTCGTGGGCGCACTCGATCGGGTCGTCGAGGTTCGTCAGGCTCCGGGCTTCCTCGATGTTGCAGAACAGCAGATCGACCGGCCCTTCGATCAATCGCCGGAACTCGTCGCGGTGCTGGCTGATGAGGAACGGGTCCGAGACGGTGAACGCGATCCGCACGCCGTGCTTCACCGCCAGCTCGATGGCGCGGAGGGCCGCGGCCCGCGTCTGCGCGCCGGCGAACAGGTAGCCCTCGACGTACAGGTATTCCGCCTGGCGGAGCTCGTGTTCGTCGATGTCGTCCGGTCCCAGCGTGGCGGAGACGCCGAGGCAGGTGAGCATCGTCCGCTGCGCGTCGCCGGTGATGAGCACGACGCACGTGCCGGTCGCGCCCTCCGCCGGGGCGACGTCGATCCCGACGCCGATCTTCCGCATCTCGAGCAGGCAGAACTCGCCGAGCGGATCGTTCCCCAGCTTCCCGCAATAAGCGGACTTCCCGCCGAAATCGGCCACCCCGATGACGGTGTTCGCGGCGGACCCGCCGGCGCAGCGGCTGACGGGAGCGCCGGCGAGCGTCGCCAGCACGCGAAGCTGCGTCTCCTCGTCGACGAGCGTCATCAGCCCCTTGGCGAAGCGGAGCTCCGCCAGCGTCGCCTCGCTGACGCGGGCCTCGATGTCCACCAAGGCGTTGCCCACGCCGTACACGTCGTATTTCATCGGATGCGTCCTGTGCGGTCGGTCATGAAGCGCTTACCCTAGAAAATCCGCGGCCCTTCGGCCAGTCGCGCCATGTGGTTCGTTATTCGCGAACTTCGGGATTGCCTGTTCGCGTAGTGCGAACTAAAACGATGGACGAAGGTTTTCGACATGGCGACTACGACCAAATTCGGCCTCAAGAAGCGGCAACGGGACTCCTACTTGCAGCTCGTCCGCGCCTTTCCATTGGCGTCCATCAGGTCCGAGGAGCATCTCGCGGCGGCGCAACAGATCATCGACCTGTTGTTCGCCAAGGGGCGACTCGATGACGGCGAAGAAATGTACCTCGACGCGCTCGGCGATCTCGTGGCCGCGTTCGAGGACGTCCACCACGCCATCCAACCCGCTTCCGATGCCGACATGGTCCGGCACTTGATGCAGGCGAAAGGGGTCACGCAGACGCGGCTCAGCCGGGAGGCGGGTCTGGCGAAGTCGTCGGTGTCGGAAGTCCTGGCGGGGAAGAGGCGGTTGAGCCGTGGGATGATCCGCAAGCTGGCCGAGTACTTCGGGGTGGATGCCGGCGTGCTGGCGGGGAATCCGTGACGAACGCGCCGGGCGGCCCGGCGTCCCGGGAGACCGCTCGTTGCAATTCCGGGTCGTTCGTTTACGATGGCGGACAGGGACTTGCCGCACACGCTTCGACCAGGGACGCCCGCCATGACCACGACCACCACCGCACCGACCGACCGCGCCTACGTTCTTCCCGCGGTCGGCGGCGATCCGTCTTCCGATCGTCAGGGGACCACGCCCGGCAGCTTTTCGCAACCGGCGCGGATCGCGCCGGGTGTCGCCGGCCGCTGGACCTTTGCCTCCCCCGACACGCCGGGAATGCCCGCTCCGTCCGACAAGACGGCATGGGACTTCATGCCGCCGGACTGGACCCTCAACCCGGGCTTCGAAACCGACTACGAACGGGCCGAAGCGTGGACTCCGCCCGCGGATTTCGAGCCGATCACCCAGCTCGAATTCGCCCGCCGCGGCGTCGCCACCCCCGAGATGCACCGCGTCGCCGAGCGCGAAACGCACCTCACCGCCGAGCAGATCCGCGACGAAGTCGCCGCCGGGCGGATGATCGTTCCCGCGAACAAGGTGCACCTGGGCTATGACCTCGAGCCGATGGCGATCGGGCGCGCCTCGCGCACCAAGATCAACGCCAACATGGGCGCCTCCCCGGTCTCCTCCGGCACCGACGAAGAAGTCGAAAAGCTCCGCTGGGCGGAACGCTGGGGGGCCGACACCGTGATGGACCTCTCCACCGGAGGCGACCTCGACGAGTGCCGCGAGGCGATCATCCGACACAGCACCGTCCCCATCGGCACCGTGCCGATCTACTCGATGATCATCGGCCGCAAGATCGAAGACCTCGACGCCGAACTCATCCTCTCCAGCCTCGAGCACCAGGCGGCCCAGGGGGTCGATTACTTCACCATTCACGCCGGCGTGCGAAAGGCGCATCTGCCGTTCGTGAAGAACCGGCTGATCGGCATCGTCAGTCGCGGCGGATCGCTGCTCGCCAAGTGGATGATCCTGCACGACGCCGAAAACCCGATGTACGACCTGTGGGAAGACATCTGCGACGTGATGCGCCGCTACGACGTGAGCTTCTCGATCGGCGACGGCCTGCGTCCCGGCGGCCTCGCCGACGCCACCGACCGCGCCCAGCTCGCGGAACTCGTCACGCTCGGCGAACTGACCGAGCGCGCCTGGCGGAAGGGAGTGCAGGTGATGATCGAAGGGCCGGGGCACGTCCCCTTCGACCAGATCGAATACAACATGAAGCTCGAACGCACCCTCTGCCACGGCGCGCCGTTCTACGTGCTGGGCCCGCTCGTGACCGACATGTTCCCCGGCTACGACCACATCACGAGTTGCATCGGCGCGACCGCGGCCGGCTATCACGGCGCGAGCATGTTGTGCTACGTCACTCCCAAGGAGCACCTCGGCCTCCCCAAGATGGACGACGTCAAGCAGGGCTGCATCGCCTACAAGATCGCCGCCCACGCCGCCGACGTGGCGCTCGGCATTCCCGGCACGCGCGACCGCGACGACGAGCTGACGAAAGCCCGGGCCGCCCTCAACTGGGAAAAGCACTTCGAGCTTTCCTTCGACCCGGACACGGCCCGCGCCTTCCACGACGAGGATCTCGACGTGGACACGGATTTCTGCGCGATGTGCGGCCACGACTGGTGCAGCGTCCGCATCTCGAAAGAGATCGTCGAATTCGCCTCCGGCAAGGAGGAGCAATACCGCCGCGACCGCGCCCTCGTCTCGGCCGCCCTCACGCCGGAGCAGCAGGAGATCCTCGAAAAGCGCGGCGTCCTGAGTCCAGAAGAAATCCACCGCCTCGCCTCGAAAACGAAAAAGACGATGCACGCGGAAGAAGGCAAGGCGTCCTGCCACAGCGACTACGTGGACGCGGAGGAGGCGCGGCGGATGCAGGAGAACGAATTGCCGATCATTCAGTGATTGCATATCGATCGAATGCCATGAATCCCGGTTACGCATGGAAGCACCCGGCGGAAAGCGCGTCCTCGCCGCGAACCCGATGCGGATTTTGCTTGCAATCGCACCTCCAGTGGACTACTGTGGGGCGGTAAGGTCAGCGGAGAGGACATTCGAGAGAAAGGATCAAAGATGCCAGAGGAAACCTTCTCAATGCCGAGCGAGGAGGATCTGCCGAAAGCCATTTCAGTGGACTACCTGAAGAGCCAAGGCTATCGCGTCATCAAGGTGGATGGTGCGATCGGTGGGATTTCACAGCGCGGTGAATTCATGATGAGCCTTTGGAATGAGCGGGTGCCAATCCCACAACATGTTTCCTACGCGGTCACGGAAAATGGAAAGCTGGGTACGGAGATTCCAGCCGAGCGAGTGGGCAGGGGCGGTCTAGTTCGAGAAGTCGAGTTCAGTGCGTCAATGTCTCTCAATGTTGCGGAATCGATCGCAACGTGGATCCAAAAACATGTGAGGGAGTTCAAGGAAGCCATCGCCAAGACGAATGAGGCAGGAGTCGATAATCTCAAGAAGGATGGTACCACATGATCGATTCTGCTACCGTCCTGGTTGCTGATTCCGCGTGCTACATGCCGAATGCCTTGCGACAGATTGCGCGGCCCGAACGATGGACGCCGAGCGATCCGCCGATCCACGAGCGCCGCCTAGCACGTCTCGAGCGATCGACACCTAGCGATCCGCCGACGGACGAAACGATCGCCCGACACGTCATCCGGGCCCTGAGCACCCTGTCAGAAACTGCATGGGCGACTGAACGGGTTCGCGTCGAGGTGGACGTATCGGTAGATCCTCATCGTCCTGCGATCGACGAGCACACTCCAGCGGCCGATTGGTCGGGCATTCTCATTCGCGCGAATAGCCTCCTTTTCCTAGCTGACAACTGGGATGGCTATGGCGCCCCGGCGCCAAACGAGCGCGCATCATCAGTGCTTCGACTTGGATTGTCTTACCTCATCGAGCGGAACCTTTTTCCGACAGCAGTTCTTCCGACTGCTGAGGGTGGCATTGCGATGACGTTTCGCTCAGGAGAGCGTTTCGCCTCAATCGAGTTTCTCAATGACGGCGATATTGTCGCACTAATGAAAAGGGACGACAGGCCAGAGTCACCCGAGATTTTCTGCGCAGAGGTGGCCGAAGTCGATTCCGTCATGATTCGATTGGAGACGTTCCTTGAACAACGAGAACGCGGTCCCACACCGCCTGCGGGCTAATGGCCGGACGCCGGACAACTGCTTTGACGATCCCGATGAGAGGCTTTATCGCAGAGTGCGGTCAGAGCACTGGCCGCCTAGTAATGATACCTTACATCTATTGATTCGGCTTCCCGAGCTATGCACGGCGCGCGAGCGGTACTGCGAGCAGCCAGCCGACGTGTTGTATAGCGGCGGGCACCCGACCGACGGGGTCGTCGCCTGGAGAGTCGGAGATATACCATCGAGCATTGGGTACTGTCCTACGAGTGTGTTGCTCGGGTTACCCGGAGTGGCCGGCGAGCGG
>JBBDNU010000098.1:0-24884 GCA_040877365.1 Planctomycetales bacterium
GAATCGGAACGGGCACGCCGAACGTCGTCGCCCGAAATCTTTCACAGCCTCTGACTTCTGACTTCTGACCTCTGCTCTCTGACCGCTGACCTCTGACCTCACTCCTCCTCCAACGTGAACCCCACCTTGACCGTCACCTGCCAATGCGCGATCTTCTGGTCCTCGATGTGCCCGCGGATCTCGCTCAACTCGAACCACCGCATGTTCCGCACGGTCTTCGCCGCGCGGCCGATCGCGTTCTCGACCGCCTCCTCCACGCTCTTCGTCGAAGAGCCGGTCAGCTCGATCTTCTTGTAGACGTGGTCGCTCATGGTATTGGTCCGTTGTCGGTGGGCCGCTGTCAGTGGTCGGCGGACAGGAATGAACGCGGACCTCCATCCTCCATTCTCCATCGTCCTTTCGCCCTCGGGGAAAAACGCATCCGCGGCCCCGGCGGATCACCGCATGTTGACCGGATCGACGTCGACCACGAACTCGACGCCGAGCTCCGCCAGCCGGGTCGCCGTCTCCCGCCACAACCGCCGGATCGACTCCAGCTCGACCGCCGCAAGCTGCAAATGGTAACGGTACTGGTCCTTGAGCTTCGCCAGCGGCGCCGGCGCCGGGCCGAGGACCTTCACCGGCAATTGCAACTCCCGCGCCGCGGCGCGGAGCGCCTCGGCCATCGTCCGGGCCGCCTCTTTCAGCGGCGGCTCTTCCCGGTGCCGCAGGATCACCCGCGCGAGATGCTGGAACGGGGGCGCGTTCGCCTCCCGGCGATGCGCCAGCTCCCGCTCGGCGAACCGCAGGTAATCGTGGTTCGCCGCGAGCTGGATGCACGGCTCCCCCGGCGACGAGGTCTGCACGAACACCCGGCCCCCCCGCGCGCTCCGCCCCGTCCGCCCCGCGACCTGCGCGATCAACTGGAACGTCCGCTCGGCTGCCCGCAGATCCGGCTGGTGCAAAATCGTGTCCGCGTCGACGACCCCCACCAGCGTCACGTTCGGAAAATCCAGCCCCTTGGCGATCATCTGCGTCCCCAGCAGGATCCGCACCTCGCCGCGGCGAAACGCTTCCAGCGACTTGTCGTGGCTGCCGCGCTGCTTCATCGAGTCGCTGTCCATCCGCAGGCACGCCGCCTCGGGGAACTTTGCGTGGACTTCCTGTTCGAGCCGCTGCGTGCCGGCGCCGAGGAACTTCAGCCCCGGCGTGCCGCACTTCGGGCACGCTTTCGGCGACGGGAACTCGAACTCGCAGGAATGGCACAAGGCGGCCTGCCGGTCGCGGTGCCACACCAGCGACACGTCGCAGTGCGGGCACTTCACCGGCGCCTCGCACGCCCGGCACCACAGCACCGGCGCATAGCCCCGCAGGTTGAGAAACAGGATCACCTGCCCGTCGTCCGCGAGCGCCATGCGGATCGCCGACGTGAGCACCCGCCCCAACGCCTCCCCCCGCCCGATCGACGGATCGTGCCTGACGTCGACCACGATCACCGGCGGCAACGGCCGCCGCTCCACGCGGTACGGCAACTCGACCAGCACGTCCTCCTGCCGCGCGACGCGGCGCCACGATTCGAGCGTCGGCGTCGCCGAGCCGAGGACGAGCGGCACGCGCTCCATCTCGGCCCGCTTCCGCGCGACCTCGCGGGCGTGATACCGCGGGACGCTGTCCTGCTTGAACGACGTCTCGTGCTCCTCGTCGATCACGATCAGCCCGAGGTGCGGCGTGGGGGCGAACACGGCGCTCCGCGCCCCGACGACCACCTGCACCTCCCCCCGCGCGATCCGCTGCCAGTGCCAGTGCCGCTCCGCGTCGGTGAGGTGGCTGTGCAGCACGGCGACCGAATCGAACCGGGCGCGGAACCGGCGGATCGTCTGCGGCGTGAGGCTGATCTCGGGGACCAGCACGATCGCCTGCCGGCCGTAGGAGACCACCTCGCGGATCGCCTGGATGTAGACCTCCGTCTTGCCGCTCCCCGTCACGCCGTGCAACAGCACCGTGCGATGCTCGCCGCCGCGCATCAGCCCGAGGATGCGGTCGAGCGCCTGCCGCTGCTCGGGATTCAGCTTGAGATCGGGGACGATCTCGACCGCGGCCTCGTCCGGCGTGAAGGCGGCCGTCCGCTTCCGCACGGCGCGGATCAGCCCCTTCTTCCGCAGCGTCTCGATCGGCCCGGTCCCGCAGCCGGCGGCGCGAGTCAACTCTTCGATGTCGAGCGGCTCGCGGCTCGCGGCGAGCGCGGCAAGGATCCCCCGCTGCTTCGCCGGCAGATCGAGCTCGTCGAGCTTCGCGCGGACGTCCGGCGCCAGCTCGAAGTGATTGACGACCCGCGTTCCCGCCCGCTTCTTCACCCCCGCGGGGATCACGCTGTCGAGCACCTGCCCCCAGCCGCACAGATACCGCTCGGCGATCCACCGCGTGAGTTCGAGCATCCGCTCGTCGAGGAGCGGCTCGCGGTCGAGGACTTCGGCGATCTCCTTGAGCCGCCGCGACTGTTCGGGGACCGGCCCGAGGCCCACGCAGAACCCCACGGTCCCCCGGTCCCCGCGCCCGAACGGCGCTTTCACCCGCTGCCCCGGCGCGAGCAGCTCGCGGAGCGCGTCCGGCACGAGGTAGTGATAGACCGTCTCCATCGGCCGCGGAAAGACGACCGCCGCCACCACCCGGTCCCCCTCCGCGGCGATCTCCCACGGCTCGGGGTTGTCGGGAAGCTGCGCAGGGCTGAAGAGATTCTGTTGCACCGGGTCACGTTCGAGGATGGAGGATGGAGGATAGAAGATAGAATACTCGAACGAGCTGGCGATCGCTTGCGGTTTCGCGGCACGATCGACTTGCCTTTGCGTCTTCCATCCTCCATCCTCGTTCCTCGATCCTCGATCTTCCCTCTTCCACGCTCCCCCATGCGCCTCGGCCTCCTCGGCGGCACCTTCGACCCCGTTCACTACGGCCACCTGTTGTTGGCCGAGCAGTGCCGGGAGCAGTGCGCGCTCGACGAAGTGTGGTTTCTCCCCAGCGGCAGCCCGCCGCACAAGTCGGGGGACGGCATTTCGCCGGGGAAGGCGCGGGCCGAGATGCTCGAGTTCGCCGTCGCGGGCCGCCCCGAGTTCCGAGTGGACCGGATGGAGCTGGATCGCGAAGGGACGACCTTCACCGTCGACACGCTGGAAGAGTTGCACCGCGTCGATCCGTCGCGCGAGCTGTTCTTCCTGATCGGGGCCGATTCGCTCGCCGAGTTGCCGACCTGGCGGCGACCGGACCGCATCGCCGAGCTGGCGACGATCGTGGCGGTGAACCGCGGCGACCGCCCGCTCCCCGACCCGGCGGCGCTCGCGGCGACGCTGGGGGAGCCGCTCGCCGAGCGGATCCGCTTCGTGACGATGCCCGGCATCGACCTCTCCGCCACCGACATCCGCCGCCGCGTCCGCGCGGGAGAAAGCATCCGCTTCATGACGCCCCGCGCGGTGGAGGCGTACATCCGCGAGCACGGGCTGTATCGCAACTGAACCCGCCGGCTCATGGTTTCGATCACTCCGGCCCCGCTTGCCCGAGCAGTGCCGCGAGTTGCCGTTCCGCTTCCGGGACGGCGGGATAGATGAGCGGCGGGAGCTCGGCTTGCAGCGTTTCGGTCACGCGGTAGCGGTCGCGGCCGGCGCGGGTGAGCGGAATCAGGTATCTCTCGCCGGGGACCGCCTTCGCCTCTTTCAGGTTTTCGACGAGGATCGTGCCGAGTTCTCTCCCGCGCTTCCACTCCGTCTCGACGACGATCTCGTCGGGGCGTTCGCTGGACACGATCGCCGTCACGACGTAGTCCGCCGCGTCGATTTGCGCCGGATTGAGCGTGACGGGGTTCGCCGTGAGCAGCGCCAGGCCGGCCAGACATGCGCCCCACACGGCGGAGATGCCGGCCGCGATCAGCAGGACGAGCCGCGCGTGGAGGACGCGGTCGCCGGAATCGACCCCTTGGCCGGAGCCGACGTCGGCGGGAGGCGCAGCAACGGCCGGCTCGTGGCGCGGATGCGTCGCCGTCGCGGACCGCTGCGATCGTTGTGCCGTCGCGGCCGGATGCGTCTTGCGTGACTTCGGCGTGCGGCGCGCCACCGTGGTTCATTCCTCGACGGAAAATCGGGTGGCACGCCCTGAGTCCTCGAAGGACGTGGCTGGCAACCAGCGCGCCCCGCCCAAAGCCTCAAGGCGTGCCACCCAGTTCATGAGTGCGCAGGAGGCCTTGAGAAGTCGCGCTACGTCGGTCCCCCTGACAAGCGACACGCGTGTCGGACGTCCGGCCGGTACTGCTCGTCGAAGGCTTCCTGGAAATCGTACACGTCGTGGAAATCGGAGATGTGGTCCCGCTCGGTCTTGCGCATCTCGCCCCGCTCGACGAGCTCGAACACGATCCGGCCGAAGTCGTCGGTCGCGCGGATTCCCCAGTTGCGGAAGACGGGGACCGTCAGCAGGCCGAACTGCGTCAGCGCGAACGCGCGAATCCCTTCCAGCAACTGCTGCCCCGTGAGGTGGGCGTCGTCCTCGTCGAGGACGGGGCGGTCCCGCCGCGCCAGCCGTTCCTGCGTGTGCCGCAAGGCGGCGAACAGAAATTCGTAAGCGTGCGGATGGTATTGCGGCTCGATGGCCGCTCGGCGCTTCGTCGTCGTCATCGCCGGAACGGGCTCCCTGTCGAATCGACCGCGCGGGCGCAGGCCGCGGCGGTGCGCGAGAAGTCGAATTCACTCTGCCGCTTCACCATATCCTATCCGACCGGTGGTTGACAATGGGCATCGTCGTCCCGATCGGGATCGCGGCGCGCGTCTTCTTCCGGCACGGCCTCGTGTCCGCGGCCCGTCCCCTTCACGACGGTCAGCACGTCCTTTTCGTCGGTGAAGACGCGGCGGCGGTCCTCGTACTCGACGAGCAGCTTCCGCGCCAGGATCTCCTGCGCCAGCACCCGTCCCTGCCCCACCTTCGTGACGACCGTCGCCCCCACCCGCGGCAACTCGCGGCGGAATTGCACGTAGGTGTCGTACTCGTAGCGGAGGCAGCACTTGAGCCGCCCGCACCGCCCCGAAATCTTCTGCGGGTCGAGCGACGCCTTCTGGATTTTCGCCGCCTTCATCGAGACCGGCGGCATCTCGCGGAGGTGGTTGTTGCAGCACACGGGGCGGCCGCAATCGCCGTAGTCCGCCAGCAGCCGGGTCTCGTCGCGGACGCCGATCTGCCGCATCTCGATCCGCGTGCGGAACCGCGTGGCGAGCGCGCGGACCAGCTCGCGGAAATCGACCCGCGTCTCGGCGAGATAGTAGAACACGAGCCGCTCGCCGCCGAAGAGCTGCTCGACGTCGACGAGCTGCATCTGGAGCTTGTGCTCGCGGACGATCTCGCCGCCGCCGCGGAACTGCTCGCGCTCGCGGCGACGGATCTCCTCGCGGTGGCGGTGATCGTTGTCGGTGGCTTCGCGAAGGACGCGGCCCGGCTCCGCGGACTGGCCGAGATGCTGGCGGGCGTGCTCGCCGGCGGGGCAGAGCACTTCGCCCCATTCGACGCCGCGGTCGGTGCGGACGATGACCTGCCTACCGCGCGGCAGCTCCTCGTCGGCCTTGGCGGCGAACTCCGCCACCTGGCGCATCGTGCCGTAGCGGACTACGTAGCTCGTTCCCATGCGGGACCGTTGCAGTGCATCGTAAAAGCGGAAATCGGGCGGAACCGGCGTCCGCCGCATGGAAGGCAGTATAACCGATCCGGCTCGAAAACCGCCACAGCCTCTGCGACGGATCGAAGGGCACGGGCGAATGACAGGGCGTCTCTCCGTCATTCCCGCGAAGGCGCTTCCTCGTCATTCCCGCGAAGGCGGGAATCCATTGCCTGTCCATCGGCGGCGGAGACAACAGGGCGGCGATCGCCCGACGCCACACCGCTGGATGCCCGCCTGCGCGGGCATGACGCGCGCGCCGCACGTCGTGGCGAGGCCACTCATGGAGGAACTCGAAGACTTCCGGCAAGTCGTCGTATGCGCCAAGATTCGGAACGGGTAGGCTGAATTCTTGCGAATTCAGCTACGACCACGACGCCGCGGGGCGAGTGAATTTCACCGGTGCCACGATGATCGAGCGCCTTCGAATCGGCGGATATGAAATCGAGCTGGATCGGGAGGCGACGGCCGCCGCGTATTCGCGGGTCGCGATTCCCGGGCCGGAAGCCTGTGGCTGCGCCGACTGCCGCAACTGGATCGCCGGACGCGAGCAGGCGGTCACTCCCGCGGTCCGCGAGTTCCTGTCGCGGTTCGGGATTCCGCCGAACGGGGAGATCAGCGTCGCGGAGTTTCCCGGCGGCAGAAAGCCCCACGGCTATCACGGCTGGTACTTGTTCGTCGGGCGAATCCTGTCGGCGCCGGGTGCCACTGGCTTGCCAGTGTCTTTTCGATCAAGAGAGCGGCGGCCGCCGCCCTCGAATTGCGAAAACCCTTGCACCTTCCCTCGCGAACCAATGACGGCGGCCACGCGGAAAGCTCCACCAACGCTCGCGGCGTGCCGTCGAGCAGGGACGCATCTCTGGGCAGGCACATTGGCCGGCGGCCATCGAGAGTCGTGGGCGTCATACAACTCGATTCGCATGGGAAGTGCAAGGAACCAATGACGAAGCACTGGCAAGCCAGTGGCACCCGGCGCTAAGAAGTTTTCTGCCTGTCACCTCTAGGCTGCGGATTTGCGGCCTATCCTGCCGACGGTTTCGAATCGTAAGTCATGTTGCAGCCGGCAGTTCAGCGGTAGCGTGGCGATTGCCGGGGTGATAGGCCGTTTCTGGATATCGCGCCGCCGAGGGCACTGCCGCGAGCCTCTGGACGAGGACGCCCGCCGAACGCCCCGTCGGTCCGTAGCGTCCGAGGTTCCGTTCAGCAGCTATTGGAACCGTCGGGCCGCGGGATGTCAAGAAAATTCTTCCCGCCCATCCGAGCCCCCGAGAAGTTCGACCTCCCCGACGGCAGCTTCGACAACCGCTTCCGCGAAGGCACGCTGGCGCGTCTGAAGAAAGAGCGCGCCGCATGGCTGGCCGAGTGAGGGGCGGCTTGCGATTGCGAGCGCTGGCCGTTCGCGAAACGACCGCTACGGTTCGAGCTTCTCGACCGCTTCGAGCACGGCCTGGCTGTCGCGGGCGGCGTTGACCTTCGTGTTCTTGTGGACGATCTTTCCTTGCTTGTCGATGACGAACGTCCATCGCTGGGCCGTCACCCCGCGCGTCAGGTCTTCCTTCTGGCCGTCGATGTCGCGCTGGATGGTCGCCCCCTTGCCGGTGGGCACGCCGAACTTCTTGGCGACCTCGCCGTCTTCGTCGGCGAGGAGCGTGAAGTTCAGGTTGTGGGCCTTCTTGAAGAGCTGGTGATTGCGGACCGAATCGCCGCTGACGCCGACCACCTCGACCCCCTTCCCCTTGAGCTTGTCCATGTCGTCGCGGAAGGCGCAGGCCTGCGCGGTGCAGCCGGGGGTCATGTCGGCGGGATAGAAATAGACCACGAGGGCCGTTTTCTGGCCGACGACGTCGGCCGACTTCCAGGTCTCGCCGTTGTCGGCCTTGGCCTCGAACTCGGGGGCCTTGTCGCCGACCTGGAGATCGATCTTCTGTTCGCCGGCGGAGAGGGGCGCGGCCAACGCCAGAAGGACCAACGCGCTCATCGAAATCGCGAGGGAACGCTGCATGAGGGTGACTCCTGCGAGGGTGGAGAGGATGCCCGCGTCTTAGGACGGATTGCGTCGAAGATCGTTGAATCACTCTACGCCGATCGCGGCGGGAGCGTCAACGCTGGCGGCGTTGACACGATGCCGGTGTACGACCATCCTGCTGTCGCTTGGAACGATTCGGACAGAGAAGCCAAGGCGTACATCGAGGCAGTTCTTCGGATCGTCGAATGGGGCCGATGGGAGATTGTGAAGTGACAGTAGTTCCAAGTTTTGCTTCGAGCGGGAAGTCGATGCAAGCTCTCTTACCCCGAAGGGGTTTCACAACGAAGCCCAGGGTCAGCGGCGGAGCCGCGCCACCCTGGGATTCGGGGCGTCATGGTGCGCGGGACCCTGAAAGGGTTCCACAACAGTTGCACGACCGTTTGTCAGCGGTTGTGCGACCCCTTCAGGGTCGGGCAGACGGTCGCGACCGCCGACCCAGGGTGCGCTCGCTCCGCTCGCGACCCTGGGCTTCGTTGTTTCACCCCATTGGGGTGACGAGAGGCACTCTCCATCGGTCCTTTCCGGAAATTGGAACTACTGAGATGAGCACCCCCGCTTACGGTGAATCGCCGGACTCGGACGTCGAGCAGTTGATCGCGGCGCTCGCGCACTACGAAGCGAAGCATCCCGAAGCTTTGATCGACGTGCGTCGCAAGAACCCTGTCGCGATCCACATTCGGATCATCGATCCGGATTTTGCGGGCAGCGATCGAGTCGACCGGGAAGACGAGGTCTGGGAAGTTCTCGAATCGGTGCCCGACGATCTCGCGGCCAATATCACGATGGTGCTGCTATTGACCCCGGACGAAGCCGAGCGCTCGTTCGCGAGCTTCGAGTTCGACCATCCCGTCCCGTCGCGGCTGTGAGCGTGCCACCGGTGGGCTGACGCCCCCCGCGCGCCGGTCATCCGCGCAGCGTCCCCGCCGGCGTGTGCGTCGCGAGGTCGGCGATCATCGCCCGCGTCGCGGCTTCGACCGCCTCTTCCCAGCGATCGGGTCCGAACTGCGACGCGTACGGCTCGCCGCGGTGGGCGAAATCGATCCCCCGCGAGCTGTTCACCAGCGCTCCCAGCCCCTCCGCCGTGAATCCCGCCGCCACGTCCGACGCGTCCCCCCCCTGGCTGCCGTAGCCGGGTATGAGCAAGGGGGCATGCGGCATCGCCTCCCGTAGCTCGGCGAGTTCCTGCGGATAGGTCGCCCCGACGACCGCGCCGACGCAGCCGAAGCCGCTTTCGTCGGCGGTCCGCGCCGCCAGCTCTTCGACCACCCGCGCGACGTGCCGGTATACCGGTTGTTGTTCCGACGCCACGCGGGACGGATCGGCGATCCGTCCCGCGGCGAGCAGATCCTGAAACGTCCCCGCGCCGGGATTGCTCGTGCGGACGAGGACGTAGATTCCCGCCCCCCGCTCGACCGCGGTCTTCACGAACGGCTCAAGCGTATCGGCCCCCAGATAGGGACTCACGGTGAGAGCGTCGGCCCCCCACGGGGCCGCGGCGGGATCGGCCCCCGCGAGATAGCCCCGCGCGTACGCTTCGGCGGTCGAGCCGATGTCTCCCCGCTTGGCGTCGCAGATCACGATCAGGCCCGCTCCCCGCGCCCGCCGGATCACCCGCGCCAGGGCGGCACACCCGGCCGGTCCGTGCTCCTCGAAGAACGCCGCCTGCGGCTTCACGGCGGGAACCAGCGGCGCGACGACGTCGATCAGCCGCGACGAAAACTCCTCGAACGCCGCCGCGACGAGCGCAGCAGCATCCGCGGCCCCGCGCTTCTCCGCCGCGGCGACCACCGGCGCGGGGAGCCAGTCGAACCGCGGATCGATCCCGACCAGCGCCGGCGTGCGCTTCGCGCGGATCGCATCGTGAAGGCGGATGGAGAAGGACATGGGGACTTTGTCAGCTATCAGCTATCAGCTATCAGCTATCAGTTGTGTCTCGCATCGCTGCCGGCACTCCGCGCTCCGCACTCCGAATTCCGCATTGTCACCGTCATTGTTCGTTCCGGACCGCCACCTCGATTTCCGTCTTCGGGCCCTGGCCCGTCGTCTCCCGGCCCTCCGCCGGCTGCCCGATCCGCCGCACGCGGCCGTTCTCCAGCAGGAACACCACGTCGGCCAGCCGCCGCGCTTCGCTGCGGCTGTGCGTGATGTGCAGCGTCGTGACCCGCATCTTGGTCCGCAACGAGTTCAGCAGGACGTACATCTCCTCGCGGGTCCTCTCGTCGAGGGCGCTCAACGGCTCGTCGACGCACAGCACCTGCGGGTAGAACGCCAGCGCCCGCCCGAGCGCGACCCGTTGCCGCTCCCCCCCGCTCAGCCCTTTCGGATACCGGTCCAGCAGCCCGCCGATGCCGAGGATCTCGGCCAGTTCGGCCACGCGGGCCTCGATCCGCGGCCGGGGCCATTTGCGGATGCGGAGGGCGAACGCGAGCTGCTCGCGGACCGATTGCGTCATGAACAGCGCGCCGTCCTGGGGGACGAAACCCACGTTCCGCTCGCCCGGCTTGAGCTTCGTCACGTCGCGGCCGTCGAGCAGAATCCGGCCGCGGGTGACGGTCTTCAGCCCGCAGATCGCCTCCAGAAGGGTCGTCTTCCCGCTGCCGGTCCGCCCCATCAGCGCGGCGTACTGGCCCGTGGGGATCTCGAACCCCACTCCGTGCAGCTCGAAGCTGCCGGCCCGCACGGAAAGGTCCTCGATGCGAATCACGCTCGTTCCGCAGTACTGAGTGAAGAATGGGAGGAACTTCACCTTATCGGAGACTGGGAGGGGGAAACAAGCGCGCCGCGATCGCCGCGGCTTGACAGCGGCCCTTGCCGCAATCAGGCTGACCTCTTGGCATTTTCGCCTCGCAAGGGTTCCCCATGACCGTTCGCCTGCCGGGGTCGCCGGCGTGGTCGTTTCTGATGCTCGTCGTCCTGGGCGGCGCCGCAACTCGCGGCGACGAGCCGGAAGGCGGCCTCGCGGGCGCGATCCGCCGGCTCGACCCGCGCGTGGCCGCTTCCGACGCGATCACCGACGAACAGCGCGCCGCGCTGCGGAACATGCTGTCCGACGACCTCCGCCGACGGCTCGGCGAGGCGAACCGCCGCGATCTCGCGGCGTGGCGGGCCATCACTTCCCGCGGCGACTGGGAACGGCTCCGCGACGAGCGGATCGCGGCGCTGCGGCGTTCGCTGGGCCGCTATCCCGTTCCCCCGGACAAGCTCAAGTCCCGCACGACGGGGACGCTCGCGGGGGACGGGTTCGCCGTCGAGAACGTCGTTTATGAAAGCCGGCCCGGAATCGTCGTCGCGGCGAACCTGTATCGTCCCGAGCCGCCGCGCGAGAGCATGCCCGCCATTCTCATCAGCCACAGCCACGTCCGCGGGCAGAAAACGGGAGTCGGTTTCCAGGGGCTGCACGACATGGGGGCCACCTGGGCCAAGGCCGGCTGTCTCGTGCTCGTGCCCGATCACCTCGGACACGTCGAACGAAGGCAGCATCCCTTCCGCACCAACGCCGACTACGCCGGCGAGTATGCCCCCGGCCGCCAGGACTACTACTTCCGCTACGACACCGGCATCCAGTTGCACCTCATCGGCGACAGCCTGATCGGCTGGATGGAATACGATCTCGAGCGCGGCGTCGATTATCTGCGTTCCCGGCCCGGCATCGACCCGCGGAAGATCATGGTCCTGGGCGAAGTGGCCGGCGGCGGCGATCCGGCGGCGGTCACGGCGGCCCTCGACCCGCGGATCGCCGCCTCCGCCCCGTTCAACTTCGGCGGCCCGCAGCCGGAATCCCCCTATCCGCTCCCCGAAAACGCCGAAGAGAACTTCAACTACGCCGGAAGCGGAAGCTGGGAGACGACGCGCGGCTTGCGCCGGTCCGCCCGCGACGGGTTCCTGCCGTGGACGATCGTCGCCGCTCCGGCCCCGCGGCCGCTGATCTACGGCCACGAGTTCGCGTGGGACCGCGGGCACGACCCGGTCTGGGTGCGGTTCGAGAAAATTTACGGCTTCTACGACAAGCCCGAGGCGCTCGCCGCCGTCTGGGGGAGCGGCTCGGTCCGCGGGAATTCCCCCGAGGACACGCACTGGCGCGACCTGCACCGGGAGAAGATGCACCCCTATCTGGCGAAGTGGTTCGGGATCGCCGATCCCGGCGAGGAGTTGCACCTCGAAGTCGATGCGCGGAAGCTGCTGTGCTTCACCGAGGAGGCGGTCCGCGAGTTCCAGCCGCAGCCGATGCACGCCGTCGCCCGCCGCGTGGCGAACGAGCGCGACGCCGCCTATCGCCGCCGCGTCGACGCCCTCGCGGGGGAGCATCGGCGTAAGCTGCGGCAGGAAGCGTGGGCGCGAATTCTCGGGCCGATCGAGCCGGCGGGACCGGCGAAGCTGCTCGCCGAAACCGTGCGGAAGGAGGACTTCGCCGGGCACCGCGTCGAGCGGTTCGCGCTCGACACCGAGCCGGGCGTCCGCGTCCCCGTCCTGCTCGTGAAACCGTCGGCCACGCGCCGCGAGGACGGCCGCGTTCCCGTCGTCGTCGGCGTCGCGCAACAGGGCAAGGCGGGGTTCCTCGCCCAGCGGGCCGAGACGATCGCCGCCCTGCTCGACGCCGGAGTCGCCGTCTGCCTGCCCGATCTGCGCGGCACGGGGGAAACCAGCGCCGGCGACGACCGCGGCCGACGGAGCGCGGCGACGGCCCATGCCGCCACCGAGCAGATGCTCGGCGGCACGCTCGTCGGGGCGCGGCTGCGGGACCTGCGGTCCGTGATCGCGCACCTCGGGACGCGGAGCGACGTGCAGCGCGTCGGCGTGTGGGGGGACTCGTTCGCGGAGGTCAATCCCTCCGAGGCGAACCTGCACGTCCCCCACGGCGTGAGCCCGCGGCCGGCGGAGTGCGAGCCGCTCGGCGGGATGTTGGCCTTGTTGACGGCTTTGTTCGACGACGCCGTGTCGGTCGTCGCCGTCCATCGCGGGCTGTGCGATTTCGCCTCCCTCCTCGACGGCCAATTCGTGTACGTGCCGTTCGACGCGGTCGTGCCCGGCGTTCTCGAAGCGGGGGACCTTCCGGATCTCGCGGCGGCCGCCGCGCCGCGGGCGCTGTGGATGTCGGGCCTGGTCGACGGTCTCAACCGCGAGCTTTCTTCCGCCGCCGCGAGCGAGCGCTGCGACCGCGTCGTGAAGGCCTACGGCGAGCAAGACCGCGGCGACCGCCTGTTCCTCCGGCCGACCGGCCGGCCCGACGCCCAATTCGCCGACTGGCTCCAGAAGCGGATGCACGAGTAGGTAGCACCCTTGTCCGAATCGAGTCGATGGACTGGCCGTAGTAGCTGAATTCGCAGGAATTCAGCCTGAACCGTCTGAATTCTTGCGAATTCAGCTACCCAATTATTTCCGATTCCCCAGCGAGGCCCGTGCTCCGTGGCTGCCGACAAACGCGACTTCGACGAGTTCCTCGACAAGTTCAAGAACCATCACGACCTGATGGTCAAGGAGCTGCACAAGGTCATCATCGGGCAGGACGCGGTGATCGACCAGATCCTCTCGGCGATCTTCACCGGCGGGCACTGCCTGCTGGTCGGCGTGCCGGGGCTGGCCAAGACGCTGCTGGTGAGCACGATCGCCCGCATCCTCGACGTGCAGTTCAAGCGGATCCAGTTCACCCCGGACCTGATGCCCTCGGACATCACCGGGACGAACGTGCTCGAGGAATCCGATTCGGGGCGCCGCGAGTTCCGGTTCGTCCACGGGCCGGTGTTCACGAACGTGCTGCTGGCGGACGAGATCAACCGCACGCCCCCCAAGACGCAGGCGGCCCTGCTCCAGTCGATGCAGGAGCGCGAGGTCTCGGTCGGTCAGCAGACGTACGCGCTGCCGGAGCCGTTCTTCGTGATCGCCACGCAGAACCCGATCGAGCAGGAGGGGACGTATCCGCTCCCCGAGGCGCAGCTCGACCGGTTCATGTTCAACGTCGTCGTCGATTACCCGAGCCTCGAAGAAGAGGAGCGGATCCTCACCGTCACGAGCACCCGCGAGCCGGTCGAGATCCGCAAGGTGCTCACGGCCAAGTCGATCAGCTACCTGCAAAAGCAGATCGCGTTGATCGAGGCGGGACCGCTGACGATCAACTACGTGGCCCGCCTGGTCCGCGCCACGCGCCCCAAGGACCCCACCGCGCCGAAGCTGGTGCAGGATCTCGTGGACTGGGGGGCCGGTCCCCGCGCCGGGCAGTTCCTGATCGCCGGGGCGAAGGCGGTCGCGGCGATGGACGGCCGCCCCAGCATTTCTCTGGAAGACGTCCGCAGCGTCGCGGTCCCGGTGCTCCGCCACCGCCTCTCGACCAATTTTCAGGCGCAAGCGGAAGGCTACGCGCCGGAAGACGTGATTCAACGCTTGCTGGCGGAAGTGCCGGAGCCGAAGATCGCGAAGTATGAGTAGTCGGAAGTGGTCAGTGGTCAGTGGTCAGTGGGTAGTGGGTAGTGGATAGAGTGGACGGCGGGTGGCCCCGACGCTGCAACGGCGTCTGGGCCACCCGCGAAGTATGAGTAGTTGATAGTGGATAGTTGATAGTGGATAGTTGGTAGTTGATAGTGGATAGTGGAGTCGACCAGCGAGGCCCCTTTCGATGAATCCTGAGCCGTTGCCGCAGTTTCCGTACAATCGCGATGTTGCCGCGTCCGACTCCATCGTCGCGTCCGATCAGGTTTGCGAGTGCTGTGGCGCGTCGCGGGGCTACATCTACGTGAACAACATCTACACAACCCATCAGGTCGAGCATTTGTGCCCGTGGTGTATCGCGGATGGTTCCGCCGCCCGCAAATTCTCGGCCCATTTCATCGACGGCGATTTCTACGACGAGAACGATGATCAGGTCGAACTTTCGGCGGAATATCGCGACGCGGTGTTCTCTCGAACCGTGGGATTCTCGACATTCAATCCCGTTTCCTGGTGGGTGCATTGCGGCGAGCCGGCGGCTTACGTGAAGAGGGAAAGCGACTATGGAATGCTTTTCCAATGCCGCAAATGCAACCAATTTCAAGTGATGATGGACTACGATTGAGTCGACTGGGTGGCAGGCTGGCCCGAAGCCCCTCTGGGGTCCGCCGCAGCGCCGCGGGTGGCAAAAGGATCCGGATGCCTGAACGGCATCGAGGCTATGCCGCCGGTCATCCGGCCTCTGTGCGAGGGACATACCGATGGGAAGGACGCGTTTCGATTCCATCGCGGCTCTGATCGAGCACGATGCGGCATCGCCTCTGGCAAGCGATGAGTTCGACACGCAACTCTGGTTGCTCATGATCCAGAAGATCGACCGACCTTCCGATCTCGAACATCTACCGCGACCCGTCGCTGTTTACCATGCTTCCAGACTCCTTCAATGGGAGGTGCTGAATGGCGGGTTCGGACAGGCCGCAGGGAACATCCCGGTTTGGTTTGAACTGGCCGCAGTCGGTTACTCGGCGCTCGGAATGCGCAAATCAGCGGGATTGATCCGCGAAGCACGGGACTGCTTGACGGAGGATCGGATCAAGTTGATCGACCAGAGCTTGTTGGATGAATCCACGATCGAGAAATTGGCCGCTCTCGACGAACGGATCCCCGAGGATGAATTCTGCATCGACGACGAGCGAGTTGAATACGTCCGGAAACACAGGGATGCATTTCGTATCGTTTGATCGGCGTCGGCTGACGATTTCATCATAACGGCATCGACCGCCGACGGACCGACGTTCACGGACATGTGATCGAAGAAATCCAGAAATCCGGAATCGACCTCGAAGGAGCGGACACGCCGCCGGCGATCCGCCACGAATTTCACGAACCGCAATGGAGACCATGCGATGAGACGACTTCTGCCGTGCTGCCTGACCGTCCTCCTCTTGGCGTCCGCGACCGGCCGCGCGCCCGCCGCCGAGCACACCAGCGACTCGCTCGCCACCGTGAAGGCCAACGTCGCGGCGAAGAAGTCGGTGCTGGTCGATGTCCGCGAAAAGGGCGAATGGGACCGCGGGGTGCCACTGGCTTGCCAGTGTTTTCGAAGATGAACCACAAGGCCGCCGATGCCGGCTCGGACAACCTTCACCTTGCACTCTCGATCCGTCAGGCCGTCTGGACACTTCGACCGACGATTCCTCGAAGCAGAGTGCAAGGTCACGGAACGGTCCCCTGCAGGCAAACCCGATAGGACGTTCGAGAAAGGCACTGGCCAGCCAGTGGCACCCGGCGAAGGACGCCATGAGAGCACCGAGGGGATGAACCCCTCGGCTCATGGGAGCGCCCCGCGCCCCGTTTGCGAGCGTCCGACCTTCAACCTTCGACTCTCGGACCAAGTATCACATCCTCCTCGCCGCTGTTCGCTTCGCAAGAATTCCCATGCCCTCCGCCGAAGATTACCTCAAGCCCGAAGTCATCCGCACCGTCGCCCGGCTCGACTTGCGGGCGCGGTTCATCGTCGAGGGGTTTTTGAGCGGGTTGCACGCGAGCCCCTTTCACGGGTTCAGCGTCGAGTTCAGCGAGCACCGCCGCTACAACCCCGGCGACGACCCCAAGGACATCGACTGGCTCGTCTACGCCAAGACCGACCGCTTCTACGTCAAGAAGTACGAGGCCGAGACGAACATCAACGGCTACCTGCTGATGGACCTCTCGGAGAGCATGGGCTACACCTTCCGGCAGACGCTCACCAAGTTCGACTACTCCGTCTGCCTCGCCGCGGCCTTGGCGTATCTGATGATCCACCAGCAGGACCCGGTGGGGCTGATCACGTTCGACAAGGAGATCAGAAACGTGATCCGGGCGCAGAGCCGGCGGACGCAACTGGGCAACCTGCTGGCCGTGCTCGCCAAGTCGAAGCCGGTCGGCCCGACCGACATCGCGGGCAACCTGAAGAAGGCGGCCGCCATGATCCGGCACCGCGCGCTGCTGATGATCTTCTCGGATCTGCTGGCGGATCCGGAGCCGATCATCGAGAGCCTGCACCTGTTGCGTCACGCCGGGCACGACGTGATCCTGTTCCACGTGCTCGACGAGGCGGAAGTCACCTTCCCCTTCGACGGCACGCTCGACCTGGAAGACCCGGAGACCGGCGACCGGGCGCTCGTGGACGGGGCGGGGATCCGGGCGGATTACCTGGAGACGCTGGCCGAGCTCCGGGACCGCTATCGCCGCGAATGCCTGCGGACCGGGGCCGATTACGTCCCGCTCGACACGAGCATGCCCTTCGACCGGGCGCTGCTGGAGTATCTCTCGCAGCGGCAGGCGCGGTATTGAGGAATGCGCGAGGTCATTGTTTCGATTGAAGCGGCGCGCGGGCCGATCCGACGATGATCATCAGGCCCGTGACGATCGGCAGTGCGATCCTGAGGAATCCCAAATCCTCGCCGAATCGGAGATGCACCAGTAGTGGAGTGGCCATGAAGAGCACACCCACGAGGACGCAAACGACGAACAGTGCGGCTCGGATCATTCGCCTTCACCTCAGAGGGAATTGACGGCTCACGCCGGTTTCGGGATGGCCCCTCGTGTTCGAGCAGTTCGAATACTTCCTCCAACGCATCGTTTCATCCGCTCGTATTCGGCGAAGTCGTCCATCGTCGCTATGCCTGGACGGGATGATGATGGAGCACCATGAGCTGCTCGCTCTTCAGCGGCAACATCGCGTATGTCCGCCCGTCGTTATCGCTGAACTCCACTTCGAACACGTTCGGAGCCAGCGTCTCCACGACCGTGCCCACCTGGCCGCGCACCAGTCCCCGATCGGGAACGTCCTCGGTCAATGCCACCACGTCGAACAGTTCGATCGACTCATTCATGATTTCCTCTCAGATCACATGGCACGTCACGAGCCGCGGAAAGCCCTCGTCCGTCCGAATGATCCACGCGCTGCGGACCATCGCTGTTCCAGCCGGACCAGTCATCTCGAATTCCATCACGTAGCGCTGGCCGAATTCATCGCGCTCTCCCTCGACCGGGTCGATCTCGCTCGCCGCGTCGAACAGTGCGCCTCGCAGTACCTCGGCGTGAAAGAGAGTGAGCCCCAATGCCGATTCGAAAACCCGGGCCTTGTGCCTGCCTCGCGGATGCGATGGGTTCAAGCAGTATTCAGTCAGTTTCTCGAGATCGACGACTGCTCTGTCGGCATTGGGGATTCGCATTGCACTTCCCTGACATTCACTCCTCCCCCGTGTTCAGCACCGCCAGGAACGCCTTCTGCGGGATTTCGACCTGGCCGAACTGCTTCATCCGCTTCTTGCCTTCCTTCTGCTTGGCCCACAGCTTGCGCTTGCGGGTGATGTCGCCGCCGTAGCACTTGGCCGTCACGTTCTTCCGCATGGCGGAGATGGTCTCGCGGGCGATGACGCGGCCGCCGATCGCCGCCTGGAGCGGGATCTCGAACATGTGCTTCGAGATCTCCTGCTTGAGCCGCTTGACGAGCGACCGCCCGCGCTTGTCCGCCTGCGCGCGGTGCACGATGGTCGAGAGGGCGTCCACCCGCTCCCCCTTGACGAGGATGTCCATCTTGACGAGGTCGGCCGGGCGGAAGCCGATCACCTCGTAGTCCATCGTCCCGTAGCCCTTGGTGGCGCTCTTCAGCTTGTCGTGCATGTCGTACACGACCTCCGAGAGCGGCAGCTCGTATATGAGCTGGGCGCGGTGCGGGCCGAGGAACTCGGTGGTCTTGTAGATGCCGCGGCGTTCCTCGCAGAGTTGCATCAGCGTGCCGATGTTTTCCGCAGGGAGGATGAACGTCACGCGGGCGATCGGCTCGCGGAACTCCTGGATCGAGCCGGCGTCGGGGACCATCTGCGGGTTGTCGATCTGCTGGACCGTCCCGCCGCGGTGCAGGATCTCGTAGGTGACGTTGGGGGCGGTCTGGATCAGGTCGATGTCCTGCTCCCCCTCGAGCCGCTGCTGGATGATCTCCATGTGCAGCATCCCCAGGAACCCGCAGCGGAACCCGAAGCCGAGCGCGTCGCTCGTCTCGGGGACGTAGGAGAAGCTGGCGTCGTTGAGCGACAGCTTCTGCAACTCGTCGCGAAGCTTCTCGAAATCGGTCGCCTCGGTGGGATACATCCCGCAGAAGACCATCTGCTTGGGGACCTTGTAGCCGGGCAGCGGCTTGGCGGGAAGCCGCTCGGGGTCGGCCACGGTGTCTCCCACGTGGACCTTTCCGAGATCCTTGATGCCGGTGAGGATGTAGCCCACCTGTCCGGCGGAGAGGCGCTTGACGGGCTGCATGCGGGGGCGGAACTGGCCGATCTCGAGCACTTCGTGCGTCGTCCCCTCGCGGAGGAACCGCATCCGCTGCCCGATCGAGATCGTCCCTTCGACCACGCGGATGTAGGTCATTACGCCGCGGTACTTGTCGTACTTGCTGTCGAAGACGAGCGCCTTGAGGGGACCGTGCGGGTCGCCGGCGGGGGGCGGGACGCGCTCGATGATCGCCCGCAGCACGTCCTCGGTCCCGATCCCTTTCTTGGCGCTCACGAGCAGCGCCTCGTGCGGGTCGAGGCCCAGGATCGTCTCGATCTCTTCGAGGACTTCGTCGGTCCGCACGATCGGCAGGTCGATCTTGTTGATGACCGGGATGATCGCCAGGTTCGCGTCGAGCGCCGCGTAGGCGTTGGCGACGGTCTGCGCCTGGACCCCCTGAAAGGCGTCCACCAGGAGCAGCGCCCCCTCGCACGCCGCCAGGCTCCGCGAGACCTCGTAGTGGAAATCGACGTGGCCGGGCGTGTCGATCAGGTTCAACTCGTAGGGGCGGCCGTCGAACTCGTAGTGAATGGCGACCGTCCGCGCCTTGACGGTGATCCCCCGCTCGCGCTCGATGTCGAGGTCATCGAGGATCTGCTCGCGGAACTCCCGCTCGGTGATCGCCCCGGTGCGGAGCAGAAGCTGGTCCGCGAGCGTGCTCTTGCCGTGGTCGATGTGGGCCACGATCGAGAAGTTGCGGATGAATCGCGTTTCCATGTTGGTCCGTTGTCCGCGGTCCGTTGTCCGTTGCAGGTCGAAATCATCGCAGCGCCGGCGCCAACGGACCGGCGGCGGCGGAATCGCGGGGGATCTCGCTTCGGGCCGCACTCCGCGCTTTCCGCTCCGTGCGGCGTGGCCGGCGCAGCCGCGAAAAGCGCCCGCCGCGCGCACTTGCCGGGCACAAATGAATTCTAGCGGGCCTCTGATTCCGGGTCGAGGCGAAGGGGCGTTGGACTACGGCCTTCAGGCTGACGATGGGCCAACGCGGCGTCCTCGCGCGGGCAGTCAGGCTGAAGCCTGGACTCCAGCGAAGCACTTTCATCACGACGGGGTTCTCCCGGGCCGCGGAGTGCCGGATTCTCCCAAGCCGTGAATCCGAACACACCGATCCGCCGCGCCGCCGCGGCGCGGACAATCACATCTCGGGACCTTCCAGGCTCGTCGATTTCAGGACTGCCCATGACCGATCCGCGCCAGAAAAACATCCTCTCCGCGACCTTCTCGGAGTTCTCGGAAGACGACTGCCTGACGATGGCGGCGGCCCTCGCCTACTACACCGCGTTCTCGCTCCCGCCGCTGCTGCTCCTGATCGTCACCGTCGCCGGCTGGATCTGGAGCCCCGACGCCGTCACCGGACAGATCGAGGAGCAGGTCGGCGGGGTGATCGGCCAGGGGGGCTGGCAGCAGGTGGAAACGATGATGCGCGCTGCGGGCGGCCGCGATGACGGCCTGATCGCCGCCCTTGTCGGCGGGGGGGTGCTCCTGTTCGGAGCGACCGGCGTGATGGCCCAGTTGCAGCACGCGCTGAACCGGGCGTGGGAGGTCGAGGCGAGCGCGAAGAGCGGCGGGATCCGCCACTTCTTCTTCAAACGGGTTCTCTCCCTGGGGATGATCCTCGGCGTCGCCTTCCTGTTGATCGTGTCGCTCGTGCTCACGGCGGTGCTCAACGCCACCGCTGCGCACGTGCAGACGTGGCTCCCCGCCGCGCTCCAGGGGTGGACGCCGTTCGTCGTCCACGCCTGCGTGAACCTGATCGTGCTCACGCTGTTGTTCGCGGCGATGTTCAAATGGCTGCCCGACGCCGAGGTCGAGTGGCGGGACACCTGGATCGGCGCCGGCACGACCGCCCTCCTGTTCCTCGCGGCCAAGTTCGCGCTGGGGATTTACTTCGGGATGCAGCGGGCGGAGACCTACGGCCCCGCGGCCTCGTTCGTGCTGATCCTGCTGTGGGTGTACTACTCGAGCATCGTGTTCCTGCTGGGGGCGGAGTTCACGCAGGTCTGGGCCCGCCGCCGCGGCGCGCGGATCGAACCTTCGCCCGGTGCGGTGCGGATCCTGCACACCAAACAGCAACTGCCGGGATAGCAGGGGGAAGTCTGAAGTATGAAGTACGAAGTATGAACGAAGAACAGTAGTTTCAAGAACCCGGCTCCGTCATTCCCGCGCAGGCGGGAATCCAGCCCCGTAGTCCGCGCCGCCGCTGGATGCCCGCCCCCGCCTGCGCTGGGGGCAGGCACTTCGCGGGCATGACGCGCCGTCGCGATCTTGGAAGTACTGAAGAAGTAAGAAGATTGCCAACCTACCTCGCGCGCCCTACTTCTGACTTCTGACTTCCGACTTTCTACAGCCGCCACCCGTCCGGCACCAGCGCCCCCTTCTCCACGACCACGATCCCGTCCTGCACGTGGACGTTTTCATTGCCCGCTGAGACGCCCGCCTCGGGACCGCCGACGATTCGCACGTTCCTCCCGATGCGGCAGTTCTTATCGATGATCGCCCCGTCGATCAACGTGCCGTCTCCCACGCCCACCGGCGGATGGCCGTTGGCGCCTTCCGCCCCGCGGTCCACCGGCTGCTCATAAAAGTCGGCCCCCATCAGCACCGAGTTGCGGATCGTCACATTGCTCCCGATGCGGCAGCGAATCCCGATCACGCTGTTCTCGATCACCGTCCCCTCCCCCACCACGCAGCCGTCCGCCAGCAGCGTGTGGCGGATCGTCGCCCCCTCCGCGCGCGTCGGCGGGAGATGGCGGGCCTGCGTGTAGATCGGGGCGGCGTCCGAGGCGAATTCGAACGGCGGATCGGGACCGGTCAGCGCCAGGTTCGCCTCGTAAAACGCGCGGATCGTCCCGATGTCCTCCCAGTACCCCTCGAACGGGTGCACCTGCACCCGCCGGGCGCGGATCGACATCGGGAACACTTCCTTCCCGAAGTCCTGATAGTCCGACTTCTGCAACAACTCGACCAGCGTGTCCCGGTGGAACAGGTAGATCCCCATGTTCGCCAGGCAGTCCCGTCCCCGGCTCTTGATCCCGTGCGCGTCGAGCCACTCCGGGTCGGTCCGCACGAGCGAGAGATCGTCCTCGGTCTTCGGCTTTTCGAGGAAGCCCACCACCCGCCCGGTCTCATCCAGCCGCATGATGCCGAACGCCGCCGCCTGTTCGCCGCTGACCGGCACGGCGGCGATCGTCGCGTCCGCCCCCGATTCCTTGTGCGTCTTGAGCATCTCCCGGTAGTCCATCCGGTAAAGCTGATCGCCGGAGAGGACGAACACGTACTCGATCCCCGGCTGTGTGAGGTACCGCAGGTTCTTCCGCACCGCGTCCGCGGTCCCCTGGTACCAGTCCGCCCCCTCCATCGTCTGCTGGGCGGCGAGGATCTCGACGAACCCCCCGTCGAAGCGGTCGAAGATGTACGTCTGGCGGATGTGCCGGTGCAGGCTGACCGAGTTGAACTGCGTCAACAGATAGATCTTGTTGATCCCGCTGTTGAGACAGTTCGAAATGGGGATGTCGATGATGCGATACTTCCCCGCGAGCGGCACGGCCGGCTTCGAGCGATACCGCGTCAACGGAAACAGCCGCGTCCCTTTTCCGCCCCCCAGAATGAGTCCGACGACTTTTCGCATGTCCTGGTCCTCCATGCACTTGCGTTTTCCAAGTTATCCCGACGCGCCAGCGAGGGAGAATCGCCGGTTCGGCCGCGGCGGGTTGATGGTCGCCGCGCGCTCGACCATCAACCGTCGACCATCAACCGTCGACCATCGACCTTCAACCATCAACCTTCAACCACCAACCTTCAACCACCGTCACCCTACCGGCATGGCGGCGATCGTTCAAGAAGGATCATCCCGGTGGAATGCTCCGGGAATTTCTTGCCCCTTGCGCCGTCCGGGGTTAGGATGACCCGCAATGGGGGCGATTCCGCCCCGCCCACGCCACAGCCGGCGGGAAACCTCCCGCCGGCGATCGACCGCGCGCCTCACACCACGTTCCATCCCGGCCCGAAGCGCAGACGAGGGAGAACGACCCATGCGGCTGATTCTTTCCCGCGATTCGGGCCTTCGGGTGCAATCTCCCTTGCTTGCGCCGCGGGCTGATATGAGAAACGTCGGACGTGTCGGACTTCCGGAGGCGACGCCATGACCGCTTTCCACGATCGCCGCGACGATGCCGCGAAGGTAGGTCCCGTCGGCTCGACGGGACCTCGGGGCGGGGAAGGAGCGTCCGCACCCTGTGGCACGCCCGGCACGAAACGGCTTGCGCTCGCCGAAGGAGGCGCTCGGCTCGACGGTTCACGAGGCCGGGTGAGCGCTTCAGGTCCCGGCCGGCGGCCGGGACCTACTTTGTTGCTGATCGCGGTCGGATTGGCGATGGCCGCCGATGCGCCCCCCGCCGCGAAGCCGTCGAAGCTGCCGTTCACCGTCTCCAGGGAGACGACGCACATCACCGAGCCGCTCCGCGCGGACGGCGCCCCCGACTACGCCGCCGCCCTCGAAGCGATGGCGAGCGAAGGCGTCACGCCGGAGAACAACGCGGCGGTGCTCTACTGGCGGGCGTTCGGGCCGAAGGAAATCGACGCGAAATCGCGGCCCGAGCTCTTCCGCAAGCTCGGCATCGAAGTCCTGCCGGACGAGGGGGACTATCTCGTCGCTCTCCGCGACGTGGCCGGGGATGCGGCCCTGCAGAAGCTCTACGTCCGCATGGATGCCGCGATGAAGGAGCCGTGGACCTCCGCCGACGAGCCGGTCCTTGCCGAATGGCTCCAGCGCAACCGGAAGCCGCTGGACCTGATCGTAGAGGGTACGCGGCGGCCGAAGTACTACCAGCCGCTGCTGGTGACGTCCGAACCGCCACTGCTGGTCGCCGTGTTGCTGCCGCTGGTTCAGGAATCCCGCGACTCCGCCCGGCTGTTGAGCCTGCGGGCCATGCAGCGTCTGGGAGAGGGAAAGATCGTCGAGGCCCAGGAAGACCTGCTGGCCTGCCATCGCCTCGCCCGGCACATCGCCAGCGGGCCTATGCTGATCGATCGACTCGTCGGCATCGCCATCGACAGCATCGCATGCACCGCCGATGCCGCGCTCGCACATCACGACGGCCTTTCAGCCAAGCAAGCGATCGCCTATCGGGCTCGACTCGCCGAATTGCCTCCACCCGCTTCGATGGCGGACGCGATGGACCGGACGGAGCGGTACCAGTATCTCGACCTGGTGGTTTATTTCGCTCGTTACGGAGTGAGAAGCCTGTTCGGAGATCTTGATTCACCGCCATCGACCATTGCAACGCTCGCCAGCCGGACGATCGACTGGGACGTGCCGCTCCGGCACGGCAATGCCTACTATGACGCGCTGGCGGAGGCGGGCCGTGCGCCGACCCGCGCCGAACGCAGGCGAAAAATCGAAGAGATCGAAAACCGATTGCAATCGGAGAGCGGGCGCGTGCGGGATCCGAGGTGGATCGCGGCCCGCGCCTTCCTCTCGCCGAACCTGCGCCAGACGAACGGCGAGCACGCGGCGGCGATCCTGCTCGGATTGCTGGCGCCCGCCTTGAGCGCCGCCTACACGGCCGAAGATCGCGCCACGATGCGCTTCGACCTCACGCAACTCGCGTTCGCCCTCGCCGCCTACCGGGCGGAGCGCGGCGAATACCCGGCGGAACTGGCCCAGCTCGCCCCGCGATACATTCCGGCGGTCCCGAACGACCTGTTCAACGACCAACCGTTGAAATACCTCCGGGCCGGCGACCGCTACCTGCTCTACAGCGTCGGCCCCAACGGCAAAGACGACGAAGCCCGCACCTACGATTCGAAACCCCCCGCCGACGACCACGTCATCGTCTCTCCGAAGCCCGAGCCGAAGCCGAAGGCGAAGCCATGACCGCCATTCACGATCGCCGCGACGATGCCGGGAAGGTAGGTCCCGTCGGCTCGACGGGACCTCGGGGCGGGGAAGGAGCGTCCGCA
>JBBDNU010000099.1:0-24846 GCA_040877365.1 Planctomycetales bacterium
GGTTATATACCAGCGCGAACATCCGCAGCTCCTTGTGAACTCCGGCCAGCGATTGGCACCGCAGCACGTCCATGCCGAGCGTCGTTTTCAGATGCGCCAAGTGCGTTTCGATCTGCCAGCGTTGGCCGTAGAGCGCGGCCAGTTCCTCCGCCGAATATCGCTCGGCGTCGAGCAGCGTCGTGACGAGGACGATCTCCCGCGTGCGGCAGCCGGGCGCTTCGACGCGGTACCGCAGCTCGCGGACGAAGATCGAATCGGGCAGGGCCGCGTAGTCTTCCGCGCTCATCCAGCGCGGCCGCTGGCGGGGCTCGAAGTATTCCACGACTTGATCGCAGGTTCCCAGCCAGCGGACCCAGCGCGATCGCGGCAAACCGGTGATGCCCTTGCGCCGCGGAAACGGCGGACTGGGCGGAACGTGCATCCGACCCTTGCGGAAATCGACGAGCATGCGCTGATGCACCCGGAACAGCCCGTGCCAGCCCCCTTGCAGCAACAGCGCCAGATGCGCATAGGAGCAGAAGCCGCGATCGCCGACGAGCACATCGCCGGGCTCGAGTTCGGAGTGCAGCCGGTGCGCATGGGCCAGGTCGTGCGTCCGCAGCGGATCGACGAGCATCTTCTGCAGCAGCCCCGTTCCGAAATGGAACAGCAGCAACAGATGGGCCACCGGAAATCCGCAGCCGGGCTGCTGGCTCCCCGGCTGGCCGAACGCCTCCTGCAGTTCGGGCGTGTCGGGCATCGAGCAGCCGGAACCGTCCAGGAGCCACACGCGATGCCCGCACCACCGCGCGGCCTCGTCGCGGCAGACCTTCAGGCACCGCCCCACCTCGGTCAGCAGCCGATCGAACAGCTCCAGCGGCAGCCGGGCGCGGGCCAGACCGTAGGCCCGGCCCGTGAACGACTGGCCCATCAGGTGCGGGACCTCGTTGCAAGCCGTGTTGCCGTGCAGGATCTGCGACAGGAACGCATGCACGGTCGCCACCGGCCCGAGCAGCCGCGCGCGCTAAAGGACCCGCGACAAAATTACTTTATGAACTTGCTATTGCTCGAAATCGTGATTCAAGCGATCGTTCGCGGATGCATGACGCACGAACGATCGAAGAGGTTCGTCGGAAGTTTCTCGCTCTCGCGCCGGTGATGGACGAACGCATACGGCGACAATGGGCGGCGTCCGAAGCAGCAGCACTGGGCTGGGGCGGAGTCACCGCAGGGTGGCCCCGACGCCGTTCAGGCGCCGGGGTCGCGGAGCGACAAGAGGGCCTGTTGATTTAATCAGCGCCGCGTGCCGTACAGTACATTTAGGTAGTGGGTCAGTTTGAAAGTTTCCCGGCGGCGCGGCGGGAGCGCGGGGCTTGACGCGGCGGGCGGCTTCACGGCCCGTCCACCTTCGCGATCGACTTGCGGAGCCGATCGGCGACTTCCGGCAACTGATCCTCGATTGTCAGCAGAAGTCCCATCGCGGGATTCGCTACACGGCCCTCCACCCGCGCCGTAACCCAGCGTCCAATGGGAATGCACGCACAATCAACGGCAGCCGCAACGACGGTGATAACCACCGCAGCGAGTAGAGACCCTCGTGAGGCAAAAATGCACACGAGAGCAAGGCCCCCCGCCGCAATGACGCCCCCGAGAAGCATGCCCAAAAGCATCGACCATATCGGCATGTCATCAAACCCCCAGATGAGCTGCTGTCCTGCCATCGCAAGCCCCCCCATCGCCAACGGGAAGACGAGAAACACGGGTGCCGCGACGACGATGATCGTAACTCGATGCCAGGGACGGCTCATAGCGCATTCGCCGAACTAGGTGATTTGCCGGATCGGGCTGCATTGTGCCGACTCTCTGCCCGGCGTGCCATCCCGAACCAGCCATCCGTTGACCTCTCCCGTCGCTGCGCGACCCCGACGCCTATCGGCGTCGCGGCCACCCCGCGTCGGGGCCAACCCCGGGCATCGGCCGGCGGGAAGTTTCCCGCCGGCTACTGCCCCGAACTCGCGTGCGCCACCGCCGAGAATGGCGCGTCGCCGCGGCTGAGGGCTTGCAGCACGCGGGCCAGCGCGAGCACCGCGTCGCTGGTGGGCGAGGGCTCGTTGAACCAGTGGCGGCCCGCGTCGCCGCCGCCGTAGACCGCGCCCGCGGCCAGCGCCCGCCACATCTCCGACTGCGTTCGCCCGGCGTCGATCGGCTCGCCGCCGAGCTGCGCGATCGACTCCCGCAACGAATCTGGAAGATCGCCCTCGATCGCGACGCGGCGGCCGGCGCTCTCGGACAGCGTCACCTCGGCGATCAACCGCGCGATCGACCGCGGCGGGACGAGTTCGCCGGTCTCGTCGAGAAATCCGCAACGCTGGCCGTCGTCGTCGATCACCAGCCCCAGATGGGCGCTCTCGTCGCGCACGCGAGCTGCGACGCGACGCACGTCGGCGTCGTCCGCGTCGTACACGTCGCGGCGGCGGACGGGAAGCGCGAGCGCCGTCAACGCGCAGGGCAGCCGCTCGAACAGCCGCGCCAGCAGCTTCCGTTGCGACGCCAGCGGCGAGCCGCACGCGATCCGCAGCGGCCGCAGGGCGTGGAAGTGCTTCCACAACCCGGCCTCGTAGGGGACGCCGGCTTGGAACGTGCGGTAGGTCCCGCCGTGCCGCGTCGGGCGGCTGTGGGCGCTGTTCGATGCTTCTTCAAGCCGCTCCAGCCCGTCGCCGCGCGACAACGGCCGCCCGCCGGCGCGGACGAAGTCGAGGCCGATCCACGACGGATCGCAGCCGCTGCCCGTCACGAAGATGCCGCCGGCCGCCTGCAAATGATCGATGGCGAACCGGAACGCGGGGACCGTCGCGAGGCGGATGTCGATCACCCGGCAGCTCATCCGCCGCAGCGACGAAATCACCCCCGTGACGAGATCCGGCGCGGAAGGCCGCTCGTCGTGCCCCACCACGATCGCCGGGCCCGCGCGGCGAACGCCGCGGGCCGCGCTCCCTCCCGCGGATGCCAGGGGAAAATCGTCCCACAGGAGATGCGCGAATGCGGCCGCGATCTTCGCCGCACGCGGCCGCGTCAGCTCGTTGAGGTGTACCCCGCGGACCCCTTCGTCGGTGAACAGCGACGGCCGAGGCACGCGGCGGCGGGTGCTTTCCAGCCATTGCCTCGTCTCGCCGGACAACTGCCCCGCGTCGGTCCGTAGCGGGCAATCCCGGCAAGCAGGGAAGAACGCCGCCAGCCGGGCGAGGTGCACCGACCGGCTGATCGGATGCGTCTCGCCGGGGCAGATGTACTGCGTGCGCGGCGGGCGGGCGGGCGGCGTGCGCATCGATCGGTTCGATCGGACAAGCCCGCGGGCAACGCGCCGCGGGGTCGGGATTGGACAGGACGGCCCGTTCGCCGTATCGTGATCGCGGGCGGGACTGTATTCGCGCCCGTCGAAATGGTCAATCTCGGGTCGGGGCGCGCTCCGCTCCGCAAAGCCTCCGCGTCGCGGCTAACCGATATCTCATGCACGCCACCGCGTATCTCAAGGATCCCGCCCAGCACGCGACCGGGCCGGTCGTGGCGATCTACGGCAAGGAGCGGTTCCTCAAGCAGGCCGCGCTGCACGCCGTGATGCGGAGCGTCCTCGGCGACGGCGAGGGGGAGGACCAGCTCGCCTCGCGGTTCGAGGGAAACGAGGAGCTCGAGCTGAAGACGGTGGCCGACGAGCTGCGGACCGTTTCCATGTGGGGGAATCGCCGGCTGGTGATCGTCGAGGACGCGGACGAGTTCGTGTCCAATCACCGCGCCGGGCTCGAGAAATACCTCGAGCATCCCGCGAGGACGGGGGTGCTCGTGCTCGACGTGAAGACGTGGCCGAGCAACACCCGGCTTGCCAAGGCGGTCGCCCGCCTGGGGCTGCCGATCGAGTGCGCGGAACTCAAGGGGCAGGCGCTCGTCCGCTGGCTGCAGGAGCGGGCCCGCGACCGGCACGACGTGCAGCTCCCCCGCGACGCGGCGGCGCTGATGGTCGAGTTCGTCGGCGATTCGCTGGGGCTGCTCGACCAGGAGGCCGCCAAGCTCGCCGCCTACGTCGGGGACCGGAAGAAGGTCGCCGTCGAGGACGTGCGGCTGCTCGTCGGCGGCTGGAAGGCCGAGACCACCTTCGCCATGATGGACGCGCTCCAGGACGGAGACGCCGCGACCGCCCTCGCCCATCTCGGCCGGCTGTACGACGCCCGGCAAGCCTCGGAGTTCACGCTGGGAGGGATCGCCCACAACCTGCGCCCGCTGGCCCGCGTCACCGCGCTGACAGCCCGCGGCGAAAAGATGGGACCGGCGATCGCAGCCGCCGGCGTTCATCCGAGGGCGCTCGAGCGGGCGCGGCGATATCTCCGCCGCCTCGGCCGCCCGCGCGCCGAACAGCTCCTCCACCACTTGCTCCGCGCCGACGGCCGGTTGAAAGGCGAGGGCCGCGCCCAGGAGCGCATGGTGGTCGAGCGGCTCCTGGTCGAATTGAGCGGCCCGTAGGTCCCGCCGGCCCGGCGGGACCTGAAGCGCGCAATTCCCGGGCTCGCTGGTCCATCCGCGTCCCGCCCCGGGGGCGCGACGTAGTCGCTTACCGTCATTCCCGCGGAGGCGGGAATCCAGAGCCGTGTCCCCGGCCCGGCGGGCGCTGAACCGCCGGGCGCCACTGGCGTTTCGCCACTGCAACTTGGAACGAGCGTGGCATCGGTTCGCTGATGCGAACGCGAGATCCGCGCTCCGGAACGGCGGGCCGCCATCCCCTTCTTGCCCGATCGCCCCCCCGCTACTAGAATTCGGGGCAGCGACGGCGTGAGAGGGGCCGTGCGGATGATGACGGTGCGGCGTGCGCCTTCGGAAGCCGCGCCACCCCCAGTTCCCTCTTTCCCGTCCAGAAATCCGGCTTTTCCGGGCAGTGTGACGTAAGGTTCGGTCAGCCAGGGGCAGAGCTAACAGGAGAGACCCGGATGTACGAACGATTCACCGACAGGGCCCGGAAGGTCATGCAACTGGCCAACCAGGAGGCCCAGCGCTTCAACCACGAGTACATCGGCACCGAGCACATTCTGCTGGGGCTGGTCAAGGAAGGCTCCGGCGTCGCCGCCAACGTGCTCAAGAATCTCGACGTCGATCTCCGCAAGATCCGCCTCGAAGTCGAGAAGATCGTCCAGTCCGGCCCCGACATGGTCACCATGGGCAAGCTCCCCCAGACCCCGCGGGCCAAGAAGGTCATCGAGTACGCGATGGAAGAGGCGCGGAACCTCAACCACAACTACGTCGGCACCGAGCACCTGCTCCTGGGCCTCCTCCGCGAGCAGGAAGGGGTCGCCGCCCAGGTGCTGATGAACCTCGGCCTCAAGCTCGAAGATGTCCGCGAGGAGGTGCTGAACCTGCTCGGCCACGGGCTGGAAGGGGCCGAAGGGGGCGAGCGGGGCACCGGCGCGTCCTCCAAGGGGGGCAAGAGCAAGACCCCCGCCCTCGACAGCTTCGGCCGCGACCTCACCGAGCTCGCGCGCCAGAACAAGCTCGACCCGGTCATCGGCCGCGAAGGCGAGATCGAGCGCGTCGTCCAGATTCTCTGCCGCCGGCAGAAGAACAACCCCGTGCTGCTCGGCGAGGCGGGGGTCGGCAAGACCGCCATCGTCGAGGGCTTCGCCCAGATGGTCGTGGAGGGCAACGTCCCCGAGCTTCTCCGCGACAGGCGGATCGTCGTGCTCGACCTGGCGATGATGGTCGCCGGGACGAAGTACCGCGGCCAGTTCGAGGAGCGGATCAAGGCCGTGATGAACGAGGTCCGCCGGGCCAAGAACACGATCCTGTTCATCGACGAGTTGCACACGCTGGTCGGCGCCGGCGGGGCCGAAGGGGCGATCGACGCCTCGAACGTGCTCAAGCCCGCGCTGTCCCGCGGGGAATTGCAGTGCATCGGCGCGACGACGCTGGACGAGTACCGCAAGTACATCGAGAAGGACGGGGCCCTCGAGCGCCGCTTCCAGACGGTGATGGTCGAGCCGCCGTCCGCCGCGCAGACGGTCGAAATCCTCAAGGGCCTCCGCGACCGGTACGAGCAGCACCACCGCGTGCAGATCACCGACGACGCGCTCGAGAAGGCGGTCGAGCTGTCGACCCGCTACATCACCGGCCGCTGCCTGCCCGACAAGGCGATCGACGTGATCGACGAGTCCGGGGCGCGGATCCGCCTCAAGTCGATGGTCCGCCCGCCCGACCTCAAGGAGCTCGAGGACGAGATCGAGCGGCTCAACGTGGCCAAGGAAGAGGCGGTCGCCAATCAGGACTTCGAGAAGGCCGCCAGCCTCCGCGATCAGGCCGACAAGCTCCGCAAGAAGAAGGAGAACCTCACCAAGGAATGGCGGGAGAAGGCCAAGGAGACCGACGGCGTGGTCGACGCCGAGGTCATCGCCGAGGTCGTCGCCCGCATGACCGGCATCCCGCTCACGCGGCTCTCCAGCGAGGACGCCGTGCGGCTGTTGCAGATGGAAGACGAGCTGCACCGCCGCGTGATCAGCCAGGACGAGGCGATCAAGCAGGTCTCCAAGGCGGTCCGCCGCAGCCGGTCGGGACTCAAGGACCCCAAGCGGCCGACCGGCGTGTTCCTGTTCTCCGGCCCGACCGGCGTCGGCAAGACGCTCCTGGCCAAGACGCTCGCCGAGTTCCTGTTCGGCGACCAGGACGCGCTGGTGCAGATCGACATGAGCGAGTACATGGAGAAGCACAACGTCAGCCGGCTGATCGGCGCCCCGCCGGGCTACGTCGGCTACGAAGAGGGGGGCCAGCTCACCGAGAAGATCCGCCGCCGTCCCTACGCGGTCGTGCTCCTCGACGAAATCGAGAAGGCGCATCCCGACGTGTTCAACATGCTGCTCCAGATCATGGAGGAGGGGCACCTCACCGACAGCTTCGGCCGCAAGGTCGATTTCAAGAACGTGATCATGATCATGACCACCAACGTCGGCGCTCAGACGATCGCCCACGGCGGCGGGTTCGGCTTCGGCAAGAAGGACCAGGCGGCCGGTTACGAGACGATGAAACGGAGCCTGATGCACGACATCGAGCGCGAGTTCAAGCCCGAGTTCCTGGGCCGGCTCGACGAGGTCGTCGTGTTCCACAAGCTCAACGAGGAGGACCTCAAGTCGATCGTGGACATCGAGCTGTCGAAGGTCCGCGAGCGGCTCGGCGAGCGGGGGGTGAAGCTCGTGCTCACCGACGACGCCAAGGAGTTCATCATCCGCAAGGGGCACGAAAACGAGCAGCTCGACTACGGCGCCCGCCCCCTCCGCCGCTCCGTCGAACGCTACATCGAAGACCCGCTTTCGGAGGAACTCCTCCGCGGCGCGTTCGAGGGGCAGAACCTGATCACCGTGCAGGTCAAGGAGGTCGGCGACCAGAAGCAGCTCGACTTCATCGGCTCGACCGCCGACGAGGGGGAGCTCGCCACGGTCGGCGCCGCCGCGGGCGAATCGGCCGAGTCGCCCGCCTGAAGAAAGCTCCCGAGTTTGCTGAGCGACCCGGACGCTTCAAGCGCCCGGGTCGCTTCGCGCGCCTGATTCTCGTTCAACCCACGTTTAGCCGCGACCCGAAGTCGAGCGGCGCAAGCCGCGAGCGCAGGGGAGCGCGGCGGCGCGCGGAACGCTCGCGTTCTGATTTCGAGAATTGCCGCTTGACGCGCTCCCCCGCGCGCGGTGTGATGGCGCGGCGTGATTGTTGCTCGTGCTCGGCGTGAGGACCTCCTTCGGAGGCGGGTCATGGCGGTCCAATGGCAGCCGGAGACGACCGACGAATGGTCGATCGTCTTCGAATCGGACGATCGCATCCGCGTGAGGCCGGCGGAGCAATTTTTTTCGGTCGAGGAGATCCTGCTCGAGCGCCAGCGGTGATTGCGAACGGCCCGGCGTTTCCGGCTGATTGCATCAGCGACGAGGCGTCTTCGAGCGAGCGACAGGCTGAAGCCTGTACTCCAACAATACCCGGTCCGCACCGACCTCGACCGGCGCTTCGGCTGCGCTCATTCCGGCAGCCGCGGCGGGTCGATGCGCGGGGTCTCCCCCGTCAGCGATTCCAGGAACGCGACGACGGCCGCGATGTCGGAGAAGCTCTGCCCCAGGAGCGGGTCGACGTCGAGCGGCAGGCCGTCCGGGGCGGCGGCGGGGACCTCGCGGAAGTAGAACGTCACCACCTCGGTGAGCGTTTCCCGCGAGCCGTCGTGCATGTAGGGGGCGGTCTCGGCGACGTTCCGCAGCGACGGCGTGCGGAACGCGAAGCGGTCCTCCTTCTTCCCGGTGACGCCGCCCCGCCCTGCATCTCGAAAGCCCGCGCCGACGCGGTAGAACTTCCCGTCGCTCAACAGCGGCCCGCGATGGCAGCGGACGCAGCCGGCTTCGCCCCGGAACAGTTCCAGCCCGCGGCGGGCCTCCGCCGAAAGCGCCTGTTCTTCCCCGGCGAGATAGCGGTCGAACGGAGAGGGACCGGCGACCAGCGTCCGCTCGAACGCCGCGAGCGCCCGCGCGGTCCCCTCGCGCGTCGCCGCCGTGCCGAACACCTCGCGGAATTGTCTGGCGTAACCCGGCACGGCGTTCAATTCCCGTTCCAGCTCATCGAGGTCCTGGTTCATCTCCTCGGGAGATTCGATGGGGGCGAGCGCCTGCTGTTCGAGGGTCGCGGCCCGGCCGTCCCAGAAGAAGCTCGCGTGAAAGCCGACGTTCCACAGCCCCGGCGTGTTCCGCGCCAGCGGCTTCTCCTTGCGCCCGACGCCGTGGGGGCGACCGTCGGCGAGTCCCTTCTCCGGCAGATGGCAGGTGGCGCAGCTCATCGCATCATCGCCGGACAGCCGCGGGTCGAAGAACAACTGCTTCCCGAGCGCGACTTTCGCCGGCGTCGCGGGGTTCTCCTTCGGATCGGGGACGGCGCGCGGCAGCGGAACGAGCGGCGGCGACTCGGCCTCTTCGGGCGCGTCGGCACGGATCGCAGCGCACGCCAAGGCGACGAGCGTCGCCAGTGAGGCGAAAATGACGCGAGTTGAGTGTTCTCTTCGAATTCTCATCTCGATCGAGCGGGGAGGGGTCGGGGCTTCGGAATTTCAGTTTTGCTGTCGCAAAACTGAAATTCCGAAGCCCCGACCCCCGGCGTTCACGGGTCGTTGCGAAGCGGCGATTCGCGCGTCGCGTGGTAGTCGAGCCGGACCGAGGCGATCCGCTGATTGCCGATGTCGGCGATGAACAGCCGCTTGTCCGTGTGGGCCGCGACGTAGGGGGCGTGGAACAGTCCGACTTCATCGCCGCCGAGAGGCACGCGGCTGTCCGGGCCGGCGCTGTCCACGTTGCCGTACCGGCCGACGCGGAGGATCAGGTTGCCGGCCGAGTCGAGGACGGCGACCTGGTAGCGGTCGATCTCGGGGGCGAACGAGCGGCCGAAGTAATCCATGCAAAACCGCGTGTTCCAACAAGAGCAGCCCCCCATCGCATAGGTCGAGTTCTTCCCGCAGAAGCCCACGCCGCCGTACATCCAGTCGACCCCTTGGACCCAGAAGTTCGTGGTTCCCTTGCGGATGTCGGGCTCGCCGAGAGCGGCGGGGTTGGTGAGGGGGATGGTGACGTGTTCGTTCCGCGCGGCGCTGATCATCCGGCCTTGGCCGGGGCGGAACTTGAGAAGCGTGCCGCTCATCTCGTTGAAGTACCGCGTCCCGTCGATCATCCGCGTGGGGGAGGCGAGGACGGTCACGCTGTCGTCGCGGTCGATGCCGACGCCGTAGATGTCGGTCACTCCGGGGGCGACGTCCTCGTGCACCGTCTTGCCGTGCTCGTCGAAGATGTGGATTTCGCCGAAGTAGGTCCGGCCCGGGAAGAAGCGCGGCGTGTAGACCCGGCCGCGGATTTGCTTGTCGAGGTTCGCGTCCCGCACGTTGCCGCGGTCGAGGCGGACTTCGTCCGTTCTCTTGGCGACCGGAGCGGGATTGTCACCCTTCGTCACGTAGCAGGAAACGGCCAGATGCCCCGTGACGGAAGCGGACATCCCGCCGTAGTGCCAGCCCGTCCCGGTGTAGATCGGCAGACCGGAGAGCAGGTTCGCCGTCCGGCGAGTCTGGCTGGAGTCGCAGCTCACGTCGCGCTCTTCCTCGCCATAGTCCCACGGGATCTCCCGCCACGAGGGGAATTCGTAATGGGCGATCGTCGTCCGCTCGCGGACGTAGACCGAGCCGTCCGGTCCGAAGGCGATGTCCTCGGCGTCGAACGGCAACTGCACGACCTGCGTGCGGCCGGTCACGGGATCGACCTCGATCACCTCGCGGAATGCCTTTTCCCGCGCGGCGGTGTGCTGCTCGGCGACGTACAGCTTGCCCGTCGCCGGGTTCACGTACAGCCGCTGCCGCCAATATTGCGGCAGCGTGAACTTGCCGATCGACTCCTTCACGTCGTCGGCGAAGTCGCGGACCAGGCGGAGTTCGCCTTCCTGCGGCAATTCGTAGATGCGGACCTGCTCGCGGGCCGAGGGCGCGCGGAATGGCGCGCCGGCGACGAGCCAGATGCGCGGCGGGTCGCTCCACGAATCCAGCTCCGCGTTGAATTCGCCCGCCCCATTGGACGCCGCCGTGGAACGTCTCGCGGTAATGGGCCCACGGCGTCTGGCCTTCCTGAAAGGGAAGCACGAACGTGCCGCGCGGCTCCGGATCATCGACAGGCCCGTACCTCCGCAGGAGCGGCTTGACGACGATCTCGCGGGTCTCCTCCGTCTTGCCGAGCCCGTCGTAGTTGTGCAGCGTCCAGGAGAAGGCGTAGATCTCTCCCGTCTTCCGGTGCAAGCGGACCAGCGCCGGTTTGAACGTCGGGACCGCCTTGAGGAACTCGCCGTCCGGGGAAAAGACTTGAATCCGGTCGTTCATGTAGTCCGAGACGTAGATCCGCCCCTGGTCGTCCACGTCCACCGACGACGCATGGCGGAACTGGCCGGGGGCGCTCCCCGTCTCGCCGCCGAACTCGACGCTGCCCAGGAACGGCCGGGGCGGCTCGTCGCCGGCGAACCGCATCCGGGCGACGCCGGCCAGCGTGTCGTTGACCACGCGGCGATCGTAGTGCGTGCGGTACTGGTAGCTCGTCAGGTACAGCCACTCCCCGTCCGGGCTGAACGCCAGCCGCGTCGGGCTGATCCGCTCGATGATGCGGTGGTGCAGGTTGGCCGGCACGGTGACTTCCGGGCCGGTCAGCGGCAATCCGCCATCGGACGGATCGGCAATCCGTCCTACGGTCGAGCCGTCGGTCGCGAGCCGGTTGAGCCGGTTCAACGTGAGGGCGATGCGACCATCGCGGACGGCCATCGCGGTCGCCCCGCTGCCGTACATCGCATGCTCGCGGTTGTCCTTCTGACCGGTCGCGCCCGACGAGAGGAAGGTGGACTGCAGAAACCCGCGCTTGTGGGGAAGCGTGGCGCTGTCCTGCGGGTACGTCTGCCGGTCGATCCCCTGCACCTCGGCGATCCTGTCCGCGGGGAAGGGATAGACCGTGCGCACGTATTCGCCGTCGCGGTCGAACACCCGCAGTTGATCGACGCCCCGTCCCTCGAACACGTAGATGCCGTCTTCAGCCGCTTGAATCAGCGGCGCGGGCATGTTGATGAACGGCGTCCCCCCCATCCACGAGCCGAGCCGGCGCCGCGGCTCCCACAACAGGTTCCGCTCGAAAGCCGGCTTCAATCCCAGCGAGACGCGGACGACGTGCCGCGCGCGATCGTCGATATACCGCCCGCGATCGTCCTTCCCGTCCCAGGTCAGCGTTTGTTCGAGGGAATTCTTCTGGAACGGCTCGGGCGCGTTCGGCCCGAGCACGCCGCACGCCAGGTGCCGCACGATGTTCCCTGCCGGGTCCTCGACGGCGACTGTCACGTCGCAGGCCGCCTTCGCGGCGAACGAGATGGTGACCTCGTCGCCGGCGAACTCGACCGCCGGCTCGCGGGCGAACTCGAACACCGCCGCCCGCTTGACGCGGAACTCGTCGTCGTCATCACCGGTCGCCGACATGGTCGGCAAGATCAGCACCGCCAACCAAGAGAGCAGAACTCGGCGCATCGTCCAGTTCCTTACCAAGGGAGGATCGAGAGTGTGCGAATCTTTACCAACCATCATTGCCGTCTACAACCCGTAGTGTGGGCTTCAGCCCGCACTGACCCCCTGGTGCACGGACTGAAGTCCATACTACGAAAGATTCACACGCGCCGAGCGGAAAGTTCGCGTCACGGATCGTCGCGAAGCGGGAGCTCGCGGGTGGCGTGGTAGTCGAGCCGGACCGAGGCGATCCGTTGGTTGCCGGTGTCGGCGATGAACAGCCGCTTGTCCGTGTGGGACGCGACGTAGGGGGCGTGAAACAGCCCCACTTCGTCGCCTCCCAACGGGACGCGGCTGTCCGGGCCGGCGCTGTCCACGTTGCCGTAGCGGCCGACGCGGAGAATCAGGTTGCCGGCCGCGTCGAGCACGGCGACCTGGTAGCGGTCGATCTCGGGGGCGAACGAGCGGCCGAAATAGTCCATGCAGAACCGCGTGTTCCAGCAGGCGCAGCCCCCCATCGCGTAGCTGGCGTTCTTGCCGCAGAAACCGACCCCGCCGTACATCCACTCGACCTCTTCGACCCACAAGTCGGAGCTCCCCTTGCGCAGGTCCGGCCCGCGGCCGAGCGCGGCGGGGTTGGTGAGATGAATGGGGACGAGGTCATTCTTCGAGCTGGTGATCATCCGGCCCCGGCCGGGGCGGAACTTGAGCAGCGTCCCGGTCATTTCATTGAAGTATCGCTTCCCGCCGATCATCCGCGTGGGCGAGGCGAGGACGGTCACGCTGTCGTCGCGGTCGATGCCGACGCCGTAGATGTCGGTCACTCCGGGGGCGACGTCTTCGTGGACCGTCTTGCCGTGCTCGTCGAACACGTGGATCTCGCCGAAGTAGGTCCGGCCGGGGAAGAACCGCGGCGTGTAGACGCGGCCGCGCAGCTCGCGTTCGCCATCCTTGGCCGAGGCGTTGCTGGCGGTGCCGCGTTCGAGCCGCGCCTCGTCGGTCCGCTTCGCCACCGGGGCGGGGATGTCCCCTTTCGTGACGTAGCAGGAAACGGCGAGATGCCCGGTGACGGAGACCGCCATCCCTCCGTAGTGCCAGCCCGTCCCGGTGTAGATCGGCAGACCGGAGAGCAGGTTCGCCGTCCGGCGGTCCTGGCTGGAGTCGCAGCTCACGTCGCGCTCCTCCTCCCCATAATCCCACGGGATCTCCCGCCACGACGGGAACTCGTAGTGGGCGATCGTCGTCCGCTCGCGGACGTGGATCGTGCCGTCCGGACCGAAGGCGATGTCCTCCGCGTCGAACGGCAACTGCACGACCTGTGTCAGGCCGGTCGCGGGATCGACCTCGATCATCTCGCGGAACGCCTTTTCCCGCGCGGCGGTGTGCTGCTCGGCGACGTACAGGAAACCGGTCGCGGGATTCGTATACAGCCGCTGCCGCCAATACTGGGGCAGCACGAACTTGCCGATCGATTTCTGCACGTCGTCGCCGAAGTCGCGGACCAGGCGGAGTTCGCCTTCCGAGGGGAGCTCGTAGATGCGGATGTGCTCGCGGGCGGTGGGAACGCGGTAGGGTTGCCCCGCGACGATCCAGACCCGCGGCGGGTCGCTCCACGAATCGAGTTCGGCGTTGAACTCGAGCCCGCCCCAGGCGTTGTTCCCGTGGAACTTCTCCGCGTAGTAGGCCCACGGCGTCCGCCCTTCCTGGAAAGGAAGCGTGTAGGTGCTTCGCGGCCGCGGATCGTCGAACGGACCGTAAGTCCGCAACCGTGGCTCGACCACGATCGCGCGCGTTTGCTCGGTCCGGCCCAGTCCGCTCTGGTCGTGAATGGTCCATGAGAAGACGAATATCTCGCCGGTCCTGCGATGCACGCGGACGATCGCCGGTTTCACCGTGCTGACCGCCTTCAAGAACTCGCCGTCCGGCGAGAAGATCTGGATCCGGTCGTTCATGTAGTCCGAGACGTACACGCGGCCCTGCGCGTCCACGTCGACCGACGTGGAGTGATGGAACTCGCCCGGCCCGCTCCCGGTCTCGCCGTACTTCATGCTCCCGAGGAACGGCTGCGCCGCCTCGTCGCGGCCGAACTCGAGCCGCGCCACCCCCGGCAGGGCGTCCTTCACGACGTGATGGCTGCTGTATTCGCGGTACTGGTAGCCGGCGAGGTACAGCCACTTCCCGTCGGGGCTGAAGGCCAGCCGCGTCGGGCCGACCCGCTCGACCGACTCCCGGCGGTTCATCGTGGCGAGCGTGGCGGGAAACGTGACGTCGGGTCCGGCCAGCGGCAGGCCGCCGGTGGACCCGTCGGTCGCGAGGCGGTTCAACCGGCCCTGGGAGAGGGCGATCCGGCCGCCGCGCACGGCCATGGCGCTGGCGGCGCTGCCGTACATCGCCCATTCGCGGTTGTCCTTCTGTCCGGTCGCGCCCGAGGAGAGCAGCGTCGATTGCAGGAAGCCCCGCTTGTGCGGCAGAGACTTTCCGTCTTGCGGATAGGTCTGGTAATCGAGACCGATCACGTCGTCGATCCTGTCGGCGGGGAAGGGATAGACGGTGTGGACGTATTCGCCGTCGCGGTCGAACACCCGCAACTGATCGACGCCGCGGCCCTCGAACACGTAGATCCCATCTTCCGTCGCCTGCATCAACGGCGCCGGCATGTTGATGAACGGCGTGCCCCCCTCCCACGAGCCGAGCCGCCGCCGCGGCTCCCACAGCAGGCTCCGCTCGAAGGCCGGCTTCAATCCCAGCGAAACGCGGACGACGTGTTCGGAGCGGTCGTCGATGTACCGCCCGCGATCATCCTTCCCGTCCCACACGAGCCGCTGCTCGAGCGAGTCCTTGGCGAACGGTTCGGGGGCGTTCGGCCCGAGCACGCCGCACGCCAGGTGCCGCACGATGTTCCCCTCGCGGTCCTCGACGGCGACCGTCACGTCGCAGGCCGCCTTCGCGGCGAAGGAGACCGTCACCTGGTCTCCGGAAAGCTCGATCGCCGGTTCCCGCGCGAACTCGAACACCGCCGCCCGCTTGACGCGGAACTCGTCGTCGGCCTCATCGGCCGCCGCGCCGGCGGCCGAGAGCACGAACAACGCCAACCATACGGGAAGAATGCGGCGCATCGTCCACTTCCTTTCCAGGTGAGGGCCGGGAGGCGGCGGGAGCGGGCGGGACGGCAGGCAGGCGATCGAGGCAGGTGAAATCGGGGCGATCGCGATTGTAATCGCGCGGACCCGGCCACGAAAGCCCGGCTCGTCGATCGATCAATCGAGCGGCGGCAGGACGTCGGGCCGCACCTGGTAGCCGTCCGCGAGCGCGTTCGTCGTGTTGAACAGCCCCACGATCGCGAGCACCTCGCCGAGTCCCGCCGCATCCAGCCCCAGTTTCCGCACGGCGGTCGTGTGCGAGTTGACGCAGTACGCGCAGCCGTTCGTCGCCGAAACGGCGAGGGCGATGATTTCCCGCACGAGCGGGTCGAGGGGCGACTTGCGTCCGATCGCCTCCGGGTGCATCACCGACTTGAGCCGCGTCCACACGCTGTCGAGCAGATCGGGGTTCGTCGCCAGCACCCGCCAGAAGTCGGGGACGAAATCGAGGTTCTTGGTGCGGCGGATGTCGGCGTAAATCTCGGCCACCTTCCCGGTCGCCTCGGCGTCGGCCACGGGCCGCACGGTCGCGATGCGTTCTTCGGTCATTGGTTCCTGCTCCTCGGACTATAGGACTTGGCTCATCGTATCTCCCCGGCACCAGGCGAGTCGAGAGTTGGTATGATGGACTGCATGAACTTCGCCCAGTCTGCATCCTGAAGGACCGGAGGCCGCCGTGCAGATCCTCGTGACCAACGACGACGGAATTCACGCCCCCGGGCTGCGGGCGCTGCGCGACGCGCTGGCGCGGCTGGGCGACGTGCAGGTGGTCGCCCCGTTCATCGAGCAGAGCGGGGTCGCGCTCGCCATCACCTATCTCCACCCGTTGATGGTCCACGAGGAGTTCCGCCACGACGCGCATTTCGGCTGGGCCGTGCAGGGCAGCCCCGCCGACTGCGTCAAGCTCGGCGTGCTCGAGTTCTGTCCGCGGAAGCCGGACCTCGTGGTGAGCGGGATCAACGCCGGCGCGAACGTCGGCATCAACGTGCTCTACTCGGGGACCGTGGCGGGAGCGATCGAGGGGGCGTTCTTCGGCGTGACCTCGATCGCCGTCTCGCTGGCGATCGACAACAAGCCCGATTATCCCGCCGCCGCCGGGATGGCCGCCGGGATCATCGAACAGATCCTCGCCCGGCGTCCCCCGGCCGGCTCGCTGTGGAACGTCAACCTCCCCGAATCGACCCCCGAGGGGCCGCGCGGCGTGAAGACGGCGTCGCTCGGCGTGAAGCGGCACGTCGACGTGATGGAGAAGCGGACCGATCCCCGCGGCCGCCCGTATTACTGGAGCGGCCAGACCCCGATCGAAAACCACCAGGCCGAACCGGGTTCGGACGTGAAGGAGCTGGCGGACGGCTACGCGACCGTGACGCCGCTGCACTTCGACCTCACGCACCGGCGGGCGCTCGCGGGTCTGGCCGATGTTCCGTGGCGGCTGGGTCCGACGGAGTGAGCGTTCCAAGTTCAGCTTTCGACTAACGGGCGACGTAACTCTACCCCCGAAGGGGGTTAAACAACAAAGCCCAGGGTCGCGAGCGGAGCGAGCGCACCCTGGGTGGGCGCCACCAGACTCTCCTCAACCCGGAAAGGGTTGCACACTCGCGGCCCGAAATTCGCTGGATTCATCCATTCTCCGTCCTGTGGAACCCTGTCAGGGTTCCTGCGATCATCGTGTCGAGGGTCCCAGGGTGCGCTCGCTGCGCGAGCGACCCTGGGCTATGTTTTTCAACCCCTTCGGGGTAAAGAGTTTGCGCCAACGCCCGCCCGGAGGGAAAATTGGAAGTACTGAATGACGCTTCGTGCCGGCGAATCGACCCCAGCCAACGTGTCGCTAGGAAATCTTGCTGCACCCCCCGCTCCCGGGAATTCTCTGTCCGTCGAACGCCCCCGCCGAATCGGCTATAGTGGCGGGGTCGCTCAAGCCCCGGGGAGGTTCCCATGATCCACGTCATCGCCGACGTCCACATCGCTCCCGGCCGCCGGGACGAGTTTCTCGAAGCGTTCCGCCGACTGATGCCGCGGGTTCACGCCGAGGAAGGGTGCATCGAGTACGGCCCGACGGTCGACGTCGCGACCGGCATCGCGCTGCAGCGGCGGCGGGAGAACGTGGTGACCGTGGTCGAGAAATGGGCAAGCATCGCGGCGCTCGAGGCGCATCTGGCGGCCCCGCACATGCTCGACTACCGCGAGCGGGTGAAGGACCTGGTGACGAACGTCGAGCTGCGGATCCTCGAGCCGGTCTGAACCGAGGGCCGCCGATGATCTGGGAAAAAATCCGCGGGCACGCCGATCGCGTCGAGATGTTCCGCCGCTCGCTGGCGCGGGGCCGGCTGGCGCACGCCTACCTGTTCGCCGGCCCGGCGGGCGCCGGCAAGAGGCTCTTCGCCCACGCCCTGGCGCAATGCCTGTTTTGCGAGCGCTTCGCCGATGCGGAGCTCGAGGCCTGCGGCGAATGCCCCGCCTGCCGGATGATGGCCGCTGGCACGCACCCGGATTTCCATGTGGTCCGACTGCTGTCGGCCAAGAAGGAACTGCTCATCGCGCAGTTCGCGGGGGAGGGCGAGACCCGCGGGCGGGAAGGGCTGTGCCACGACCTGTCGCTGCGGCCGATGTCGGCGAGCCGGCGGTTCGCAATCATCGACGACGCGGACCGTCTGCGAATGGAAAGCGCCAATGCGCTGCTCAAGACGCTCGAGGAACCACCCGAGCGGGCGGTCATCGTGTTGATCGCCGAAAACGCCGAAGCGCTGTTGCCCACGGTCCGCTCGCGCTGCCAACTCGTGCGGTTCGCCCCGCTGCCGGACGCCGACGTCGCCGAACTGCTGCTCGCGCTGGAATGGGTGGCGGACCGCCCGGAGGCGGAGTCGATCGCCGCCCTGTGCGAAGGGAGCCTGGCGATGGCCGAGCAACTGCTCGACCCGGCGCTCCGCCGGCTCCGCGAACTGGTCACGCAGGGGCTGGCCGCGCGCTACGTCGACAGCCTCCGGCTGGCGTCGCAGGCGATCGCGGGGCTGGAAGAGATCGGCGGTGACAAGCCGCAGCTCCGCCGCAACGCCGGCTGGCTCGTGCGGTTCTGCCTCGAGTTCTACCGCCGGGCGGCGCGCGATCTGGCAGGAGCGGCGACGGCCCCGGGGCCGGCGAGAGAGTTCGCCGCCCGCCTCGACCGCCACCGGCCGGAGACTGTCGAGCGGGTGGCGGAGATGTTCGACCGCGTGGCCGAGGCGGAGCGGCAACTCGACCGCGCCGCTCCCTTCCAACTGTGCCTCGAAAGCCTGTTCCACGACCTCTCGCGGCTGCACGCTACGGCGGAGCAGCGGTGAATCGAGCGTGGCGGCAAGCTCTCACCAGTAGATTCCGACCCCGCCGGCCTCGAGCGTCCCGTCGGATCACGGTCGCGCGCGAAGGCGGGCATCCAGCGGCGGCGCGGATGGCACTGGATTCCCGCCTACGCGGGAATGACGGAAATCGCCTGCGCGGGAATGACGGAGCGGCGTTCTTGGATCTACTGACATTCGTCCGGATCGGTGGAGGAGCTGCGCGATCCGCTCCGGTGCCCTTCCTTCTTCCTTCTTCCCTCTTCCGTCTTCCCTCTCCCCTCGACCCACCGCAGCAGGCCGGGCAGCAGCACCAGGTTCCCCAGCAGCCCCCCCAGCATCGCGGCGCTCACCAGCACGCCGAAATGCACCAGCGGGATGAAGTGCGACAGCGTGAGCACGCTGAACCCCGCGACGAGGGCCGCCGTCGAAAACACCAGCGCCCGCCCCACCTGCTGCTGCGTCCCCTCGAGCGCTTCCTCGACCCCCAGCCCGCGGTCGCGGCCGCGGCGATAGCCCGCGATGTAGTGGATGCTGAAGTCGATCGTCAGCCCCATCGATACGCAGGCGATCATCGCCGTGCCGATGTTGACCGGCAGCCCCAGCCAGCCCATCGAGCCGACGACGAGCACGATCGGCACGATGTTCGGGACCAGCGAGATCAGCCCGACCGACAGGCTGCGGAACGCGAGGACCATCATCAGCCCGATCCCCGACACCGCGATCCCGAAGCTCGCGAGCTGATCGTCCAGCAGGCTCGAGATCAGCTCCGCCAACAGCACGAACGGGCCGGTCGCCTTGGGATCCGGAAACTCCTCGCGGGCCGTGCGGAGAGCGGCTTCGACCAGCGCCTCCTTGCTTTCGGCCGGCTGCCTTTCGATCGCCCGCAGCACGATCCGCATCCGCCCGTCGCTGGTGTTCGGATCGCCGTCAGGGTCCGGGTTGTAGAGGTTCGTGATGACCTCCGGCTGGTACTGCGCGAGGAGGTTCAGCCGGTCCGCCGCGCTGCGGCTGATGCCGGGGATCGAGGGCATCGGGTCGAGCGCGTCGGTCAGCGAGATGATCTTGGTGAGCTGTGGAAACTCGCGCTGCAAGTCGCGGAGGCGGGCCGACAGCCGGCGGGTTCGGTCGAGATACTCGTCGTCCAGCTCGGCGGGGGCGGAGAAGTTGACCTCCCACGTTCCCGCGCCGCCGAGCCGCCGCTCGACGAAGTCGAGCCCGCGGACGATCTCGCTGTCGCCGCGGAAATTGCGGCTGAAATCGGTCTCGATGTCGAGCCGGAAAAAGCCGCCGGCGGCGACGGCGCACACGGCGATCGCCCCGGCGAGCAGCGGCCCGGAATGCCGCCGCGACCATCGCGCGCCGCGGGCCAGCGCGCCCGACAGGGGACGGTCGGCCGCGTTCCCGCGGGGGTCGGTGCCGATGCCGCCGGCGAGCGCCCCGCCGGGCAGGATCGACCCCGCCGCCGCGAGCACGACGATCGCGGCGAGGCCCATCATCAGCCCGAAGCTCCGCACGGGGACGATGCCGCTGGAGAGCAGCGCGAGAAACCCGACGGCGGTCGTGCCGCAGGTCCAGAAGATGGCGGGGGCGAGGTCGGCGATCGTCTCCCGCAGCGCGTCGAGCCGGTCGCGCGTGCGGCGTTCCTCCCGGAAGCGGACCGCCACGTGCGTCGCCGTCGCGATCCCGATGATCGTCACCAGCGAGTTGAGCATCGAGCCGACCATGCTCAGCCGCGCCCCGGCGAGCACGAGCGTCGCCTTCGTCCACACGATCGTGGCGATCACCACGAGCAGCGGCAGCGCGACCCAGCGGGGGTTGCCGAACAGCGCGAACAGCACCGCCGCCAGCACCAGCAGCGACCACCACAGGAACCGCTCCCCGTCCTCCTCGACGAAGCGGAACAGGTCGTGGATCTGCACCGGCTCTCCCACGATGTAAGTGGGACGATCGAACTCCGCGGCGACCCGGCGAATTCCGTCGATCGTCTCCGCCCGCGACACTGGGCCTTCCCCCGGGTTCGCCAGCCGAATGAACACAGCGGCGGTGCGGCGGTCCTGGCCGACCAGCAGTCCTTCGGACACCCGGAACAGGTCGTCGCGCGCGATGGAGACTTTCCGCTCGATCGAGAACCCGAACAGGCTCAGCAGCCGCACGGGACGCGCGTCGCCGGACGAGGCGTAGTCCTGCGTGCTCGCCGGAAGCACGCCCGGCACGGCGTCCAGCTCCGCCGCGAGCTTCCGCAGCCGGGCTTCGGCGGCCTCGCTCAGTTCGAGGCTGTCGGGCCGGAACAGCTCGCCGTCGTCGTAGGCCACGAGGACCAGCGCGTCGCCGCCGAACAGCGATTTGCTTTCCTTGTAGTCTTCGAGGATCGGATCCTCCTCCGCGAACAGCCGCTCGATCGACTGCTCGAACTCGAGCCGCTGGGCGATCGGCCAGGCGAGGCCGATGAGGAGCAGCGCGGCCGGCAGCAGAATTCGGCGGGCGCGGACCAGCGCGTCGGCGATCCGTTCTGCGCGAAACTGGCTGCGCCTCATGCAGGACCTTTCGTCGTCCACCCGGCCGCGGAAAAGCGGCGGCGGGCCGAGCGTCGGATTCTAGCCGACGGCGAAGCCCGAAATAAGTCCGATCGGCGCGGCCCGGCGGCCCGTCGCCGTCGCACGACGCACTTTGCGGTTTGTGGAAGCGCCGGTCCCCTCTCCCCCGGCTTTGCGGGGGAGAGGGTCAGGGTGAGGGGGCTTGCGGCCGGCCAGTCGACGCGGCCGACATTCGGTCGACACGGTCGCCGGAGCGAAAGCGTCTGTTGAACGAGTCTCGGTTCGGAAAGCCAAGGAATGAGGCGGGCGACTCCGAGTGCAACCGTCCCACTCCGACCATCTCTCTCCAGAGGGACGGCGTCAGCTCGGCGACTTCGCGGACTCGGCCGCGGGTTGGCTCGCGGAATCGTGGCCGGCCGCGTGCCCGCCCTTCGCCGGCGCGTGCGGCATGTTGGAGGCGATGATCACCGCGCACACGACCATCCCCGCGATCCCCACCCACAGCATCCGCGGCGCCTCGACCGCCCCCCGCGACGTGAGCACCGGGACCAGCGACGACACGGTGACGGCCCCGCCGAACACGATCGGCATCACGACGTGCGGCACGCCGCCGAATTGCTTCGTGAGGGCCAGCGTCAGCGTCAGCGCGCCCAGCGCGCCGACGAGCCCGGCCGCGAACGCGAGCCACGTCGCCCGCGTGGACGCGCCGAAGAACTGAAAGGCCTCTCCCCGGAACTTCATTCCGATCAGCCCGCCGGCGACGGCCAACACCAGGTAGGCGATGCCGATCATGACGAACGGCTTGAAGGGGCTGATGACGGTGTCGATATGCCGCGACTTGTTCAGCAACGGCCCGTAAACGCCCCAGCACAGCGCGGTCGCCACGGCGAACAGGATCGGAAGCAGAGAAGTCTTCATCGAGGACGGCCTCGGGTACTCGTGGTCGTGGTGGACGCGGACGATCGGGCCCGGAGTCATGCCGGCGCCGGTGTCGTCATGTTAGCGGACGCAACTCCGCCACGCACGCCATCGGCCGCGGTCGGGCCCGGCGGCGGCTTGCAATCGGCCGGGCGATTGCCGATGCTTCGGGACCGTGCTCGACGCCCGGTTTCCGGCGGAGTTCGGCGGCGCAGCGGGGCGGATCGACGTTCGTCCCGGATCGGGCGATGACGGATCGAGTGGGAGACCTGAATGATCGCCGCAGTGACCGCCGAGCGGATCGCTTCCCGCGCTTCGCTTCGGCCAGGAATTCGGCTTCTTCCGGCATGGTCGTTCCCCCTGCTGGTCGGGGGCGTGCTGCTGCCGGGGGCATTCTCCGCCGCCGCGCACGCCCAGGAGGTCCCGCCGGCCGGGCTCCCGGCGGCGCAAGACGGGGCGAACACACCCGCCCGCGATCCCTACAGGGAGCAGTACGAGGGTTACCGCCCCGCATTTCTCGAGACGATGCGGACCGGCGGCGGGTTCCAGGGCTGGTCCAAGAGCGAAGAGGAGATGCGGCTCTCGACCGAGACGAGCTTCTTCACGCTGAACGTCCTGCATGAAGACTCGCGGGCCAACGCCCTCGTCGCAGCGGGCCTGAAGAAAGAGGCCGAGGGGCAGCACCGCGAGGCGCTCGCCATCTATCAGCAGGTCATCGAGAAGTTTCCCGAAGCGCTGTACCGCGTCTCGGAGCACGGCGTGTTCGTGCCGGTCTCGCAGTATTGCCAACGGCGGATCCTCGAATTCCCGAAGAACGATCTCGACTTCTACCGCCAGCTCTACGACTCTCGCGCGCGGGAAGCGTTCGAGCAGGCCCGCCGCCAGTATTCGCTGCTGGGGCTGTCGGACGTCGTGAATTCGATGCTCGCCACCAGCTACGGCGGTCCGGCGCTCCTGGAATTGGGGAACGCCGCGCTCGACAGCGGGCACTACCTTTCCGCCCTCGAGTACTTCTCGACCGTGCGGGACTCGTTCCCCGACGAGGAGCTGCGCACTCCCGACCTCGAGCTGAAGATCGAGCTGTGCCGGAAGATGCTCGGGCAGGAAACGTCGAAGGTCGCAGGTCGAGAGTCGAAGGAGACCGCGGAACCCGCGACCAACGCCGACGGGCGGCTCTCCACCGAGCAGCGCGGCCGGTTCGAGCAGGTCATCGGGACGGCGCGCTTCGAAGCGCCCCCCTTTCATTCGCAGGTCACGAGCGACCCGCACTCCGCGGCCGACGACTACACCCTCATGCCCGCGAGCGACGACCCGCTCGCGGTGAAGGAGCCGGTGTGGGAGATCGAGTTGCCCGGCAGCCGGTCGGACTTCTTCGTCTACTCGCAGCCGGTCGTCGCCCGCGACAGCGTCATCTATCGACACAAGAACATCGTGTATTGCCGGTCGGTCCTCAACGGCAGCCTCCGCTGGAAAAACGACATGGGAGGGCGGGCCACCTGGCAGGACTGGGGGGAGCGGCAGTATCCGCAGGAAGACCTGCTCGTGCAGGACGGGCTGGTGTTCACGGCGATCTCGAAAGCCGGTCCCTCGCTGGTCGCGCTCGACGAGGTCACGGGACAACTCCGCTGGGCCTACGGGCCGATGGTCGCCGCCAACGTCGAGGAATCGCGGATGCGGTTCGAGACCGCTCCCGCGGGAGGCCCGCGGACCGTTTACGCCGGCTACGTCCTCGACAACATCGAAGGCGAGACGCACACCGACAGCGAATACGGCCTGATCGCCTTCGAGAGCACGACCGGCCGCCTCCAGTGGCGGGCCCCGCTCTGCCGGCTCGCCCCCGGGAAGTTCGCCGGCGGCTTCGCCGAGCGCCGCCGCAATCGCATCCGCAGTTTCACCAGTCCACCGCTGTATCACGAGGGAGTGGTCTACTACAACACGAACGCCGGGGCGATCGCCGCGCTCGACGCCCTCTCCGGGCGGATCAAGTGGCTGGCCCGCTATCCCTACTACCCCGACGTGCATGACGCCACCCGCCAGTTCGGCCGCGGGGGCGGGCCGGCCTCGTACACCCGCGTGTTCTTCGAGCCGCACAGCCCCATGTTCTGGTACAACCAGCGGCCGCTGCTCGTCGGAGAGCGGCTGATCGTCCCTGCCGTCGACAGCAACATGCTGTTCTCCCTCGACCGCCGCACCGGCAAGGTCGAGTGGGCCCGGACGAAGACCGGCACCGCCTCGGCCTACGTGCTCGGGATGACGCGGAACGGAGAACTCGCCGTCGCCTACACCGGGCGGAACGGGCGGATCCGCTGGCACGGCATCAACAGCCCCGGCCCGGTCCATCTGCTCGACCCGAAGACCGGCGAAACCCTGTGGCAATCGCCCGACCTGGTGATGAAGGACGATCAGCCGGTGATGAAGCATTACACCTACATGTCGCAGGCGATGCACTTCGACATGAACGAGTCGTGGTTCGAGATGGCCGCCCGCCCCTTCATGACCCGCGACGGCCGCGTCTGCGTCACCAGCTTCCGCTATGTGGGTTATCCCATCTACGGTTGGATCTCGAGCCTCGGCTGTCTCGACCTGGAGAAACGCAAGGTCGTCGCCCAGCGGCGTTACTACAGCGGCGAAATCCTGTCCCGCGCGCATACCGACATCACCGTCCACGGCCCGGAGGAACTGGAGGCGTACGAGAGCCTTCCCATCAAGGACGACGCGGCGAAGCAGCGCATCGCGCTCCTCAAGGACGTCGTGGCCGACATCGTCCCCCGGAACGAGCACGGCCCCTTCATGCCGTTCTCCCGCGTGTCGTTCGAGCGGTACGCCGTGCCGTTCGAAGTCCGCATGAGTGCCCGCAGCGTGCAGATGGTTTACGATCGCGAGGCCGTCAGTGCGACCGTCGCGAA
>JBBDNU010000100.1:0-24807 GCA_040877365.1 Planctomycetales bacterium
TGAACTCTGGGCCGAGGCCCGCCGGGCCGGCCACCCGCACAGCGACGCCGACCTGGTCATCGCGGCCACCGCGTTGGAAGCGGGACGCGCGCTGGTGACGGGAAACACCAGTCATTACGCCTGGATCGACGGTCTGAAGTTGTCCGACTGGCGCGTGGCGAATCCTTGACCATGTTCGGACAGCGACGGCTTGGGCAACGGGAGCCGAGGGGGAGGCTCGCGTTCTTCGCAGTGTAGCGGTGCCGGTCCCTTCGGCCGTCAAGGGGAGCTGCGCCGGCCTTCGCAACCCGGCGGCGAGCATCACTTGCAAGTCACATCGGTGTGTCGGACCGACGGGCGCAGGAACCGGGGTGTATGGCGCCGACGGGAGCGGGTCAATGACCGAGGTCGAACGCAAGGCGGAAATCACCGAACTGCAAAAGCAGTTTCAGGACCCATCCGGGAAACGCGTACCTACCAAGACCTTCTGAAAGGAGGGCGATTCCCTCTGCTCGGGCTCAGACAAATGGGGGCTGGAGCGAACCCCATCCGGGCAAATGCGTACCTGGCTGGTGGAATCCGTCGACGACTGTCGCCAAACCACTGTACTGCGGGCTACTCAAGATTCGGTGGATCGCCACAGTATCGCGTCGACCGTTGCCGGAGTCGCAATTCCAGCGACATGATCTCGCGGAGATACGAGCCAGCGACCCGGCCATCCACGTCTAGTTCGACCGATCGCGTCCGCCCGGCGGATTCGAGGCCAGGAGCCGCGAAGGACCGCCGATCCGTGCGAGATCGCCGCCTCGTTCGGAAGCACCCGGAAATTTTCCGCAGATTTCTCGGAAGATTCCGTCTCCCGCCGGTATGAGGACGGAAGAAGCCGGTTCCGGTGGAGCGACTCGTCCGCGGACCAAGTCCGGGTCTGGACGACGCTCCGGGGATCGCGGCCGGGAGCGGACATTGGTTCCAAGAAAACAACGCGGCGACACCGGAGGCCTCGTCGGCCGGCTCTTCCAGGAGGCGCTCGTCGTGGTGCAGGAGGTCTGTTTTGCCGTCCTCGAAGCATTCGTCGCCGCGGAGGCCCGCCGAGAAGTGCGGCAGTGGCGTCGAAGAAACCGCCGTTCCGGCGGAGAGGGCCGTCCGCGACACGAGACTCGCTGATGCCGGGCCGCACCGTCACGGCGCCGCCGTCCCGGTCCGAGCCTCGGCCGGAACCGACCGGCCGACGTTTCACGAGAGGTTCCGATCCGACGAGGGAACGAGCGGGCTCTCACCGCCTCCGGCCGGCTTCCTGAAAGAGCAACCATGCGATCGTCGGTCCCAGTCCTGACCGCAACGTCCGCCAGCGTTTCGACCATGGCAGCGGACTTTCGCTTGACGTTGTCCGCGACCATCGTGCAGGATGGCCTGTCATCCGCCCCGCGCGACCATGGCGAACGGCGGGAATGGCGGACGCCGTTCCCCCAGGACGAAACATGGAATTCGACGCTCGATCATCCCCTTCGACTCATCCCAGCCTGCTGTTGCGGATTCGCGATGCGGGCGACGCGGAAGCATGGAACCTGTTCGTGAAATCGTACGTGCCGGCGATCCACGGGTATTGCGCGCGGCACCGACTCCAGGACTCGGACACCCGCGACGTGGTCCAGGAGGTGCTGACCAACGTCGCCTCGGCGATCCATTCGTTCGCTTATGACCCCGCAAGAGGGAAGTTCCGGAGCTGGTTGGGCGTGATCACGCGGAACACCATGCTCAAGTTCCTCGACCGCACGTGCCTCCCGGGTCGCGGCCGGGGCGGAGACAAGCTGGTCGCGGTCGAACTTTTCGATCGGGAGGTCGATCCCGCCTGGCTGGACGAGTTGAACCAGCACATCTTCCGCACCGCCCGTGGGCGGGTGCGGAACGAGTTCGGCAACACGGAATGGGCCGTCTTCGAACTGAACTGGGAGCAGCGGTTGCCGGCCCCCGAGGCGGCGGACCGGCTGGGACGTGACGTGGGGTGGATCTACAAGACCAAGTTCCGCATCCTGCAGCGGCTGAAGGCCGAAATGCTCGTTCTGGCCTCCGACTACAGCGTCTTCCGGGATTGATCCCTCGTCGGCCATGCGGCCGTCGACGGGAATTCTCGAAAATTCTCTCCATTTTCGGGAAGATTCGCCCTTCGGCGGGTATTAGGGGGAAGCATCGTGCAATTCGGTTTGCTCCATCGAGCGGAATCCGCACCGACCGAACGGAGTGGATCCGCCACACAATCGCCGTTCTTCCGAACCGTTTCATGGGACGCCGAACGGCCCGAAACGCTCGGTCGGACGCGATCTGACGGCTCGGCTGGCACCGATCGATCATTCCCGCCGGATGCAGGAAACATGCCGAATCCAGGTCGAACCCGGGACGATCCAGTGGAGCGTCGGCTCTTGTTGTTTCCCGCTGCGCCGCGCATGCCCCGGGAATTGGAGCGATGGCTCGCGGGAAACCGCTCCGTGACCTGCCGGGAGCCGACGCTTGACGAATTGCTCACCGACAGCGAATCGCCGATCTGGGGCGCTGCCGTGTGCTGGACCGGCAAAGGAACGGGCGAAGTGCTTGCGGCGGTGCCGTGGCTGAGGCAGTTCCGAGACCTGCCGGTCGTCGTCGTGGGGCGAGGCGATACCGCGGGGGCGGTCGTCGACGCGTTCAAGCACGGCGCGTGCAATTACGTCGCGTTCCGCAGAAGCCGGAAGGCCCCGTTGATCGACGCGGTCGAGCGGGCCGGCGGTTCCTGGGGCATCGGCCGAAGCGCAGCTTGCCGGGAGGCGGTGGACGAGCGCGCCGCCGGAATCGCCCACGCGATCAACAACGTTCTGGCAATCATCGGCGGAGAATGCGAGTGCGCACTCGACCACGCGCCGACCGGCGACCCGTCTCGTGACGCTTTCCGCATGATCCACGCCGCATGCAGGCGGGGAGCTGCGCTGACCGGGCAACTCCTGCCTTTCGGACGGGCCCGCCCTCCGACGCCGAAGGTGCTCGACCTGAATGCCCTTGTCGCCGGCATGGAGCCTGTCCTTCGTCGCCTGGTCGGCGAGCAGATCGAATTCCTGGTGCGGCTGGCCCCCGATCTCTGGCCGGTGAAGGCGGACGCCGGGGACATGGAGCAGGTCGTGATGAACCTGGTCATGAACGCGCGGGACGCCATCCGCCGACACGGCACGATCGCGGTCGAGACGTCGAATACCCGACGGAAGGGGCCACCGGCCGGGAAACCCGGGTCGCCGTCCGGGGACCGCGTTCTGCTCGCGGTCAGCGACTCGGGCTGTGGCATGGACAAGGAGACGAGGTCGCGGCTCTTCGAGCCTTTCTTCACCACCAAGAAACCGGGCCGGGGGAACGGATTGGGGCTGGCACGCGTCCATGCCGCGGTCGACGGGTCGGGCGGTCTCGTCAAGGTCCACAGCAAACCGGGACAGGGGACGAAATTCACCATCCAGCTTCCTCGTGCGGGGGAAGGGCTTCCGGACGCCGAAGCGGCCGCGACTCGACGCCGCAACGATGCGCTGTTGTCGGAAAAAGACGAAGAAGGCGCGCCGAGCGGCCTGCGCGGGGCGGGACGGCATGGCGGCGGAGCGCTGCGAGACCGGACCGGCGATGACGGCCCGCTCGTTCGAGAAAGGCGAAGGCGTATGTCATGATGCTCCACCGCGTTCGGCGGGACCGCCCCGACCGCGATCCTGGCGATGCCCCCGAAGAATTCCCGTCGTTGTCGTTGACGAACTGCTCCACGGGTCAATGGCCCATGCCAGTCTGCCTGAATCATGAAGTCCTGGTTGACTTCCTTTTCGACCGGCTCGAATCGGAAAGCGAAGAGACCGTGGTCGAGCACGTCGCATCGTGCGAGAGCTGTCGCGCGGAACTCGACGCCCTGTCCGATGATCCGATGCTTCGCACCCTCCGCGCCTGCTGCGCGTCGGGACCGGAAGCGGAAGAAAAAGCGGCCGCGGCGGCCTTGCTCGTCGAGGAATTTCTCTACCGTCCGCCGCAGAGGCCACTCGCCCCGGCCCGTGATCGAGCCGGCGGCGAGTCTCCGGACGCCGGCTCCGCCGTCCATCCCGATCGCCGACTTCCGTGCGACCTCGGGCGTTATCGGCTGCTCTCGGTCCTCGGGTCGGGCGGCATGGGCGTCGTGTACCAGGCGGTCCATACGGGGTTGGGGCGCCGGATGGCCGTCAAGCTCCTGCCGGACGATCGGCGCCAGGATCCCGGGTTCGCGGCCCGATTCCGCCGGGAGATGCAGTCGATCGGTCGGCTCCAGCACCCGCACATCGTGCTCGCGCACGACGCGGGAGAAATCGACGGGACGCTCTATCTGGCGATGGAGTTCGTCGACGGGTGCGACCTCGAAACGCTCGCCAGCGCCCAGGGATGGCTCTCCGTGGCCGACGCGTGCGAAGCCGTCCGGCAGGCCGCCCTGGGACTCGCCCACGCTCACGAGCACGGGCTCGTCCATCGGGACATCAAGCCCTCCAATCTTCTCGTTTCCCGCGACGGAGTCGTCAAGGTGGCCGACCTGGGATTGGCGCGGCTCGTGGTCTCCGCCGGTGCGGAGACCCTTTCGGGGACCGGGGGCGTCGTCGGCACGCTGGACTACATGGCCCCCGAGCAGGCGGAGCGATCGAAGGGGGCCGACGCGAGGTCGGACCTTTACGCCTTGGGCTGCGTGCTGTTCCGGCTGCTGGCCGGTCGGCCTCCCTTTCGCGCCGAGATGGCGGAGCCGCCTTTGAAGACGTTGTTCCGCCAGGTCCACGAACAACCTCCCCCGCTCGGCCGATTCCGGAGCGACCTTCCGCCGGAGGTGGAGTCTCTCGTCAGCGGATTGCTGGCGAAGGATCCGTCGGAACGGCCGCGATCGGCCGTTGACGTGGCAAGCCGTCTGGGACCGCATTGTCGCGGCGGGGATCTCGCCACCCGAGTCGCGGGATGCCGCGACCGCACCATGATCATCGGCGCGGCGGAAGACGTGGCCAGCCTGGAACGGACGGCGACGGCGACCGGCTCGACCGAGAACGTGGCCGTTCGTTCGTCACGTTCCGTTCGCGTGAACGCCCGGCGCTTCGATCCGCGCTGGACCGTGCCGGGCCTGGCGCTGCTGCTCGTGTCGACAGCCGCCGGCTACGCGGTTTGGGCGAGGCTCGGCGAGCCGGCGGACCCGGCGGACGGGCCTCTCGCTCCGTCGGCCGCCGGTCTCGCGGGTTCCCCGCGAAATGATCGGTCGGCCGATCTCGGCGATGCGGCGCCATCTGCTGTGGAGAGGACTTTCGATGCGATTCCCGGGGAGATCGTCCGTCCCGCGGATTCTCGCGTCTTCGGACTCGAAACCCACCGGCGCGAAGTCTGGTATCCGCTCTTCGACCAGGAACCGCGCAAACTGGTCTGGCCGGAGAATCCGCAATCGTCGTTCCACCTGGACCGCGATGCGCGGCGACTGGTCGTCAGCGCGCGGGGCGATGCCTACCTCGCGCTGGGCTACATCGACCATCCCAGCTACACGATCCGGTTGCGGCCATACCAGGGACGGTGGCCGGGAGCAGGAGAGCTGGGTATGTTTTTCGGTTGGCGTGAGGAGCAACTGAACGGCGAGCACGTTCACATCGGGCAAGTATTGTCGATCCGGCCCGGAGACGATGACGTGGGCCGGTCGGCGGTGTGGCGGTCACGACTGGTTGGCGTGAACACGTCAAACGGCATCCTCAAGGATCGCGGCACCGAAAATCTGGCGACCGAATTCGTCACTCACGCCGAACGCGACGATAGCTATTTCCAGTTGACCGTCAAGAACCACGCGCTGGAAAGCGTCCAATGGGGCCAAGACGACTTGGCCCGCCTCGTTGCGGCGGACGTGGGCGGCGCTCCTCGGCCTGCCGATCATCGCGGTTGGTTCGGCGTGGTGAATCGTTCCGGAATGGCGACCTACCGGGATGCCGAAATCATGCTGCATTGAACCTCGAATAACGCCGATTGGTAGGCGTTCTGGAGTCACCCGCGAAACTCGAACGCCACCACCGATTGCGACGAGTGGTGCGGAGAACACGAAACCGAACCCAAGACATACGGGGACGAGACGAACGATGGCGATCCTTCATCCGCCGGCAGCAATCTACGTCAATGTCAAATGTACGGATCGCCCCTGCGGGACGATCTGCGCCTACGGCAATGATCTGCCGGGCGGAGACCGTCCGAAGGCGGTGAAGGGATACGTCTTCCACGACCAGCCCGGGAGCCTCGCGGACACGCCGCCCGCGAACGCCGTGGACGGCACGATCCCTACCCAAGGTATCATCGCCACATGGCGGTTCGACGAGATCGGCTGGGTTTTCTGCGACGGCGCCGAGGCGAGCAAGCAGAACTGGTTGGTCTATTGGTTGCAAGACCAGGACGACGAATGGGCGAGATATTCGTCGACGCCGGTGTGGGGGCGCCGCGCCGCCGAGACGGAGTGCGACACCGTCGTCGCCGAGTGCGGCGTGGTGCTCGACGTCGAAACCGTCGTCTGAAGCCCGAGTGGCCGACCTTCGATCCCCGGCAACATCCTTCCAAGACAGGTGACGCGACCATGACGATCTACGTTCCCAACCAGGGCGAACTCGGAATTCTTCGGATCCTCAAGGACCGCCATGACGATCCGAACGACGGGGGCCATTTCGAGTTGCAGCTCTCCACGGATTTCGACGATCCCCCCGGGATCGGCGAAAACACGACGGTCGCCGACGTGAGCGGCGACGGCGCATACAACGCCGATTTCAAGGGTTACATGGAGCATCCGAACGATCGTAAGCCCACGATCGACAACCCGACGGTCGTCGATGGCGTCGCCAAGATGCGGATGTCGATCTCCTACTACTTCGATTCCACGGCATCCACCGGAGAGAACTCCAACACGTGCGTCTGCTGGTGGTTGACCTGGTACGAACCGACTGGCGACCAGTGGTACCTGCTCGCCGTCGAAGCGCTCGATCCCCCTGTCGTCTTCGATGCCACGCACCACGCCGGCGAGTCGAATGCCTGGGTCAAGACGATCGATTTCACGGCGTCCTGACGGCGGGATGCGGTGGCGCAGCAATGCCAGGATCCGCTCGCCCCATTCGACTTCACGGACGATGACGGCTGAAGCGGGTTTTCTTCCGGCGGCTGCAAGGGTCGCATCGTGCGGACCGAGCGATCCTTGACGGTTTTTCCAGTGCGGAAGAATCCGCACAAGCGCATTCTTCGGGTATGGACCGGAGAGGGAAAACCCGGATTCTCGAAGAATGGGCCGCCTTCGTCTCCTGGTCGCTGGCTCGCACGTCCAATAGTAGAGAGTGGCCTTTCAATACCAATATGGGGAGCAAAGGATAAGGGAAACCAGAGAACCAGAGTAAGGAGGTCCGATGGCTCGCGGCACGGTTTTCGTTATCGATGACGATCCGCACATGCGCCGGCTGGCGATGCTGATGTTGGCGAGCGGCGAGTTCCACCTGCGCCCCTACGCGTCGGCCGAAGCGTTCTTGCGAGACCTTCCCGAGGCGTTGCCAAGCGATGGGCAACCGTGTTGCGCGCTGCTCGACATCCAGATGCCGGGAATGAACGGGCTCGACTTGCAACGGCGGCTACAGCGGGAAAACACTCCGATTCCCACGGTAATTCTCACGGGACACGCCGCCGTTTCCCTGGCGGTGCGCGCGTTGCAGGATGGGGCGTTTCACTTTCTGGAAAAACCGATCCGCAACGACGTCCTCCAGCACTGCGTCGAAAATGCGCTGGAGCACGCTGAACGCGTCCGCGCCGCGAGCCGGGTGCGGGAGCGGATCAACGAACGGATCGCGACTTTATCGGCGCGGGAACGCGAAGTCCTCGATTTGCTGCTCGAAGCGAAGAACATCAAGGAGATCGCGGCCGCCATGGGCATCGGCGTTCAGACCGTCGCGAAGCACCATGCGAAGGTGCTTCGCAAACTCGAAGTCCGCAACGACGTCGATCTGGCTTTGCTGATCGGCTCAGTTCGCGGGACATGCTCCATCGAGGATCTCGCGGACCTTGCGAAGCAGGACGTCGACGCGAAACGGCTTCTGCAGTAGCGGGTGCAGTTCGCCGGAGACGGAACAGCGCCGCAGCGTGCCGTCCGAATATCCCGAAACGTAGAGGACCGGCATTTCCGGCTTGCGCGATCGGGCCGTTTCGACGAACTTCGGGCCGCTGAGCCCGGGCATCACCGCATCGACCAGCAGCAATCCGATCCGGTCGCGATGCCGATCGAACAGTCGAGCGGCTTCTCGTCCATCGCCGGCCGACAGTACTTCGTAGCCTCGGTTTTCCAGAACGCGCTGCATGAGGCCGCGGACCATATCGTCGTCCTCCGCCAGCAGGATGGTTTCGCGACCGCCCAGCGAGAGTCTCAACGGGGCGGTCACCTGCATCGGCTCCAAGGCGTCGCGGCTCCGGGGAAGATGAACGGCCATCGTGGTGCCGACGCCGGCCGCGCTGCTCACTTCGATGAATCCGCCGCACTGACGGACGATGCCATAGACCGTTGCGAGTCCCATTCCGGTCCCCTTTCCCGGTGATTTCGTGGTGAAGAACGGCTCAAAGGCGCGGCGCGCGGTCTCGTCGTCCATGCCGCAGCCGTCGTCCGCGACTTCGACCACCGCATGATCGCCGGACCGCGCCTCGGGATGCCGGCGCGTTTGGAATGCCCGCAGGGTGATGTTGCGCGTGCGGACGGTGATGCGGCCTCCGTGCGGCATGGCGTCGCGAGCATTCACGACCAGGTTCATCAGGATCTGCTCGATCTGGGACGGATCGGCCTTGACCGGATACAGGTCGTCCGCAAGCGAGAAATTCAGTTCGATGTCTTCGCCGATCAGGCGGACCAGCATCTTGCGCATGTCGCGAGCCAGTTGATTCACGTCGAGCGCGACCGCGTGGAATACCTGCCGATGGCTGAACGCCAAGAGTTGTCGCGTGAGCGATTCGGCGCGCCGGCCGGCGTTTTCGATCTCCTCGATCATCTCGCAAAGGTCCCGCGCGCCGTGCGTTCCATCGGCCTTGAGGAGATCGAGGGCGATTCCGCTGTGGCCGAGAATGACGGTCAGCAGATTATTGAAGTCGTGCGCGATGCCCCCGGCGAGAAGGCCGATGGCGTCCATCTTCGCTGATTGCCGCAGGCGCTCCTCGCCGCGCCGCAAGTCTCGATGGTCGCGGTCGCGCGCGAGGCGATGTCCGAGTTGCTCCGCGATCGCGGCCAGCACGGTCCCCAGCGCGGAATCCGCGGCCGGCAGCCTCGGCGCGAAGACGATCAGCACGGCGGAGACGCGGTCGTCGTGGAAGACGGGGACGCCGATGGCATCGTCTGGATCGTTCGGTCCGAATGGGGTCATCGCGGGTGGAAAGAAATCCGGGTTCGTCAGCCGCGTGCGGTGCAGCGGACGGCGCGCGTCGCGGACCTGTCCGGGAAGCCCGTCGCTCGCCGCGAGTCGCATGGACCGGGGGGGAATCGTTGCCTCCTCGATATCGCCGCCGAGCGTCGACCGCGATACAACGTTCATCCAGTGCGCGTCGTCGTCGTCGAGGCCCCAGATTTCGCATCGCGACAGGTCCAGAGATTCGATGAGGCGCTGTGCGAGAGGGGGGGCCGCGTCCGCCAGAGAATCCGCATGGCTGACGATTCGACTGGCGTCGCGGACGAGTTGCAACTGCCGTTCCGCGCGATGTTGGGCCGTCATGTCGCTGGCCGTGAGGACGACGCCGGCGGCCTCTCCGGATTCGTCGAGGAGCGGCGCAGCGGTCAACGAAAGGTCGATTTGCCGGGCCGTGTGGTGCGCCGCGTGAATGACGTCAGCGGTCGCCGTGTGTCCATCGAGCGCCGCCCGCAAAAGTTCATCCACCCGACGGTTTCCCTGCTCATCGAATAGCGAAAGCGGACGGCCGCAGAGTTCGGCCCCCCTTCGCGCGAAGGTTCGCGCAGCCGCCGGGTTCCAAGTCGAGACGTGTTTCTCGCGATCGAGGCAGATGATGGGGGACGCGATCGAATGAAAGAGCGATTGGCACAGGCGGGTCCTTTCTCGCAGCCATTCCTGGCGGTCCAGATGGACGAGACCCTCCGCCAGGTCTCCGGCGACGCGCCGCAGCAATGCCAATGCCGTTGGCGACGCCGCGGCGGTGGCGCCGAGCATCAGGATGCCGACGCAGTGCCGCGCATGGTGCAAAGGCAGAACCGTCCATCCGTGCTCTTGACTCGGCGGGTCGCTCGACAACGGCCCATCGGCTGATTCCAACGCCTCGGCCCCTCCTGGAAATTCGTCGAGAACCATCGGCTCCGTCGAGCGAATCAGCCGGCCGAGAACCGAATCGCCTGGAAGTTGCAAAGTCGCGAATGCAGCAAATCGCGCATCGTCGCCGCGACTCGCATGCAAGACGAACGTCTCGGAACCGGCCCGCCTGCCCCAGATGCCGCCCGAGTTCCAGAAAGTCGACGACAACAAAAGCCGCAAACACTTGTCGAGAGTGCTTTGCCGTCCGGTGGAGGACAAAAGCGCGCGGCAGAGGTCGCGGCGGAACGCAGCGATCCGTAACGAAAGATCGTCCTCGCGCTGCGAGGCGAGGACATGATCCGTTTGTCGAATCGTCGAGATCCTGGAAATCATGGCAAGCCGGCTCCCGCGGACGGATTTGGACCAGTGTGTCGTTCGCAACGGATTCGAATGGCCGTCAGCAACTGCTCGGCGCGATATGGTTTGGCCAGGAAGTCGTCGGCGCCAGCCTCCAGTGCGGCGGCCTGGTCGAATTCGTTTCCGGAAATCACGATGACGGGAATCTCGCGGGTCGCTTCGCACCGGCGGAGTTCAGCCAGCGACTCGATGCCGCCGCATACGGGCATTCGCATATCGAGCAGAATCAGATCGGGACGCGCCTCCTCGGCGATCGTGAACCCCTCCCGCCCATTGGCGGCGCTCAGACAGCGGTAGCCTGCCGTCTGAAGCCGGCGACGCAGGCCGTCCACCACGGCGGGCTCATCGTCCACGATTAGGATGCAACGGGGCTGAGTCATCGGGCGTTCTCTCGGATCGGGTCAGTCCGTGGCTGTCGAAAGGCACAAGCTCAACTCCGTGGCGGTCGCTCGACGCGATGCGGTGAACTGGCCTCCAGCGCGGCGGCTCAACTCGCAGGCAAGCCCCAGATCGATATTCAGGGCGCCGCGATCGTCCGGATCCGCAACGCGAAGTTGGTCGCGTAGACCGGCCAAGTGCCTTGCCTCGGGCGGAGTTCCCGAGTAAACGACGCCCAACTCGATCCGTTGCGTCCCTCGATTTGCGACCGCCCGGAGGGTCACCGGCCGCGATCCACGAGAACGCTGCAACGCAAACCGCCCCAGTGCGAGCAGAATCAATTCGACCGCTCGGGGATCGGTGCGAATCGTCGGAGCGGAGGCCAAAGCCGCGTGCTGAAAGGGGACATGGAGCACGGCGGCATGTCGCGCAAGCCGCCGGGAGACCCGATCGAGCACGTCGTGCAGCGGACATGTTCCGGTCGCAGGCGTCGTGCGTTCCGTTTCCAGCCTCGCGATCGACAGCAGCGCGTCGAATAGAAACTGGATTTCCTCCAACCGGTCGCCGACGGCCTCGAGCGACTCGTATCGCTCGTCGTCCCGCGCTCCATGGCAGCCGTCCTGCAGCAGTCGCGAATACTCGCCAGCGACCAGCAGGGACGTTCGCAGGTCGTGCGAAAATTCATCGAGCAGTCGCTGCCACTCCGTTGCCGTGAGCGGGCGATGAATCTCCGCGGGGGAAGCCTGGTCCGAGAACGATCGGTCGTCGCGGGTCGGTGCGATGAGAAGCATTTCAACCTATTCGAGTCGAGGCATTGCCGGTCCCGGTCGGCTCCGTCCCACCGCATGGCGAGGGCAATTCCAGCAGTTCCCGGATCAGTCCCTCGAGCTCCGGCCAGAAGTTGCCGGATTTCAACACATACGACGCGCCCAACTCTTCGCAACGACGGATGGTTCCGGAGTCGGTGCGGCCCGTCAGGACGATGACGGGCACGTCCCACAACGACGGCTCGCGCAGCATTTCCTCGCAGAGACTGAGCCCATCGTCGGCGGGCATGTTCACGTCGAGAATGATGAGGTCGAACCGGTCGCCTTCGTCGCCCGCAAGAAACATATCGCAGGCCGCGTGGAACCCGTCGTTTGCCGCCGTCACTTGCAGGCCGAGTTCTTGGCAACGCCGGCGGAGGATGTGTACGAGTTCTCGATCATCATCGGCCAATAGGACTCGCCTCGGCATGGCGGGTGCTCCTCGGAACGTGCTCGTCATCTCAGGGGGCCGATCTTGTCACCAGCCGTCAAGAGCAACCGTAGACCGGATTTGGGAGCGGGGCAGCCGCGGATGAGCCGATTCGGACGGAATGCGAAAGTATCGCATTCTCGCCGTTCGCGGCTTGCTCGGATGACCACTCCGCCAGACGTGACCTAGGATCCGATAGGTCGCGAGTGCAGCGAGCAGCCTCAAGCCCGGTCCCAAGACTTGGAGAAGAGAGGTGTATTCGATGCAAGTCCTCATCTCGGGCGATGACCAGGCCATCGCCATTCGGATTCGTGAGGCCTTTTCGCGACACGGCTGTCCGTGTCCCCTGTCGCGGATGGTCCCTCTGGACCGGCTGCACGACGAATTGCGCAGCGTCGGCGGGGAACTCGACCTCGTCGTGTTGATGCTTCCCAGCGACGAGCAATCGCTCGCGATTCTCGACAAGGCGCGAAAAACCGCGCTGAAAAAGCTGGTGGTCGTGGGAGACGCCCGCGATCCCGCTCGTATTCTCGCAACGATCCACAAGGGGGCGGACGACTACCTCGATGAAGCCGGCGACCTGAACCGGCAAGTGGGCGAGTTCCTGGGCCGCATCCGCACGACGGGGCGCTCGATGGACCCGCACGGGCGGATGACCATCGTCGCGACGGCGAGCGGCGGGTGCGGCGGAAGCGTCGTCGCCGTGAACCTGGCCGTCGCGCTGGCCCAGGAGGGCCGGAGCTGCGCGCTGCTCGATTTCGTGCCCCGGCAAGGGGATCTGGCGGCGCTGCTCGATTTGAAACCCCGTCACACGCTCGCCGACCTGTGCCGCAACATCGACAAGCTCGACCGCAAGATGTTCGAGCAGTCTCTCGCGGCGCATGAGAGGGGCGTCCGCGTGCTGGCGGCGCCTCGTCGGCCCGCCGAGATCGAGCACGTCACGATCGAAAAAGCGAGCCGCGTGGCGCGCCTGGCGCAAACGTGCTTCGCGGACACCGTCATCGACGCCGACGACGTCTTCCAGCAGTCGGGCTCTCAATTGCTCGAGTGGGCGACCCGCATCGTGCTCCTCATGCGGCTCGATTTCACTTCGTTGAGAAACGCCGGGCGGCTGCTCGATCACTGGCGGCAAATGCAACTTCCTCCCGAGAAACTGATGCTGGTCGCCAATCGCAGCGGCCAGTTGCGGGAACTGCCTCTCGCGCAGGCCGAAGACGCGCTTCAGCAGCGAATCGCGTTCAGTATCCCGGACGACCCGAAGACGATGAACTCGTGCATCAACCGCGGCTGTCCGGCGGTGTCCGAGCGACCCCGAACCCGCTTGGCCGCCGTGTTCCGCGACATGGCCCGCGCGATCGCCGGCGCTTCGGCTCCCGATGCCGCCACATCTCGAATTCCGACCCGGTCCGGCTCGCTGCTCGAGCATCTCGGTCTTGGTTGGATGCGTTCGCTCGCGCCACGATCGGACAAGATCCTCGACGGCCCCTTTTCCCAAAGCGCCATTCCTTCATAACCATGACGATGGTCCTCCAAGGAGCTCTCGATGAACGAAACCAGCAGCGGCCATGCCTTCTTTGGCGACGCCGACATGGAGCAGCAGGAGCGGTTTTTGACGCTCAAGAAGGAAATCCACAAGCACCTCGTCACTCGGATGGACTTGTCGTCCGTCGGCACGATGAACGATTACGAGTTGCGGCGCGAACTGCGGCGGGGCATCGAGGAGCTTTGCAATTACCGGGCCGACCTGCTCAGCCAGGACGAGCGCGAGCGGTTGAGCAATGAAGTCATCGACGAAACGCTGGGACTGGGCCCCATCGACGTCCTGCTTCGCGATCCGACGGTCACGGACGTGCTGATCAACGGACCAAAGACCGTGTACGTCGAACGGCGGGGTTGCCTGGAACGCACCAACGTCGTTTTTCACGACGAGCAGCACCTGCTGGAGATCGTGCAGCGGATCGCGAATCGGGTCGGGCGGCGGCTGGACGAGTCCAGCCCGATGGTCGACGCCCGGCTCGACGACGGCAGCCGCGTGAATGCCGTCATCCGTCCGCTGGCGCTCGACGGCGCGATGGTTTCGATCCGCCGTTTCGGCGCGAAGCCGCTTGCGGCGGGAGACCTGATCGCCCGCGATTCCGCCGCGCCGGACATGATCGACTTCCTGGCGGCGTGCATCGACGCGCGGCTGAACATCATGGTGTCCGGCGGCACGGGGAGCGGAAAGACGACGCTGTTGAACCTGCTGTCGGGATATATTCCGCAAGACCAGCGGATCGTCACGATCGAAGACGCGGCCGAACTCAGGTTGCAGCAGCCGCATGTCGGCCGACTGGAAACCCGGCCGGCGAACATCGAAGGGAAGGGACAAGTGACGCCGCGCGACCTGTTGCGGAACTCTCTGCGGATGAGGCCCGATCGCATCGTCATCGGAGAATGCCGGGGCGAAGAGGCCTTCGACATGCTCCAGGCGATGACGACCGGCCACGACGGCAGCCTGACCACGATCCACGCCAACGACGCGCGCGACGCGGTCGGGCGGCTGGAGATGCTGATCGGAATGGCCGGTTACGATCTGCCTCTGTGGTTCATCCAGCGGCAAATCGCCTCCGCGATCGACCTGGTCGTGCATTGCGCGCGTCTGCCGGGCGGTCTTCGCAAAGTCGTCCAGATTTCGGAGATCACCGGGATCGAGGCGCAGACCATCACGATGCACGATCTGTTCGTCTTCGAGCAGACCGGGCTGGACGAGGACCGCCGGGCCCGCGGCCGGTTCCGCGCGACGGGAATCCGGCCCCGTTGCCTCGAGCGGTTCCGGGAGATGGGGATCGAGCTTCCATTCGAGATGTTCGAGTCGCGCGTATTGACCCGCGACCGCTACGACGCAGTTGCTTCGAAGGCCCAATCCCGATGAATTCCGGCGCCATCACGTTGTTGTCGTTCTCCGCGGCCGCATTGGCGGCGGCGGGGTTGGTCTCGGTCGCGTTCGACCTGGTGTGGCGCGACCGGTCGCGCATCGTCCGGCGTCTCGACGACGAGTTCGGGGCGACGCTCAAACGGCGCGCGCGGCGGTCCGCTCTGTTCAAGAACCTGGATCCGCTTACCGACGAATCGACGGGCGGCGCGCCGACCGCCCACGACTCGTTGCAGGCGATGATTCAGCAGGCCGGCCTGAGCTGGACGGTCGAGCATTTCGTGAGTCTGAGTCTTTGCATCGGCACGGTGACGGTTCCCATCGTGTACTTTCTCGTCGAGCGCCTGTGGGCGGGCCTCGTCATCGGCCTGATCGCCGCCGCGGCGCCATTGCTGTATCTCTGCGTCCGCCGGAACAAGCGACAGCAGCGTCTGTGCGAGCAACTGCCCGAGGCCTTCGAGTTGATGAGCCGCGCCGTCCGGGCCGGACAGACGATGGACAGCGCGTTCCAGCTCCTGGCTCAGGAAGGAAAGCCCCCACTGTCCGAAGAGTTCGCCTATTGTTGCGAACAGCAGAACCTCGGCCTGTCGCACGACCTGACCCTCCGCGATCTGGCATCCCGGAACAAGGTGATGGAGCTGCAGATGTTCGCCGTCGCGATGCTCGTCCAGCGGCAGAGCGGCGGCAACCCCGTCGAACTGCTCGCCAATCTGTCCGACGTGATTCGCAAGCGGATGCGACTCGTCGGAAAGGTCAAGGCCCTCACCGGCGAAGGCCGGCTTCAGGCGATCGTGCTCACGGTGCTGCCGATCGCCGCCTTCGTCGCCCTCCTTGCCATCAATCGCGACTACGCGCAGGAGTTGCTCGACCGGCCCATGTTGCTGGTCGGGGCGCTGGCGTCCCAAGCCATCGGGGCCATCTGGATCCGCAAGATCATTCGAATCGAATTCTGAACTCGCTCGTGACTCGTAACCGCTGGTGAAACGTCCGGGAGGGGGCGCAATGTCCGTGGAAATCATCTCCGGTCTGGCATTCGTCGGCGTCACGGCGTTGATGCTCGCCTTGATCCATCGGCTGAGACGCGACGACCAGATGATTGATGGTCGCCTCGAGGAACTTCGGCACGATCTGGCGAACTCGAACCGGACGCGATCCCAACCGGGTCGCACGTCCCGTTTGTTGGGACGCATCTCGCCCCGGCTCGCAAAGCACCTGCTTCCCGACGACGAAGGCCAGCGGACCCGCCTCCAGGCCCGGCTACTGCACGCGGGCATTTATCATCCGTCCGCACTCTACGTCTATCTCGTCGCCAAGCCGGCCCTGATGGTCGTTCCGGGGGTCGTCGCGCTCCTTCTGGTCGGCATCGGCGCATGCAGTTTGCAGTACGGACTGTTGTACGGAGCTTTGGGAGCCGTCCTTGGCAGCATGGTCCCCAGTTACTGGCTCGACCGCCGCAAGGCCCGGAGGCACATCCGGCTGAACCGCTCCCTGCCCGACTTCCTCGATCTGCTCGTGACCTGCATGGAAGGCGGCCTGAGCCTGGAAGGCGCGCTCCAGCGCGTCACGAAGGAGCTACGCATCGCGCACGGCGAGTTGGCCGCCGAGATGGAGCGAGTGCAGCGGGAAATCGAATTGGGAACCACTCCCGACGCGGCCCTGAAGAACCTCGCCGAGCGGGCCGATCTCGAATCGATCGGCATGTTGGCGTCGTTCGTGCAGCAGGCGCGCCGCTTCGGAACCTGCATGGGAGACGCGCTTCGCATTCACGCCGAAAGCATACGGATTGCGCGCGAGCAGCGGGCCGAGGAGCTTGCCCAGAAAGCCTCGGTGAAGATTCTCTTTCCGACGCTGCTGTTCATTTTCCCCGCGATCTTCGTGGTGCTCGCGGGGCCGGCCGCCATCCAATTGGCAGAGGTGTTCGCACCGAGATCAAGCGACTCGCCGATGAACGAAGGGGACTGACTCGTCGCCACGACCGTAAACCGGGATGAGTAAATCGGGATGAAGGGTTCTGCCACCACGTGCTCGATGGATGAACGATGACTTCCATGATGCAACGCAGCCAACAGTCACGAAGACGCCGCGGGCTGGCGGCCATCGAGTTCGCCCTCGTATTGCCGGTGTTGATTCTCATCGTGCTCGGCTGCATCGACTTCGGTCGCGTGGCACACGACGACATCACGCTCAGCAACGCGACCGGCGCCGGGGTCGCCTACGCGGCGACGCACCGCGTGACGCCGACGACCTACGCGTCGTGGAGCGCCGCGGTCCACGACATCGTTCTTGACGAGATGCGGAACCTTTCGAATTTCGACCCCGCCCGATTGCACGTTTCGAGCGATTTCACCGAAGACGCCTTCGGCAATGTGATCGTCACCGTCGAGGCGACTTATCGCTTCCAGACGGCGGTCGTGTGGCCCGGGTTGCCGCATGTGCTCGACTTGCGGGAACGTGTCGTCGCGCTGCAATACCAATGAAGGAAGTCGCCGATGCACTCGCGCGGAACGCAGAGAGGCACTGGGGGAGGCGGTTCGCGGTCGGGGACGACTCTCGTCGAGGTCGCCCTCATTCTCGGCGGGTTCCTTTTGACGCTGTTCACGATGCTCGAGTTGGGACTGGTCGCAATGCGGCACAACATGATGGCCGAAGCGGCCCGCACCGTCGCACGCGAAGCCGTGGTCCGCGGAGACATGTCTCCACCTTTGCGCGCTGCTTGGGGACCGGCTGAATATGCGGGGACCGCGGCCGACGCATCCGAAATCGCCGCGAAGCTCCGTTCGACTCTCGTCGGGCTGCCGCCGGAGCAGGTCGACGTCCGCGTCGAGTGGCCGGACGGCGAGAACTCGACCGGCAAGCGAGTGCGCGTCACGGTGACGCACCGGTACTCTCCCGTCCTGCCGTTCCTGTTCGGCCCCACCGAATACCACCTGTCGTCGGTGTCGGTGATGCAGATCGCCCATTGACTCCAAGCGCCTCTCCCGTCGCGACGCACTATCTTTCGCACTCGTCCGAGGAGCCTTCCATGATCGGCATCTCGCCCGCACCGCTCGCGCAGCGCCGCGGCCGTCGCGGTAAAGTCCTGGTTCTGTTCGCAATCGCCTTGCCCATGCTGTTCGGCATGTTGGGCTTGGTGGTCGATGGGGGGCTGTTGTTCGCCGAACGGCGGAGCATGCAGCAAGTCGCCGATGCCGCCGCCACGGCCGCGGCGCGAACGCTTGCATCGGGCGGCTCCCCCGCCGAGGCGCGCGCCGGGGCGACAAACTTGGTGAAGATTCGGAACGGCCTCGCTGAAGCGAACGTCGCGGTACACATCCCCCCGATTTCGGGCGATCATGCGGGACTGAGTGGTTATGTGCAGGTCGAGATCGACACGTCGGTCAAGACCGCGTTCATTCAGGTGCTTCGGAATGACGACCGCTCGACCATCGTGGCCCGCGCGACCGCGGGCTATGAACCGGCGACCGTGGGCGCCGCCGTCGTCGTGCTCGACCCCGATCCCCCCTCGCTGTCGTTGGCGCCGGTGCCGGTGACGCTGCCGATCCCTGTCGTGTTGCCGGCCCTGTTGGGCGGATTCGAGGTTCTCGGCGCAGGGACGGTGAGAGTCGATGGGGCCGTGCTGATCAACAACACCTGGGGAGGGGTCGACGAGGACGGCAACCCGGTCGGGGAGACGGACCTCCTCGAAAACGCGCTGCGATGCATGCCGCTGATCCCGTTGACTCGGCTGCGCGCCGCCGACATCCGAGTCGTCGGGGGGGTGGACGATCCGGCATACTACGCCAGCACTCTCCCCGGAGAAAGCAGCCCCTTGCAGGCCGGCCGGCTTCCGGTGCCGGACCCCTTCCAGGACTTGCCGGTCCCCACCGTCGGCGCCGACCCCCGGAACGTCGTGAACCAGTATCACGGCGGAGTGACCGTCGTCAACATTCCACTGTTGTTCCCTCCAGTGGTGTTGAAGCCTGGCGTTTACGAGTGGATCGATGTCGTCACCGGTCCCGTCACGTTCCAGCCAGGCGTTTACATCATCCGCGGCACGAACCCTGTCACCGGAATCTCCCTGAGCATGATGGCCGGGCCGATTGCGGCCGAGGGGGTGATGTTCTACATCACCAATACGGCGAATTATTCCCCCGTCACCGGGGGGCCGGATTCCAGCGACGGCGAAGCGGCCCCCCCGTCACCGGATGCCGTGTCCCTGCTTCCCTCCGTCGTGATCGACGCGGCCCTGCTTGGAAAGCGGCTTTCCGGCTTGGACGACCCCTCCAGCCCGTTTCATGGCTTGTTGATCTACCAGCGACGGACATTGCGTAAACCGATGGTCATCGCATCCGAACAGGTATTGGGACTGCTGGGGTCGAACAGCTTTTCCGGCACGGTCTATTCGAAATGGGGCCATGTGATCCTGGCGCTTCACGGCACTTATGACGCTCGCTTCGTCGTCGGGACTCTGCGATTCGTGAACGTGCTCTCCTGCCGACTCGCGCCGAGTACGCTGCTCCCGCCCGCGCGCGACGTTTTTCTTGTGGAATAGCTTCAGTTCTCGAAACCGATGACATTTGATCGGAAGAGTTTGCTGAAGTGGCGGACTCCATAACGCGGCCTTCGGCCGCAACCAAAGAAGTTTTCGGGATCATTTGGTTTTTTGGGCTCCTCCGGCAGATCGGGGGATGCCGCTTCTCGCGAGGGCGCGAAAGCAACCCGATGCCTCACGGCGGTTCTTCGCCGTGGGGCTTTTTTTCGTGCTCGCCGAGGCGGGATCCGAGTTGCCGAAAAATTGCCGCAACCTGCGAAATTTCTCTTGAAATCGTGGCGGCAGTTGGTATGAATGATGTATCGACCTCGCCAGAGGTTGCCTCCGGGGCACGAATGCGTCCGCCACGGCTTCGGCCGTGAAGACCCTTCGACCGGTTGTACTTTCATCCCGATCTCGGGATCGTTTCCACCGAGCCGCTTCCAACTTTCGGAAGCTTCGCTCGGTGCTTTTCTTGGTGGAAACGATTGCACCGAGGTCATCCATGCCCCTCACGTCCTGCGACATTCAGCTGCTGGCCGCGCTGGCCCGGTTCTACGTCCTGACCCGCGAGCAGCTGCAGCGGCTGTGCTTCCCCGGCCATGCCGGCGGTCGCACGACCCGCAAGCGGTTGTCGAAGCTCCAGCACGCCGGCTGCGTCCAGAAGCACCGGATGCCGGTCGCGTTCCCCGGCACGAACACGGCCGCCCCGGTCTACTACCTGACGAAGCAAGGCGCCGAGTATCTGGCGTCGTGGTACGACGACGAATCGCTCCGCGCCGTCAACACGCGGCACCCCCGCGGCGACCGCCTCAATCACTGGATCGCGGTCAACGAGACGCGGATCGTGATCGAGCAGGCGGTCGCCCGCCAGAGCGACGTGACGCTCGACCGCTGGATCAACGAGTGGGAGACGGTCGACAAGGACGCGGCCGAAGCCGATCGCTTCACGTTGCAGACGCAGCTTTCGACCGATCCCCCGCTGTCGTGCAGCCCGGACGCGGCGTTCCTGTTGTCGCTCCGCGGGCACCGCAAGGTGTTCTACCTGGAGCGGGATCTCGGCACGTCGTCGCCGAAGCAGATCGCCGCCCGCAAGACCAAAGGGTACGCCGGCCTGGCCGACATGCAGGGGCACCGGAAGCACTTCCCGGAGACGACGTTCGACGTGTTCGGCGTGCTGTGCGTCACGACGAACCGCTATCGTTGCGAGCAGACGGCCAAGCAGATCGCCAAGCGGCCGCGGCCCGATTTGTGGCTGCTGGTCGACGAACACGAACTGACGGCCGAGACGTTTTTGCACGGGGACATCACTTGGAACCACAAGCTGGAACGCGCGCCGCTGGTGAAGTTGCCGGCGGCCGTTCCGGCCCTGTCCGTCGCCGCGTTGCCGGAGACGGGCCATGCGTGATTCGAGGCGTCCACACTTCGTCGGCTGGCCGCGCTGTCGCATTCAGGGATGCGGCGGGCGGCTGGCCTGCGGTGTGGTTTTTTGTGGACGGGAGTCTGCCGACGTGGCAGCCTTGCGTTGTTTGTATCCGTTCCCCCTTTCGAACATGGAAAGTTCCACCACCAAGTCGGCCGCGAAACCCGTCGAGACGTTCCGTCTCAAGGGAATCTCGGCCAGCGTCTTCGAGAACAAGTCCGAAGACGGCAAGACGACGTTCCACAAAGTCTCCCTGCAGCGGAGCTACCGCCAGGACGACCAGTGGAAACAGACGCAGAGCCTGAGCCGGGACGATCTGCCCATTGCCCAACTGCTGCTGCAGAAGGCGTGGGAGTTCATCTTGGAGGCCGAAGCGAAGAAGAGCGCGGACGAGCCGAAGGAATAGTCGGCGAAGTTCGCAACCGGCGGGCTGCCCTGACGGCCCGCCCGCTTCCCCCGTGGGAAGCCCGTCGTGCGCGACGCGATGGCGTCTGCCGAGAGGCGGACCAGTCGCCGGCCCGTGGCGGTTGATGCGAGCCTTCGGCTCGTGATCTCGGTGAGCGCGGAACTCTCCTGCCGCTCTCCAGCATTTCTTCCGCGCCATCCACAGCATCAATCCAAGGGTCAGTCGCGTGACGGCCTGTCGCATCCACATTCAGCGAGGCGGAACGATCGACGGTTACGGACGTCGCCGGTCGCCTCGCGCGTGGCCTGCTGCTTCATCGTCTGAAGCCGCAGGTGGTATTTCCGTTCCCCCAACTGTGATGACAGCAAGTGCAGAACGAGTTTCCCAGTGGCGACCCCGGCACTTCTACTTCGAGAAGTTCGAGGTGGTCGACGGCGACTCCGAGTACCCGCTCCTGGGCGTGCGGGCGACCGAACAGCCGTTGACGAAAGAACGCTGGATGCGGGAGTTGCTCGAATTCTCCTGGACGACCAATGGCGAGGCGCCGTGGAGTCCGGAGCAGATTCGGAAGTTCCTCAACACGGCCCATCCGTCCCTGCCGGTTGACGGCGGACGGCGGATGTACCGCAATTTCTGGCTGGAGGAGATCCGCCGGGACGACTACGACGTGCTGGAACGATTTCTCCGTTACCGATAGACGAAGGGCGGCAGCCGTAACTGCCGCTCCTCTTCCCTTCGGGGAAGGAAGCCGGGCGAGACACCGCCGTGCCTGGGATTGTCCCAGCCGCCAGCGGTCGACCACCGGCTGACGACGTGACCGGCTCGGTCGCTTCTCTCGCGAGGCATCTCCTCTCGATGCCCTCCGCTCCCGCGTGTGTCCGCCGTGCGCCGTTGCGCCCGGCTCTCCATATCAGTCCCGAAGCGAGAGGAGACGAGCGATGCAGGTTGTCCTGACGGCCCACCACGACGAACAGGGCTGCACCTGGTGCGAGAAGAGCCGGGAATGCGTGACCGTCACGTTCGACGACGGCTTCCTGAAGAACGCCCCGCTGTGCTGGGGCTGCTTGCAGAAGGCCGTGAAGGTCCGCAGCCGGCAGACGGACGCGAAGCCGCCCTTGCGGCCCGGCAACTGATCGATGATCGGTCGCCAGCCGGCGGCCCGTTCCGGACGAGGCGCGCAGAATCCCCTCTGGAAGATCAGCGCGCCGACCGGGATGAACCGGGCGGCAGATCGCCGCCGCTTTCCGCAGAGCCGAACTCTCCGGTCACTGCGCGGAGACTGCCCGAATCTTGCTTGCGCCCGTCGTAAGGGCGTGGCAGTCTCATCTTCCTTGTCGCATGGTGCGGCAGGGAGCGAATCAGCGTTCCTTCGAACAAAGGAGCAGTCGGATGGCCCAGAAGCGTACCAAACAGCCTGAGAAGGTCTTCCGCGTCGGCTTCGTGAGTGCCTCGATCTTCGCGCACGACGTGGAGAACGAGGACGGCAAGCGCACGATGCGGAGCGTGAGCGTGCAGAAGCGGTACCTGGACGGCGAGGAGGCCAAGTACACCTCGTCGTTCAACCTGGCGGAACTCCCCCAGGCGCTCCGCGTGATGCAGCTCGCGCAGCAGTACGTCGAAGCCCGCGAAGCCGAAATCCAGCTCGGCGACTGACGCCAAGTCGGACGGCTGATTCGTCACCCGGCGAGTCCTCACCCGAGGACTCGCCGGGGATTCTTCCATCGACATCACCGATCATCAGAACGTCGCACGACGACAAGCGAGGTGAGCCATGCAGACCGAAGAGGCCGTTTTTCTGACGCCGGAAGACCTGGCGAAGATGCTGAAGGTTTCGGAGCGGACGCTGTGGCGGCTGCTCTCCGGCGGGAAGATCCCCGAGCCGGTGAGGATCGGCGGAAGCACCCGCTGGCGGCTCGCGGAAGTGCAGGAATGGGTCGCAGGGGGTTGCCCTGCCCGGAATAATCTCTGAAGGAGGTGAACGATGGCTTCGATTTTCAAACTGGGGCGGGACAAGGGCAAGAAGAACGCCTGCTGGTACTACCAGTACATCGACCACGAAGGTCGAAAACGAGTGCGGAAGGGCTTCACGGACAAGTCGCTCACTGTCCAGGCGGCGGCCAAGGCGGAACACGACGTCCGGATGCGGAAGACAGGATTGATCGATCCGCAGCAGGAGCAGTTGGCCGATCGGCGGAAGTCCGCCATCCGGGAACACCTGGACGAATACCGCAAGAGCCTCCGCACGAAGGAGACGACGGAGAAGCACGCCAAACTGACGCTGGCCCGCGTGGAGCGGGTCATCGAGGGGTGCGGATTCCGCACGCTGGGAAACATCGACGCGGACGCCGTCGAATCCTTCCTGGCGGACCTTCGCGAAGAGGAGGATCTTGGGCACCGGACGTACAACCACTACGTGCAGGCGGTCGAAGGATTCTGCAATTGGCTGGTCGCCCGCAAGCGACTGACTCACAATCCGGTGATCGGGATTCCGCGTTTGAATGCCGAAACGGACGTGCGGCACGCAAGGCGGGCACTCAGCCCGGAAGAGTTCGGAAAGCTTGTCCAAGCCGCCCGCGACAGCGGGATTCTGGTGCAATGCTACGGCGGTGAAACGCGAGCCCGCATCTACATCCTGTCGTACATGACCGGTCTGCGGAAAGGCGAAATCGCCAGCCTCACGCGGGACAGCTTCTCGCTCGACGTCGAACAGCCAACGCTCACGGTGCAGGCGGGGGCGTCCAAGCACCGCCGCAAGGACGTGCTGCCGCTCCACCCCGAACTCGTCAGTCTGCTGAGGGAGTGGATTCCGACAGAGGGACCGCTCTTCCCGGAACTCGCCCGACGGAAGACGTGGCTGATGGTCAAGAAAGACCTGGAACTGGCTGGAATCCCCTACGAGACGGCGGCCGGGATCGCCGACTTCCACGCAGCCGGTCGGCATACGCACATCACGGAACTCTTGCGGAACGGGGCCAGCCTGCCGGAAGCCAAGGAACTGGCCCGGCACCAGGACGTGAAGATGACGATGCGGTACACCCACATCGGCATCGACGACCAGGCGCGCGCCCTGAAGCGGCTCCCTTGTCAGCACATTGTCAGCAAATCCGACTTCTCCGGTTGTCAGCAGCCGTCAGCGGGTGGCGGGAACGAAGAGTCCGGAAACGAAGAAACCCCTGATGGTGTCAGGGGTTCCGTCGTCAGTTGTCAGTCCGTGTCGGAAGCTGACAGCATGGAGGCGGCGGGAATCGAACCCGCGTCCTGTGATCCGTCGGTCTCGGCTTCTAC
>JBBDNU010000101.1:0-4594 GCA_040877365.1 Planctomycetales bacterium
GGAAACCAGACGAGCGCATGCACGTGGTCCGGCATGACGACGAAGCCGATGCACACGCCTTTCCGCTTCGCCAGTTCGGCGCCCAGCGCGCCGATCACGATTCGCTTGCACCGATCGTCGTCGAGCAGGCGGCGACGACGGTGGCACGAGAAGGCGACGAACCGGGCATGCCCTTCGGAGTCGTGGGTTCGCCGCATGGGCCGCGCTCCGCGGGTGCTCGGGAACTCCGGCCTTCGATCTTGCCGACGGATGAGGCGGCCCGCAACCGGGGTGCTCAGTCGAGTGGCCCCCTCTTGTCGCTCGCGCGACCCCGCGTTTTCGCCCGCTCGCGTGGAACTCCTGGTTATGCGGCGTTTGTTGCGCGACGACGCAATGTCCAACGTAGTAAGCACACTGAAGGCATTATCGCAAATACGGCGACAGCATACCACAAGCTCACCATCAAAGTCCACAACGTGGATTCGGGCCACTGGAAATAGCGATAGTAGATGCCCCATGAATCGCCAAACGCCTCTTCGCGTTCGCGGGGCGGGTGAACATTACCATCCGCATCGATCAATCCGATGATGCTGCCGCAATATGGGCCGTATTCGACATCGTTGAAGAAGACGATGCGGGAATCAAGCCCGCGCCCCCACACACCGACGTGGAAGTCGTCGCTGAATGAGAGAAAGTGATCCCACGGACTGAGGAGGTAACCGGCGAGAAAGAGCAAGACCGCGATGGCGAGCATGAAGGTCGAACCCACGGTCAGGATCTTGGATGCTCGACGAGCCATGACATGAGCCGCAGAACCAGTGTTTATTCGGAATGAGTCGCGATAACGTGCGCAGTTATTCAGAATGGAACATATCGAAATCGGCGCGGCTTTGCACGCCGCGGCCGCCCCGGTTGAGGACGTGAGCATCGATCATCGTCGTCCTGACATCGCTGTGGCCAAGGAGTTCCTGAACTGACCGGATGTCGTGGCCGGATTCGATCCGATGTGTCGCGAAGGAATGCCGGAACGATGGCTTCCGCCGGGACCGGACGATCAGAGACCGTCCATCAGTGACCGTCATTCAACCGGGGTCGCGTTCGAATGTCAAGAACTTTTTCGCGGGTTCGCTGGATGGCCCGGCCGCGGGCGGTCAAGACGATTCTTCCTGGCGCGTTCCGTTGTCGCAACGGCGATTGCATTCACGCGGGATCGGCGCGCGGAGTGGGACGCGGCGCGCACCCTCCCCCCGCTGACGCGGGAGGCTCGCTGCGGTTCGACTCGGGAGGCTCGCTGATCTGGATTCGCCGAAGGATCGCCTCGCGAGTTGTCGAACGCGCCAGTGAATCGCAGCGACTGAGCGTCACATCCGCTCGATCGCCCGCTGCATGGCGCTCCCCATGTCGGCGGGACTTTGGGCGATGATGACGCCGGCCGCTTCCAGGGCCTTGATCTTGTCCGCCGCCGTGCCGCTCCCGCCGGAGATGATCGCCCCCGCGTGCCCCATCCGCTTGCCGGGAGGGGCGGTGCGGCCGGCGATGAACGCCGCGACCGGCTTCGTCACGTGTTCCTTGATGAACTCCGCCGCCTGCTCCTCGGCGTTGCCGCCGATCTCGCCGATCATCAGGATCGCCTCGGTGGCGGGATCGTCCTGGAACATCCGCAGGCAGTCGATGTGGCTGGTTCCCACGATCGGGTCGCCGCCGATGCCGACCGCCGTGGACTGCCCCAGTCCCACGTTGCCCAACTGCCAGGCAGCCTCATACGTGAGGGTGCCGCTCTTGCTGATGATCCCCACCCGGCCGGGGCGGTGAATGTACCCCGGCATGATGCCGATCTTGGCCACGCCGGGGGTGATGACGCCGGGGCAGTTCGGGCCGACGAGCCGGCACGGCTTATCGGCGAGATACCGCCGCACGCGGACCATGTCGAGCACGGGGGCCCCTTCGGTGATGGCGACGATGAGCTGGATGCCGGCGTCGGCCGCCTCCATGATCGCGTCGCCGCAGAAGGGTGGCGGGACGAAGATCATCGCCGTGTTGGCCCCGGTCTTCCGCACGGCCTGTTCGACCGTGTGGAACACGGGGAAGCCGTCTTCGGTGGTTCCGCCTTTGCCGGGCGTCACGCCGCCGACGACCACCTCGACGCCGGGCCGGCACTCCGCGGCATAGGCCCGGCACTGCTGCGAATGGAACAACCCGGCCTTGCCGGTGATGCCGGAGGTGATGAAGCGGGTGGAGTCGTCGACGAGGATGCTCATTGAGAAAGCTTTCAGCGGTCAGCGGTCAGCGGTCAGCGAGATTCAGGACTAGAAATCCACGGGCCGTCTAGACTTCGGTTTCATCAGGCGTTGAGCGTACCCACCACCTTCTGCGCCGCGTCGGTCAGGTCGGTCGCGGCGACGATCTGGCGGCCGCTCTCCTCGAGCATCCGGCGGGCTTTCTCGACGTTCGTCCCTTCCAGCCGCACCACCAGCGGGAGGTTGAAGCCGAGCTTGTCGTAGGCGGCGAGCAGCGCCTCGACGATCGTGTCGCACTTCATGATCCCGCCGAAGATGTTGACCAGCACCGCCTTCACGTTCTCGTCGGCGAGGATGATGCGGAACGCCTCGGTCACCTGGTCGACGTTCGCCCCGCCTCCCACATCGAGGAAGTTCGCCGGCTCGCCGCCGTGCAGCTTGATGAGGTCCATCGTGCTCATCGCCAGCCCCGCCCCGTTGACCAGGCAGCCGATGTTCCCGTCGAGCTTGACGTAGCTCAGCCCCGCCTCCGCCGCGCGGATCTCGGCGGGATCCTCCTCGGCCAGATCGCGCAATTCGAGGAACGGCTGATGGCGGAACAGGGCGTTGTCGTCGAACGTCACCTTCGCATCGAGTGCGATCAGGTCCCCCGCCTTCGTCATCACCAGCGGGTTCACTTCGGTCATGCTGCAATCGCTGTCGAGGAAAAACCGCACGAGCATCGGCAGGAACTTGGCCGCGCTTCGCACGGCCGGCTCCGGCAGGCTGAGCCGATAGGCCAGCTTCCGCGCCTGGAACGGGAACAGCCCCCGCTCGCCGACGATCGGCTCCTGGTGAATCTTCTCGGGAGATTCGGCGGCGACCTCTTCGATCTCCATTCCCCCTTCCGTGGACATGATGAGCACCGGCCCCCCCGACTCGCGGTCGACGACGACCGCCAGATAAAGCTCCCGGTCGATCTCCAGCCCCTCCTCGACGTAAAGCACGTTCACTCTCTGCCCCGCCTCGCCGGTCTGTTTGGTGACGAGCGTTTGCCCGAGCATCCGCGCGGCGTTGTCGCGGGCTTCGTCCGCGGAGCGGACGAGGACGACCCCCGCTTGCTGGGGATGCTCACGGAACCGCCCCTTTCCGCGGCCCCCGGCGTGGATCTGCGACTTGACGACGGCGAGCTTCCCGCCGAGCGTCTCGAACGCCTTGGCCGCCTCGTCGGGAGTCTTGACGACGACGCCGCGCGGCACCGCCACGCCGGCGCTTTCGAGGAGTTGCTTGGCTTGGTATTCGTGGATTTTCATGGAGACTTCCGGATATTCTTCGTAGGGTGGGCTGTGCCCACCGATGACTTGCGTTGCGCCACCGATGCGACGAATGGGCGCTCAGCGCGAGAGCATGGTGGGCACAGCCCACTCCGCTCCTACTCCGCGGCGCGGACATCATAGCGGCTGCCCGTGGGTCGTTCCACCGGCCCGGACCGCACCGATGGCAGATCCTGCTCGACCGGGTGCAATCGGACTGGCAACACCGGCCTATCCCGGCCGCCGCTCGAATGTCGCTGCGAACCCGGTCCCAACCGCCGCGATGCCGTCTGCACGAGAATCGCCGCCGCCCGAATTCCGTGCCGATGTCCGCGTCTCGTCCGATCCGTCCCGGTTACCGCTCCGCCCGAACGCTGATGCCGGATTCGCGCAATCTCCATTTGACTTCACCCCGGCGGCCGCCTTATCATGGACGAATTCCGTTGCTCCGTTCAAGGCTTCTGAGAATGTCCCACGTCAGTGTCCGCATTGGCATTGTGGCGGTCCCGGTCGTTCCGGGCGGCATCGCCATTATTGGCGGACAATCCGACGCGCGACCCTGAGGCGGACCGATTCAACCTGAAATCCACCTCCCCTCGGGTCGCAATGGCCCGAGGGGTTTTTCGTTGGAGAGCGGTCAGCTATCAGCGGTCAGCGGTCAGCCAAGCGAGGAATGGAGATGAAGGATTTTCGCGACCTCCTCGTGTGGGAGAAAGCTCATCGGCTGGCGCTCGCGATCTATCAGGCGACGCAAGCGTTCCCGAAGGACGAACTCTTCGGGCTGACTTCGCAATTGCGACGTTCCGCGATGTCCATTCCGTCGAACATCGCCGAAGGCTGCGGTCGGGATGGAGACGGCGATCTCGCGAGGTTTCTGCGGATCGCGACCGGCTCCGCGAGCGAAACCGAGTACCAGCTTCTGCTCGCTCATGACCTGGACTATCTTTCGAATGATGCTTACCAACCCTTGAACGAGTCCATCTGCGAAGTCAAGCGGATGCTCACCTCGCTCATCCGTCGGATTCAACCCCGCTGATAGCTGATAGCTGATAGCTGATAGCTGATAGCTGATAGCTGATAGCTGAT
>JBBDNU010000102.1:0-24288 GCA_040877365.1 Planctomycetales bacterium
ACGAGTTCGTGCGACGGCAGATCGCGGGGGACATTCTGTTTCCGAACGACCCGCCCTCCGTCGTCGCCACCGGCTACCACGTCGCCGGGCCATACAACTTGGAAATCGACAATCAGGGCAGTCCGGTCGTCCGCGAACAAAATCGGCAGTTGGAGCTGGCCGACAACGTCGCGACCCTCGGGCAAACGTTCCTGGGCCTGACGATCCACTGCGCCCGCTGCCACGACCACAAGTTCGATCCGATCCCGCAACGCGAGTATTACCAGGTGGCCTCGACGCTGGCGACGTTCCGCCATCACCACGGCAAGCCTCGGATGGTGGAAGGACTGCCGGAAAGCGACGCCAGGCGGCAAGCGATTCGGGAACGCCTGGAACCGCTGCGCGCCCGAATCGCCGAGATCGACGGGGAGGCTCGACAACTGCTGTTGGCCGAAACCGAGTCGCGGCGGCAGGAGAAGATCGCCGAGGCCGCAGCGCGCCTGGACCGAGCCATGACGGCGCTGGGCGCCAAGGTTCAGCGGGCGGAGGTCCGCATCGTGGACGACGCCAGCGGCCTGCCGCTCGAAGTGCCACCGCCGCAACGGTCGTCGACGGGGCCGGATCTTCGGACCCAGGCCTGGCTGCCCGGGACCGTGGTCTTGTTCGCGTTGGGACTGCTTGTCTTCGGCCCGGTCCGACGCCGCGTGTCGCGCGTGGTCGCCCCAAGGCTTGTCGTGATCGGAGGCGTGCTCGTCGCCGCCGCATTGACGGCGCGCGGGCTGACCGGCCCGGTAGTCGATGTTGTCGATTCCACGGCGCGGCAGGAAGGAGTGAAGGATGCGGAGTTTCACCGCCTGACCGCGGATCGGCAGTATGCCGAGGCGCTGCTGGCCGAATTGACGAGCCGGCCGCCTGTTGTTCCGCCGGCGGCTGTCCTGCAGGAGATCCCGCCGGACCGCCGCGAGGAGTACGCGCAACTTCTCCGAGAGGCCTCGAATCTTGAACTGGAGGACGCGCTGCTGGCGGGCGGTCCGGCGTATGCCGTGGTGGCCGATCTTCCGCCGGCGGCGATGCACGTCCTGCACCGGGGGGAAGCGGGCCAGCCGCGGGAGGCGGTTTCGCCGGCGGGGGTTGCGGCGGTCCTGCCGGCGCGGTCGGATTTCGGTCTCGCACCCGACGCTCCCGATGCGGAGCGGCGGGGCCGCCTGGCGGAGTGGCTCACCGACTCCCGAAACCCGCTGACGGCGCGGGTGATCGTCAATCGCGCCTGGCATCACCATTTCGGCCGGGGGATCGTCGCGACCCCCAGCGACTTCGGCCACAAAGGGGCGTTGCCCACGCACCCCGAGTTGCTGGACTGGCTGGCCGGCCGGTTCCTCGGCGACGGGCTGCGTCTCAAGTCCCTACACCGCCGGATCGTCACGTCGGCGACTTATCGGCAGGCGTCGCTGTTGCGGCCGGAGGCGGCGCGCATCGATGGCGAGAACCGTCTGCTCTGGCGGAAGCAGCCGCTGCGGCATGACGCCGAAGTGATTCGCGATTCGGTGCTGGCGGTGTCGGGGTTGCTCAGTCCTCGGCTGGGAGGACCGGGCTATCGGGAGTTCGCGTGGGAGCCGAACCCCACGGACGACGTCGACGCCAATTACGCGCCGGCGGACGCGACCGGCCCCGAGTACTGGCGGCGGACCATTTACCGCACGTCGGTGCGGGGAATGGACGACTCCCTGCTGACCGCGTTCGACTGTCCCGACCCGTCGGTGAGCGCCGCCGCGCGCCCTTCCTCGACGACTCCCGTGCAGGCGCTCTCCCTGTGGAACGGGGCGTTGATGGTGAAGGCGGCCGAGGCGTTCGCGGCCCGGGTCCGACAGCAGGCCGGAGACGCCCCGCGCGACCAGGTCGCCGCCGTGTGGAGACTGGCGCTGTCGCGCGAGCCGGCGACCGATGAGCTGGAAGCGAGCGTCGCATTCCTGTCGGAGCACGAGCTGATGGAGTTGTGCCGGGTCATCTTCAATTCGAACGAGTTCTTGCACGCCGAATGACGGGGGCCGCCATGTCGATTCCATCGCGAAACTTCCCAGTCCCAACGTCTTTCGGACCGCGGCGTGGCGCGGGCCCGGATGGTTCGTCTTGTTCCCGCCGCGCCTGGCTGGGACGGTTCTCCACGGGATTGGCGGGAGTCGCGCTGGCCGATCTGCTGCACCGCGACGGGCTTCTGGCGGGGCCCGAAGCGGCGCCGCGCGGCGCCCGGCCGATGCCTCACCACCCGCCGCGGGCCAAGCGGGTCATCCAGATCTTCCTGTTCGGCGGGCTGAGCCATCTCGAGTCGTTCGACTACAAACCGCTCCTGGACAAGTACCACGGCCAGTCGATGCCGGCGGAGATGCGGGTCGAGTCGTTCGACGCGCCCTCGATCGGCCTCGTGCAGCGGGGCCATTTCCCGTTCCGGCGGCGGGGAGAGAGCGGCCAGTGGATGTCGGACCTGTTCCCCCACATCGCGGAGCGGGCCGACGAGCTGACGTTCATCCGCTCGATGGTCTCCTCGAGCGGAGACCACGGCCCGGCCGCGTTGAGGCCCACACCGGTTTCGAGATCTCGGGGTATCCCGCGGCGGGATGCTGGGTCTCGTACGGGCTCGGCAGCGAGAACGACAACCTCCCCGCGTTCATCGTGTTTCCCGACTCCCGCGGCCTTCCGGCGACCGGTGGAAACAACTGGAGCAACGGCTTTCTGCCGGCGCGGCATCAGGGGATCCTGTTCCACGCCGAGGGGGCGCCGGTCCGCGATCTGCGCGCCCCCGCGCCGTCCCCGCCGGAAACGCGGGCCGCGCGGCTCGATCTGTTGCGGCAGTTGAACCAGCGGCATTTGGAATCGCGGCGGCACGACGACCTGTTCGCTTCGCGAATCGAGAGCTACGAGCTCGCGGCGCGGATGCAGCGGACCATCCCGGAAGCAGTCGATCTCTCGCGGGAGACGGAAGCGACCCATCGCCTGTACGGGCTCGACAACGACGTCAGCCGGACCTTCGGGCGGACCTGCCTGATGGCCCGCCGGCTCGTCGAGCGCGGCGTGCGGTTCGTGCAGATCTGGTCGGGAGGCAACATCGGCCGCCGCGACACCTGGGACGGGCACCTGCACGTGCGGACCAACCACCTGGAGAACGCGGCGATCATCGACCGGCCGGTGGCCGGGCTGCTCCGCGACCTCCGGCAGCGGGGGCTGCTCGAGGACACGCTATTGATCTTCAACACGGAGTTCGGGCGGATGCCGTTCACCCAGGCGCTGCCGGGGAAGTACAGCGACGGCCGCGACCACAACAAGAACGGGTTCAGCGTGTGGCTGGCGGGGGCGGGGCTGAAGCCGGGACATTCCTACGGGGCGACCGACGATTTCGGCTACGCCGCCGTCGATCGCCCCGTCACGCCGCACGACTTTCACGCCACGCTGTTGCACCTGCTGGGGCTGGACCACACGCGGCTGACCTACTACCACAGCGGGACCGAGCAACGGCTGACCAACGTGTTCGGCAACGTGCTCCACGACCTGCTGGCGTGAGGCAGATCCCGATCATTTGGACCTGAGCTCGATCATGACGTCCTTGTTTTCGCCGGGCTCGACTTTCTTGAAAATTATGTAGTCCATCGCGCTCGGCTCGACCGACGAATACTGCGGGGGAAGCTTCTGGTTGGTCTCCGGCGGAAACACGACCATGTGCCAGCCAAGGACCGCTCCTTTGCGGTTGTCACCTTTGCTGTAGCTCAACTCGAATTCGCCGTTGTCATTCGTCGTCCCGACGGAATTGGGCCTCGACAAGTCCGGTTCGGCGGTCTTCGCCGGTTCGCCGGTGATGTTCTGCTGGTCCTTCACCGGCATGAACTCGAGCTTGAGACCGGAAACGGGCTGGCCGTCCAACGTCACCTTTCCGTTGACCGTGCCGAGCTCCGCCCCCTTCGGGCCGCAACCGACGAGCGTTGCCGAAACCAGCAGCAGGATCGCGACCCGCAGAAAGGACTGAGCGATTGCAGCGTGAGTTCTCATGGCCGTTCTCCCGATTCGAGATGGAAACCTGAAGTCGACCGCCGCGCGGTCGCGTCGAAGTGATGCCGGGACGAATGCCGGCCCTGCCCGGAACGAGGCAGCCCGGAAGCCTAACCGATCGCTGCCCCGAAATCAATCTTCCGCCTGCGATTTCCTCGGAGCGTCGTTCGGGAGGGATGCCATGCTCGTGTTCGATGCTCGCGCCGCTTCGCAACCCCGGCGAACGCGGCCGGTCGGCGATCGGTGGGCGGGCTCGCCGAGATCACTGGGGGGGCTGTCCAGCGCCCATCTCCGGAAGACGGAAGCGCTCGAGGACCACCATGCTGTCCGGTTCGTTCTTATGGGAGCCGGAGACGTAGAGCTGGCTCCCGTCCGGGCTGAATGCGAGTCCTCCGGAATACATCATCCCGGCCTTGTAGCTGGCGATGAGCCTTCCGCCCGGATCGAGGACCTGCACGCGGCCCATCCCCCAATGGCCGACGTAGACGTTGCCGCGCGCGTCGAGGCAGATCGTGTCCGGCTGGTTGTCCTCCTGATCCCCGCTCTTACCGGGCAGGTCGGCGAACACGCGTTTGGAGACCGCCGTGCCGGGGCCTGCGAGGCGGTATTCGTGGATCCGATTGTGCCAGTCCTCGCAGACCAGCAGACGTTTGCCGTCGGGCATGACGATCAGGCCGTTCGCCCCGGCCAGCCCGCTGTCGAACACGCGCGACTCGCCATCCGCATCGACGTAGAAGATGCGGCTGATCGGGTTCCGGTCGTTCGATTCGAACGCCCCATCGGTGACGTAAAACCCGCCGTGGGAATCGAGCGCGATGTCGTTGGGATGCCGCAGGGGGAAGTCCTTCGTGCCCGTCGACACGACGCCCAGCTCGTGGCCTTCGCGATCGAAGCGCAGCACGGCCTTCCGCTTGACGTCGCACGCCAGGTGGGTCCCGTCGGGCTGGATCACGTGCCCCAGCACCAATCCCCCCGTGGTCGCCCAAACTTCCCGCGTTCCGTCGGGAGTGAACCGAAAGATGCTGCCGCCGCCGCCGATGTAGCCCCGGCCCGCCTCGTCGAACACGATCCCTTCGCCGTACTTCTCAACCTCCAGCACGAGTTCTCGTTCGACGTCGGTGACGGGGACGCTCTCGGGCAACGCGGGCGGCGGACCGCCCTGGTCCCACGGGACCACGGCCTCGACCGGCGGCGACGAGAGATCGAGCAAGTGCCGATAGCGGTAGCCGTTCACGATCAACGCCGCGAAGACCGTCGCGACGAACGCCCACAGGAGCTTGCGGTTCATGTTCGATTTCCGGTGCGGAAGGGTCGCGAGACGGGGGAATGAAAGAACGGGGCGATCGTCCCGAGTCAGTTTTCGATCACATGGGTCGCTGGCTTCGTCCCCATCCGTTCCATGAAAAACGGTGCGACGAGTTGGGCGATCAATTCGCTCCCTGCGTTGTTGGGTGAGAACCCCTCGAAGAAGTATTCGGCCGTCCTCGGTATCCGGGACGCGAGTTCGATGCAGGGCACTCCTTCTTCGGCGCAGACTTCCTCCATCTCCATGGCCCGATTGAACTCCGCCAGACACTCCGCGACAACGCCCGGCCGATAAGCGCCAGAGGGGGTCGCATGCGCCAGCAGGCCCGTCAGCTCGGGCGGCATGTTCTCCTGGAACAGATAGGGCTGCGTCGCGGCCACGACGTTCACGCCACGCTCGCGCGCGGCGCGAATCACGTCGCTTAACTCGTTCCGATAACGCTCCAACGCCTGCGAAAAGTCGTTCGGGGGATAATCGATCCGACGCTCCGCCAAGGCCTGCGCCGTTTTCCGCCGATCCTCGCGATGATAGGCAGCATCGACCGGCGCCACGAAATCCCGATCGCGAGGGGCGGTCCCCAGCCACGGGCGGAGTTCCCCGTGCTCCCAGAGCCCTTCGAGCACGCGGGCCAACTGCGTGCGACGGTAATATACGGAGTTGGCATAAACGGTCCCGAGATACGGCGCGATCCGCCGGCCGGCACGCCAGAGCAACAGGCCCAAGATCAGGTATGCCAGCAGAAATCCGGCGACAAAGTAGTCGAGGGACCGGAACGGCTCCGCGTATCGTCCGATCATCGATTTGCTGGATAGACCGACATGCACCAGGACTGGCGCCAGCAACAGCAGCAGCAACCATTGGCGGCTGCGAGTCATACCAATGTCTCCGTGCCCCGATCCGTCGGGATCGGGACATCGCTGGAAACGGACGCGAGGTCGAATGAACGTGTGCCGTTGAATATATAACGATTCTTGCGGCCGTTCAATCCGCCAACCGCACGCGGCAGAGCTTTTTCTTGCCGGCCCAGACCAGCAGGCCCTCCGTCGCGGCGATGCGTTCGTCGTGCGCGGCGATCGGGCGGCGGTCTTCCCCCAGCTTCGCGCCCCCCTGCGCGATCAGCCGGCGGGCGTCGCTCTTCGTCGGGCACAGCTTCAACTCGTACAGCAGCTCGGCCGCCGCGATCGCGCCGTCGGAGAGCTTCGATTTCGACAACGGTTGCACCGGGATCTCGGCCGGCAGTCCCCCTTCGCCGATCTCCTTCTGCCAGCGCGTCGCCGCTTCCTCCGCGGCGGCGCCGTCGTGGTATTCGGCGATGACCGTTTTCGCCAGCGCCCGCTTGGCCTCCTTGGGATGGCCGGCCAGCAGCGATTCGATATCTTGCAGCGGCAGGTCGGTCAACAGCTCGAAATAGCTCCGCATGCAGGCGTCGGGAATCTGCATGAACTTCTTCATCATCTCGTACGGAGGTTCGGCGATGCCGATGTAGTTGCCGAGGCTTTTGCCCATGCGGCGGGCGCCGTCGAGGCCGACGAGGATGGGGGACATCACGCCGATCTGTGGCGGCAAGCCCTGCTGCTTCTGCAGATCGCGGGCGAGCATGAAGCTGTAGAGCTGCTCGGTCCCGCCCAGCTCGACGTCCGCCCGCACGATCACCGAGTCCCAGGCCTGCATCACCGGGTATAGGCACTCGTGCAGGTAGATCGGGCTTTCCTCTTCGAACCGCTTGGCGAAATCGTCCCGAGTCAGAAGTTGGGCGACCGTCACCTTGCTGCACAATTCGAGCAGTTCGGCGAACGTCATCTTGCCGAACCAGTCGCCATTGCGGACGACCTCCGCCCGCGACAGGTCGAGCACGCGGCCAACCTGTTCGAGGTAATCGCGGGCGTTCGCTTCGACCTGCTCGGCGGTGAGGCGGGCGCGGGTCTGGTCGCGGCCGCTCGGGTCGCCGACGAGGGCGGTGTAGTTCCCGATGATGATGACCGCCTGGTGCCCCAATTCCTGGAACTGCCGCATCTTCCGCATGGGGACCGTGTGCCCCAGGTGCAGATCGACGCCGGTCGGGTCGATGCCGTACTTGACCCGCAGCGGCGTGTTCGTGTGGAGGCTGTGCGCGAGCTTGGCGGCAAGCTCGTCCTCGGGGACGATCTTCTCGACCCCGCGGCGGATGAAGGCCAACTGCTCGGCGACGGGGGGAAAGGGCATGCAGGCTGCTCGGGCGAGTCGAATACCATCACATCGGCGATCGCGAACCGGGAGCGTACCAAAGCAGCCGGTCTGCCTGCCACCGAAGCCGAAGCGCGAGGCACGCCGCAAGCGTGGAGTCGACCATCAACCATCGACCATCGACCATCAACCATCGACCATCAACCATCGACCATCAACCGCAACGCCCCGAGCACCGGCTCGGCCTTTTCGGCCTCCGGCGCGAGCAGTTGGAAGGCGAGGTTCAGCCCATTGAACAACGCGTGCAGCGTCACCACCGCGATGTAGGACCGCGTGCGGTGGTAGACGTATCCCAGGATGAGCGCCAAGGGGAACAGCGGAAGCAGGTCCGGCCAGCCGTGAACCAACGAAAACAGCGCCGATGACGCGACGATCGCCGTCGCCGGCCGCCAGCGAGTCGCGAGCCAGCCTTGAAGGATCACGCGGTACACCAGTTCCTCGGCCAGCGGCGCGAACACGATGACCGACAGGCCGATCCAGAACACGACCTCCGGCACTGAGTTCTCCGCCAGCAGCTTGAGGAACGGGTTGGCGTCCTGCTCGCTGCGGAACCCGGTCTCCGCCAGCGCGATCTGGATACCGTACACCGGCAGGAGGCTCGCCAGGAACCCGAGCGCTCCGTCGCGCATGCGCCGCGGCCAACGATGGAAGTGGACGCCGTAAGCCTCCAGGCGCCGACGGCCCAACTCGCTCAACGCCACCAGCAGCACGACGACGATCAGCCCGTTCGTCAGGCAGGATTGCTGCACATGTTCGAGCCGCGGCACGGGCCGATCCGTGTCGAACAGCCGCTCGATCGCCGTCGCCGAGCTGAGAGCGATCCAGGCGAAGGCGAGCGCCACGGACACGGGGTTCCAGTGGATCGCCCTTGCGGGGAGCGACGGCCCCAGAACTTCGCCGCAGAAGCGGCATGTGGTCGCGGCCGCTTCGTTCTCAGTCCCGCACATCGGGCAGTTCGTGGCCGGCCGATCCTGTTTCGCGGCAACCGGAAGGACCGGGACGGGGTCGCCGGGGCCCAACGGATGCGTCCCCTGCGCGAGCCGCGCGGCGATTCGCGCCCAGACGGCGAGACTGCCCCCGAAGATCGCGACGAACAGCAGCAGTTGGAGAGCGGACAACGGAAGACCTTGGCGACGCGGGCAGTAGTCAGTCGGCAGTGCGATGAACAAGGGCGATGTCGATGAGCCGCGCGGTTTATCCCCGCGGTCCGTCACGGTAGCGGGCGGATTCGCGACGGGTCAACTCCGCGCCGTCGGTTTCGATCCTGGTTCAGCCGCGGTATGATCGCGGCATGCACCGTCGACTGGTGCGAGTCGCCCGTCCTTCATCATCGCTCCCGTCCGGTTCTCCCTCTCCGATTTCCGTGGAAAACGTCCTCGACCGCATCGTCGCCCGCAAGCGGGTCGAAATCGCCGAAGCGCAGCGGCTGCGCCCCGCTGAACAGTTGGCGAAGCAGCTGGCCGCCGCGCCCCCCATTCGCGACTTCGCCGCGGCGCTGGCGGAGACCCCCGGCATCGGGCTGATCGCCGAGGTGAAGAAGGCATCCCCCTCGGCGGGAGTGATGCGGGAAGATTTCGATCCGGTCGCGATCGCCCGCACTTATGCAGCGCACGGGGCGGCCTGTCTGAGCGTGCTCACCGACGAGCACTTCTTCGGCGGCCACCTCGACCATCTGCGGGCGGTGCGGCAGGCGGTCTCGCTCCCGCTGCTCCGCAAGGACTTCATCCTCGACCCGTACCAGATCCTCGAAGCGCGGACCGCCGGCGCCGATTGCGTCCTGCTGATCGCCGAGTGCCTCGACGACGCCTCGCTGGCCTGGCTGTATCATTCGGCCGCCGAGATGGGGATGCACGCGCTCGTCGAAATCTACGATCCCGCGAACCTGGACCGCGCGCTCGCGCTGCGGCCGCGGCTGTTGGGCGTCAACAACCGCGACCTGCGGACGTTCGAGACGAGTTTGGACCACACACTGCGGCTGGCGGAGCGCGTGCCGGCAGAGACGCTGCTCGTCAGCGAAAGCGGCATCCGCACGCGGAGCGACGTGGCGGGCCTGGAACGCGCCGGCGTCCGCGCGGTCCTCGTGGGCGAAACGCTGATGCGGGCGGAGGACGTCGGGGCGAAGATTCGCGAGTTGCTGGGGACGAGTTGAAGCCGTTTAGTCCGCAATGATCTGAACCGCAGAGTGCGCCGAGGGCGCAGAGAAAAATTCGGGACGACATTCGTTCTTGATCCGTAGAGCCACTGTGGAGCCCAAGCTTGAGAGAATGTTTTCCCGTTCTCCGCGTCCTCGGCGTCCTCTGCGGTTCGAAACCACTTCACGGAACTTCATCGTCAGAGAAAGGACGCGCAATGACGACTCATAGCGAAACCGTCGAACACGTGCTGGTCGTGCCGACGTTGCTCTTCCACGAAGTCGGATATTTTCAGGGCTTCACCGACAACGTCGAGCCGTACCTGAAGACGCTGCTCGATCCGAGCTACACCAGCTACCGCCCGCGGGACGCCGTCGAGGAGGACCCGAGCTACAAGCAGCTCATCCCTTATTGCATCTTCCGCTGCGGCGGCGAGGTCTTCCATTACACACGGGGCAAGCTGCAGGGAGAGGGGCGACTGCACAGCCAGCGGTCGATCGGCGTCGGCGGGCATATTTCGGCCGACGACGAAGCGGGAGCGGAGGCGGCCGGCTCGATCTACCTCGAAGGCATGCGCCGCGAAATCGCCGAAGAAATCGAGGTCGCCACGACATACACCCAGCGGTGCATCGGCCTCATCAACGACGACGAGACCGAGGTCGGCCGGGTCCATTTGGGGATCGTGCATCTTTTCGAGCTGGACTCCCCCAAAGTTCTGCCGCGGGAAGAGTCGATCATAGAGACAGGCTTTGCCTCACCGGAAAAACTGGCCGCGGACTACGAACGCTTCGAGACCTGGTCCCGCATCTGCCTGGACCACCTGTTGTCCCGAAGCTGACGAACCCGCCGCGGAGCGCGGGCGCGCCGGGAGCGCGCCTGCCCCGCGGAAGCGGCGGCCTCACGATGAACGGAATCATCGGTCCAGACGAAGGAGTGTCGCACATGAAGATTTCCCTGAGAGGCTGGTTCGTCGCCGCGACGATCGCCCTGCTGATCGCCGCCAGCGCCTCGTTGGTCCAGGCCGCCGATTCGGCCGCCCCGCGCACCGCCGCCACTGCGGGCCATCCCGCTACTGCGGGCCAGTTGACCGAGCAGTCGCTGGGCACGCTGTTGCAGGCGATGGGGCTGGAAGTCAAGAAGGAGCAGAAACGGTACGATTTCTCGTTCGACGCCGTTCACGAAGGGGAAGAATGGCGGTTGACGATGTCGGCCGTGCTCTCCGAGAACGGCAAGTCGATCTGGATCATGGCCTGGCTGGACGAGTTGCCCCGCTCCGCCGTCGACGTCCCCCGCACGGCCTTGTTGCGGCTGTTGGCCGACAACGACCGGCTGGGGAACGGCAAGTTCTTCGCCTACATCGCCAGCAATCGCCGCTTCGTGCTCCAGCGGGTGATCCCCAACGAAAACCTGACCACGGCCGACTTCCGCGACGCCCTCCAGGATCTCGGCGGCAGCGTGGCCGAGACCTACGCCCACTGGGCCGTCGCCAACTGGAAGACCGGGAGCACGGCGGACGCCGCGCCTCCCGCCCCGGCCGGGCCGGGGCAGGACGCCGACAAGACGGCCCCGTCGACTCCCGCCGGCCCGTCGATCCGCCCGCGGACGCCTCCCGAGCGGTCGGCCCTCGAGGACTCGAAGTTCCGCGGCGCGGTCCGCAATTAGCCGGTGCGGGATTCTTCACCGACCAGCCTCGAACGCCCGGTCCTCTCCCTCGGAGGGCCGGGCGTATCTCCGCGCTCGGCGGTTTGGGTTTGCGTCGATCTTGCGCGTCGGATAAGTTAAGAGGCCGCCGAGCGACCTCCCGCTCTCCAGCGCGGGAAGTTTCGTTCGGCGGGCCGGCCTCCGCCGGTTGGAATCGGAATCGCGCTTTCACGAGCGAGGGAGTTCCATGCGTCACACGGATGGTCGAAGCGATTCCCGGCCGGCAGCGTTCCGGCGGGCAGTTCTGGTCCCGTTCCTCGGGGCGCTCGTGGCGATGGCCGGGCCGGCGCTCGGCGAAGAACCCGGCGCCGCCGCCGGCAGCACGCCCGCGCCCCAGCATCCGCTGGTCCCGGCGCTCGACCACGCCCGCGCCGCTCGCGAGGCGCTCGACGACGCCAAGGACTATCAGGCGGTGTTCTCCCGGCGCGAACGGGTGAAGGGCCGGCTCGGCGAGCCGCAGACGATGCAGGTCAAGATCCGCCACCAGCCGTTCAGCGTCTACCTCAAGTTCGTCCGCCCGCACGAGGGGCGGGAAGTGATCTACGTGGAAGGCAAGAACGACGGCCACCTCCTCGCGCACGAGACCGGCATCAGGGCGCTCGCCGGGACCGTCAAGCTCCTGCCGACCAGCGAGCGGGCGATGGCCGAAAGCCGCTTTCCGATCACCATGATGGGCATGCGGACGCTCGTCGACGCGATCGTCTCGCAATGGGAGCAGGAAACGCAGTTCGGCGAGACCGACGTCAAATACTATCCGAACGCCAAGCTCGGCGAGATGGAATGCTACGTCATCGAGTCGTCGCACCCGCAGCCCCGCAAGCAATTCAAGTTCCAACTCACGCGGCTGTACATCGAGAAGACGACGCGACTGCCGGTCCGCGTCGAGCAGTATGGTTTCCCGACCCGCGCCGGCGAAGCCCCGCCGCTGATGGAGGAGTACACGTACTCGAACCTCCGCGTCGATTCCGGCCTGACCGACGTCGACTTCGACCCGAGCAATCGGAACTACGGGTTCGACTGAGGGCGGCGGCAATCGATCGTGCTCGAACGCAACCTCCCTGGGGAGCTGGTCTTGCCGCTGGCCGGGGCCGTAAGATAGTGACAGTACTTCCAAGAGCGCGACTCCGTCATTCCCGCGCAGGCGGGAATCCAGCCCGGCGCCGTCGCTGGATGCCCGCCCCCGCCCTCGCTGGGGGCAGGGACTTCGCGGGCATGACGCGCCGTCGCGAACGTGGAAGTACCGAGTGAAGCGAGGATTTCGACGTGCCGGTGGAATCCGGGGCCGCCGACTCCCCAGGAATCCAAGGCGAAGGCCCGTCGCAGGCAATGAGGTTTTTCACACCCGACCTATACGCGCGGCTGCAAGGTCCCGGCCCCTCGGCAATGGATGCCGCGGATGCCGAATGGGAACGGGCCGAGACCGCATACGCGCAGCACATTCGATCGATTCGTCCGGGGCTGCCGGATTCCGTGTGCGAGCTCTTGGATGAGACGCGGCTGCACGACGCCGAAGTGCTGTGGATGGGACGCTCGCTGCCCTTCTTCGGCATTCTTCTGCGGCTCGACGTTCCTCCGCACGCGACGCTGCTGCTCAATTATTTTCTCCTCGCACCGCCGCGGCTTGATACGAGTGCTCTTCCACCCGAACACCGCACCGCCGGAATGCAATGGCTGTACGACGAGGTCGATTCGGCCGGCAGCCGAACGGCCGGATTTCAGCACACGATACTCTTCAGCAACGGCTGGGAATTGCAGCTTCAGGCCGGCGAGGTGCATCGCGTCACTTTGGACACTGTGTACACGCCCGCCGAAGTGAGCGTGACCGCATAGGGCGGGTTCCAGCGGACGCGCCGATCGCCTAGAATGGCGCGCATGAACCGCGATTCCGCACCACCCGCCGCGGCGCCGATGATCGTCGTCGACTCCGCGGCCGACGTTCGCGACGCCGTCCGCGCGGCCCGCGAGCGCGGAGTGCGGATCGCCCTCGTTCCCACGATGGGCGCCCTCCACGCCGGGCATCGCAGCCTGCTTGACGCCGCCCGCCAGCGGTGCGACTTCGTCGTGGCGACCATCTTCGTCAATCCCACCCAGTTCGGGCCGGGGGAAGATTTTTCGACGTACCCGCGCCCCATCGAGGCGGACCTCGACGTTTGTCGCGCCGCCGGCGTCGATCTCGTCTTTCGCCCAGCCGCGGAGACCGTCTATCCCTCCGGCTTCGCGACGTTCGTCGAAGTCGCCGGCCTGTCCGACGTGCTGGAGGGGGCGTTCCGCCCCGGCCACTTCCGCGGCGTGGCGACCATCGTCCTCAAGCTGCTCAACGTCGTCCAGCCCGACGCGCTCTTCGTCGGGCAGAAGGACTATCAGCAGCAACTCCTCCTCCGGCGAATGTGCGCCGACCTCGACCTCCCGGTCGAAGTCGTCGCCTGCCCCACCGTCCGCGATCCCGACGGGCTCGCCCTGAGCAGCCGCAACGTCCGCCTCGCGCCGGATGACCGCTGGACCGCCCTCGCGCTCTCCGCCACGCTGCGGGAAGTCCGCGCGCGATTGCTGGCCGGCGAAACCGACGTCGCCGCCGTCCGCCGGGAGATGCGGGCCCGCCTCGAAGCCGCGCCCAGCGTTCGCGTCGATTACGCCACCGTGGCGGATGCCGACACCCTCGCCGAGCTCGACTCCCCGCGACTGCGGATGGCGGCGCTCGTCGCGGCCCGCGTCGGCGGCGTCCGCCTCATCGACAACCTGCCCATCGACCTTTCCGTCATTCCCGCGCAGGCGGGAATCCAGCCTGCCGTGCGTGCCGCCGCTGGATGCCCGCCTGCGCAGGCATGACGCGCTGCCGCGAACGTGGAAGTACTGGTAGCTGAATTCGCAAGAATTCAGACGGTTCGGGCTGAATTCTTGCGAATTCAGCTACAGCCTTCGTCCTCGAGACCCCGAGTCTTCCCATGCTCCAAACGCTGCTGCGAATCCGGCTCGACGACTTGTGGAGCACCGAGCCGATCGACGGCACGGCGGCCATCGGCGTCGGCTGGCTGCTCGTCGCATGGTTCGTCGTCGGCTTGATGTGGGTTGCCTGGCATTGGAAGAGCCTGAGCTGGAACGCCGATACGCGTTCCGCGCTTTCCTTCTGGGGAGTGGTCGCGGTTTTCCTGGGATGCGCGAGAGTCTGGCTGTGGTTCCTGTCGATGGCCGTGCCGACGCCGCAAGGCATCCCCGTTTACGGCTACGGCTTCATGCTGTTCCTCGGGTTCCTCGCCGCCGGCTGGACCGCCGGCCGCCGCGCCGAGAGCGTCCGCATCTCCCGCGAGGTCGTGTGGGACGTGGGAATGTGGCTGTTCGTGGCCGGCATCATCGGGGCCCGGCTGTTCTACGTCATCCAGTACCGCGACCGCGTGTTCCTGAAGCAGGTCGACGGGGAACTCGTCCCGCGGCAGGGGTTGGAACTCGTGCGGGCGATCGTCAACCTGCCGGACGGCGGGCTCGTCTTCTACGGCAGCGTGATCACCGGCATCCTCGCCTTCGCGCTGTTCTGCCGCGTGAAGCAGGTCAACCCGCTGCGGCTGGCGGACGTGATCATCCCCTCGGCGTTCATCGGCCTGGCGTTCGGCCGCGTGGGGTGCTTTTTGAACGGCTGCTGCTATGGGGACCGTTGCGAATTGCCGTGGGGCGTCGAGTTTCCCCAGGGAAGCGTGCCGTTTCAGGTGCTGGTGGACCGCGGCTTCCTGTCTGTCGACGCGGCCGCGACGTTCGCCCTGCACCCGACGCAGCTCTACAGCACGCTGAACGCCTTGATTCTCGCGCTGCTCACGCACGCCTACTTCCGCTACCGGCACCGCGACGGCGCGGTGCTGGCGGTGGGCTGGATCGCCTACCCGATCACGCGGTTCGTGATCGAGTACTTGCGGGGCGACGAGCTGGGCCGGTTCGGCACGACGCTCACGATCTCGCAATGGATGAGCCTCGCCCTGTTCGCCAGCGGCCTCGCCTTCGCGGCCTGGCTCAACACCCGCCCCCGCGGCGAGGTGTTTCCGGCCCTCGCGCCTCCGCCGCGATTCACGTGAAACGCTCAGGCGGCCTCGGGGGCCATCCGTCCGCGTTTCACGTGAAACGCGGCGGCCCTGCGTCCCCTCTTTCCCCTCCCCGGATTTCTGATACGCTGGCGGCATGGGCACTGACTTGATCGACACCCGTGAATCCCCCGAGCGGCCGGCCGGCGCGGCCGGTGCGCCTCCCGCGCGGGGGAGATGGCTTCCCGCCTCGTTCCGCAAGAAACGCTCGCTGCACTGGCCGATCACCCTCAGCACGCTCTTGATCTCGCTCAACGTCGTGCTGATGGTCTGCTGGATCGTGCTGCTCGCGCAGGTCGGCTCGTGGGGGGCGCTGACCATCGGGACGATCGCCTTCGCCCTGATCCTCGTCGGCTCGTCGATCTACCTCGCGCTGACGATCAAAGAGGTCCGCGTCAATCAACGGCAGGCGAACTTCATCGACAGCGTGACCCACGAGCTGAAGTCCCCCCTCGCCTCGCTCAAGCTGTACCTCGAGACCCTCCAGATGCGGTCCCTCGAAGACGCCCAGCGCGAGCAGTTCTACCAAGTCATGCAGACCGAGCTGGGACGGCTCGACGAGCTGATCAACCACCTGCTCGAAGTCGCCCGGCTGGACGCGATCGGCCAGCACGACGAGCCGGAGAACGTCGACCTCGCGGCGCTGCTCGTGAGCTGCGCCAGGACCGCCGCCGCCCACCACCGGGCGGATTTCGACCGCGTGTTCGAGTGCCATCTCGCGCCGGTGACGCTGCGGGCGCGGCGGGTCGTATTGGAGATGATCTTCCGCAACCTGCTCGACAACGCGGTGAAGTACGCGGGGTCGCCGCCGCGGGTCGAGGTGCGTTCGGAAGTCCGCAAGGGGCGGGTGATCGTGCGGGTGTGCGACAACGGGGAGGGCGTCCCCGCGGAGCTCCGCCGCAAGATCTTCCGCATCTTCTACCGCGGCGGCGACGAATTGGAGCGCCGCCGCACCGGCACCGGGCTGGGGCTGTACATCGTGCGGACGCTGGTCCACACGCTCCAGGGAAAGGTGAGCGTGGCGGACCGCGAGGAGGGACCGGGGAGCGTGTTCACCGTCGAGCTGCCGGAGCCCGTCGAACCATGAGGATCATGATCGTCGAGGACGAGCAAGCCCTCGCCACCGGGCTCAAATTCAACTTCGAGCAGGAAGGGTTCGAGGTCGAACTGTTCGGCGACGGGCCCGCGGCCCTGGAGCGGTTCCGCCAGGCGAACGGGCAATTCGACGTCGTCGTCCTCGACCTGATGCTCCCCTCGATGAGCGGCTACGAGATCTGCAGCCGGCTCCGCGAGTTGGACCGGCAGATCCCGATCCTCGTGCTCTCGGCCCGCACGCTCAGCGAGGACAAGGCGCGGGCCTTCGACTGCGGGACCGACCAGTACATGACGAAGCCCTTCGCGCTCCCCGAGCTGTTGAGCCGGGTCCGCAACCTCGTCGAGCGCCGCAAGGCGCTCCCCCGCACGGTGGAGCGGCGGGGGCTGTACGAGTTCGGGAACGTCGTGGTCGACTTCGACCGCTTCCAGGTGAAAGTCGGCGGCGAGACGCACACTCTCACCACGATGGAGATGCATCTCCTGCGGTTCTTCATCGAGAACGAGGGGAAAGTGCTCGCCCGGCTCGACATCCTCGAGCACGTGTGGGGGCCCGATTCCGACGTCACGGTCCGCACGATCGACAACTTCGTGATGCGCCTCCGCCGGATCATCGAGCCGGACCCGACGCAGCCGCGCCATCTGCTGTCGGTCCGCGGGACCGGCTACCGCTTCGCCGCCCGCCCGTAGTGGCCGTGCGCTCGAAAGATTCGAGGCCCGGAGGGCCGCAAGGCAATAGCCCCGCCCGTCAGGGCGGGGAAACGCTGCCAGCCGACTTGGACGCTTCTCCCTCGCTTGCGCGTCGGGCTGGTGTGCAACCACCCTTCGCGGACGACACCGCATGTATAGGCAATTCGGGCGAAATCGGGGGCTGTGACGGAACCGTGACAGAAAGATGACTTCTGCCTGAAACCCCCGTCTTGTCCGATTTCTATACTTCGTCGTACTCTGTCCGCCCGCGTCCTCTCAAGGCCGGGAGACGCATCCGCCACCGTGATCGACCCGCCGCTGATTTCCCGCCTCGAAAGGGATGTTCCATGTCCGCTCTACTCGCCGAACCCCCTGTCCGCCCCTCCCGCAAGACGGCGGCTGCCGAAGCCGAAACGCCGCGCCCGGCTGCCGTCGCAACGGACGAAGAGTTCTTCAGTCCCGACATGCTCCGCACCAGCAAGTGGGACACGATCGTGGTGGTGTGGATGACCGCGATGCACGTCGGGGCGCTGGCGGCCCCGTTCTTCTTTTCCTGGTCGGCGCTGGGCATTGCGATCGGGTTGCACTGGCTGACGGCGAGCATCGGGATCTGCCTGGGCTATCACCGTTACTTGTCGCACAAGTCGTTCAAGCTCAAGAAGCCGGCGGAGTTCGCCGTGATGACCTGCGGGGCGCTCTCCGGCGAGGGGTCGCCCCTGCGATGGGCGGCTGTGCATCGGCTGCACCATCAGAAGTCGGACCACGCGGGGGATCCCCATTCGCCGCTCGAAGGCAAGTGGTGGTCGCACCTGTTGTGGCTGTTCGTGCGGCATTCGTCGACCCAGCAGGAGGCGTTGTTCCGCCGTTACGTGCCCGAGCTGGCCGAGCGGCCGATGCTCCAGTTCTTCGAGCGGAACTACGGGCGGGTGCTGCTGCTCAGCGCCTTGGTGCTGTTCGGGGCGGGCTGGCTGGCCGGCGGCTGGTTCCTGGCGGCGTCGTTCCTGGTGTGGGGAATGTGCGTGCGGATGGTCGTCGCCTATCACAGCACGTGGTTCGTGAATTCGGCCACGCACCTGTGGGGCTATCGCAATTACCAGACGCGGGACGAGTCGCGGAACCTATGGTGGGTGGCCCTGCTGAGCTACGGCGAGGGCTGGCACAACAATCACCACGCCCACCCCAGCGTCGCCCCCGCCGGACACCGCTGGTGGGAGATCGACATGACCTGGTGGGCCATCAAGGCGCTCCGCGCCGTGGGCCTCGCCACCGACGTGCGGGAGAACATCCCCCGGAAGATGGAAGGCTGAGAGCGTTCGAATCGTCGTGGCCGATGCTGCCGGCATCGGCTACGCTTTCGGGGTAGCGGAATTCGCAAGAATTCCGACATTCCCACCATGCATCGGAAGTCTTGCGACTTCCGCTACGGATCGGAACCCGCTCTCTCTGCGCCGACTTCCGATCGCGGGCTGCCGAAGCAGTACACCGCCTCCGCCGTCCGCACGAACAACCGCCCGCCGGCGATCGCCGGCGTCGCGTAGATCGTCTCGCCCAGGTCCGCCGATGAGATCTCCTTCCACTCCGGCTCGGCGGACAGCACGCTGACCCGCCCGCGGTCGTTGGCGATGTAGATCTTTCCGTCTCCCGCGACGGGGGATGCGTAGTAGCCGCCGGTGTGCGGGGCGCGGCCGCGCTTCACCTCGGCGCCGGTCGCCGCGTCGATCGAGATCACGATCCCGCCGTCCTTCACGGTGTAGAGATGGCCCGCGTGGTACAGCGGCGACGGGACGTAGGGGAGATAGCGGTCGCGCTCCCAGACCACGTGCGATGCGGTCACGTCTCCCTTGCCGCCCGGTCGGATCGCCAAGAACACGTTGCGGGCGGAGTTGAAGATCCGCTCCATCCACTCGTACTCGGCCGTGGTGATGAACCCGTCCTTGTCGCGATCGATCTGGGGGAAGCGGTGCTTGATCGGTCCGTCAGGGAGTTCATCGAGCGCGATCCGCTCGTCCCCGTTCTTGTCGAACTCGGCCAGCACCTTGGGATACGGATCGGCATGGATCCGCTTCTCGTCGTTGTCGCCGCCCGGCGACCAGGCGATGACGTACAGGTTTCCGTCGTCGCCCACGGCCGGCGTGGCGTTGATGAGCCGAGCGATGCCGCGGACCGTCCACGTCTCCTTCCCGGTCTCGAGGTCGTATCCCGCGATGCGGAGCGTGCCGGCGATCACGACCTCCGTCCGATCTCCATTCTTCCACACGACGGGGGTCGCGTAGCCGCGGGGGAACTCGCCGCGGTCGGCCTTCCACAACTCGCGGCCGGTGCGCTTGTCGTAGGCGGCGAGAAACGAGTCCTGATCGTGGTCCTGGCAGAGGATGATCCGGTCCCCGGCGATGATCGGCGAGCTCCCCGCCCCGTAGGTGTTCTTGAACGGGCCCATCGGCTTCCGCCACAGGAGCTCTCCGTCGGCGGCGCGATGGCAGAACAGGCCGGCCGAGCCGAAGAGGCTCACGACCCGCTCGCCGTCGGTGGCGGGGGTCGATTGGGCCGCGTTGCCGGTGGCGTGCGTCTCTTCGAGCGTCGCGTGCGGGATTTCCCGCCGCCAGAGGATCTTTCCCGACGTCGCATCCAGGGCGATCGTGAGCAGCCGCTTTCCATCGACGGCGGCGACGAACACGCGGCCGTCCGCCACGACCGGCGACGCGTGCCCCGCAGGCAGCGGCGTCTTCCATAGCAGGTTCTTGTCGGGACCGATCGCGTCGGGCAGCGCCGCGGCTTCGGACGACGCGCCGCTCCCGCGCGTCCCGCGGAACTGCGGCCAATCGGCCGCCGGAACGGCGGCGCAGGACGTGAGCAGCACCATCGCGGCAATCGATCGCATCGGGGGCCTCGCTTCGGAAAGTTCAGAGATTGTGAATCAATCGTGGCCCATGCTGCCAGCTTGGGCTGGTTCGTGCAAGCCGGCAGCGTGCACCACGGACGCGGGAGATCTCTTCACAAGCTCTCACGGAAATGAAATCATCGGCCGGCGTCGCCCGGCCTTCCGATATTACCCGTCGTCCCGCGCGGAAGCGACCATCGGGGGTGAGCGAGCCGCTTGTGGGGCCTGATGGGAGCGGGCTACGATGAATCTCGCCGCCGTCCCGCGATGGCTTCGCGGGCGCGCCGTTCGTTCCCGGCGCGATGCTCCGGAGCGGTTCTCGACCGCCCGGCCGCGCGGACCATCAGCCCCAGCGGAGATCTCCATGTCCGACACCGCCCATCCGGCTTCGCCGCCGCCTTCGTCGGAGAGTTTGCCGCCGCGATCCGCGATCGCCGCCCGCGGGGCGGCGTCCGCCGCCCCGCCGTTTCGAGTCCTGCGGCTGTTCGGCCGGCTCGGTCTGATGGTCGCGCCGCTCGTACTGCTGTTGGCGGTGCTGGTGATCGACGTGCTGCTGACGGGGGGGCAGCGGCCTGCCGCGCAGTCGCCGACCGGAACGTTCGACATGACCCTCGTCACCTACGATGGCCGGATGGTCGGAGGGCGGGAATATCTCACGGACCGGATCCGGCTCTCGCCGGTGAACTTCTACGAGAACCAGCCCGGCTGGCGACCGGCGTCGATCAACTCGCTGGGCTTCCGCGGGCCGGAGCTGGACGCGACGAAGACCCGTCCGCGGGTCGTGCTGCTGGGAGGCTCCGCCGCCTATGGGCTGGGGGTCGATGAGGAAGAGACTTTTCTGGCCCTTCTTCGCCGGCGGTTCCCCGAGTACGAGTTCATCAACGCCGGCGTCAACGGTTATCTTTCCGTGCACGAGCTGGGGGCGACCGTCTTCCGGGTGCTCGACCTCGAGCCCGACCTGATCATCGCCTTCGACGGCTGGAACGACATCTACGACGAGTACTGGCGGCGGATGAACGGCGATGGATCGCCGAGGCACCCGTTCGCGAACTCGAACTCGGTCGTCCTCGAGAACCGGCTCGTCCGCCTCTGGGAACTGGAGAACGACCCCTGGACCGCGACGGGGGAAGCGGCGGGAACCATCGCCCGCGGCAGCACGATTCTCTCATGGCTGGGGGACCGGTTGCGCCCGCGGCGGCAGCCTCCGGCCGAGCCGCGACCCCTCGGCGACCGCTGGTATGAAGAGGCGCGGGATCGGTACGTCGCCAATCTGAGCAAGCTGCACACAGTCGCCCGCGGCGCGGATTGCCGGTTGCTCGTGGCGATCCAGCCGGAGGCGTACCAGTTGCTCTCGACGGCGACGATCGAGCGGATCCGCGCGAGCCACGGCGAGCACTGGCTCCCCTACGACTTCTATTTCACGGTCTTCCCCGAGTTGTACGCGAAGTTCCGCGAGGAGGCCTCGGCCCGCCTGCGCGACGCCGGGATCGAGGTGTTGGACATGTCCGCCTCGTTCGCGAAGTCGCGGCCGACGAAAGACGCGCTCGAGATGTTCCTCCACAAGCCCGAGCCGGACTTCGTCGTGGACAACGTGCACCTCACGCCGCGGGGTCACGAAGAGGCGGCCCGCATCCTCGTCGGGCACGTAGCCGGCTTGTCCCGCGAACCGGCCGGGCGTTGACGGCGCGCAGAGCAGTCCGCCGGCGGCTGCGATCACAGCCGGTCGCGGAATCCCAGCGCCGAATCCGGTTGAATCCCGTCAGCGCGAGCCGCCGCTGGCCAATGGGCGGCGGACCGAGGGCGTCTCGTTTGGCGCCGCGGGCTGCGGCCGGACCGGCTGCGCGGGTTTGGCCTGCTGAGCCTCTTCCGCGTGCTGGTGCGCGACCGCGAGCGCCTGCTGCGCGTACTGCAGGTGCGCCAGCGAGAAATAGGGTCTCGGCAGACCTCCGCCCAATTGCTCGACCTGTTTCGTCGCGAGCTGCTGCCAACTCATGCCGTCGGTGATGTGCCACGTGGCCGCCTGCAGCGCGTGCTGGTCGACCTTGGGATCCGCCAGGAGACGGATGAGTTGCGGCAGCGTCGCATCGTCGGAAAAGCTCTCGACCGGGACCATGCGGTAAGTCATGCGGGAAGTCGGGTCCGGCTTGCCATGGGCGAGACAGACCGAGCGAAAGGGAATCCGCGCAACCTGTTCGGGAGGGATGGAGAACAACCCGCCGCCGATTCCACCGAGTCCCCCGAGTCCCCCGAGTCCCCCGAGTCCCCCGCCGAGTCCCCCGATTCCGCCCCCCAGCCCGCCGAGCAACCCGCCGAGCGGCTGCGCGCCTCCGGTGGCGCCGTAGCCGCCGCCGATTCCGCCCGGTCCCAAGCCGATGCCGCCCCCGCCGATCAAGCCTTGCTTCAGCACCTGCACGCCGACGAAGGCGTCGGGCAGCTTCACCGAGAGCGGCTGGTCGGTCTTGTTCTCGATCAGCACGTTCCCACCGGTCGAGTCCTTGGGAATGACCTTCACGTCGATGGCGCCCTTCTCGGCCGCCTCGAACAGGTCGACCTGCTCGGCGGTCGGATCGAATGTGGGCTTGACCACGAACTTCTTGGGCCGCGACGCCGCCGACGCGTCGCTGGCCATCGCCATCGCCAGCACGAAACCCGCCGCCAACAGACCCGCGCACCGGGCCGCCGTGAATGTTCTCAGCATGACGATTCCTGCCTTTCGCGCAGAGACTGCCCGCAGTGGGAATGCACCGGCTATCGATCTTATCGCACCGGAGGAGGGAGATTCAACAAAATCTTCCCCTCGGGACGGGAATTTTGCCTTTCCGCGCCAACCCGATTTCGGGCCGTTTCCCCAGCGACGGACGTGCCGGTTCTGACGGCCGAGCGGCGGCGCTTGCCGCGGCCGCCCCGCCCGGCGATAGTCGAGACATGATCGAACTCGGCCCCGAAAACATGGTCGCCTATCTTCGCGCGGCCGGGCGGCTCGATCGCGACGCGCCCGCTGCTGCCGAGCCGCTCGCCTGGGGCGTGTCGAATGTCGTCCTCCGCGTGACCCCGGCGGCGGGGCCGGCGTTCGTCGTCAAGCAGTCCCGCGCGAAGCTGCGGACCGAAGCGGACTGGTTCAGCCGGCTCGACCGGATCGAGCGGGAGGCCGAGATCCTGCGGGCCCTTGCGGAGATCCTGCCGCCGGGAGCGGTCCCCGCGGTGCTGTTCGAGGACCGGGAGAACCACTTGTTCGGAATGGAGGCGGTCGCCGCCGACCACCGCGTGTGGAAGGCCGAATTGCTCGCGGGCCGCGCCACGCCGGCGGTGGCCGCGACGGCGGGGGAGTATCTCGGCACGATCCACGGCCGCTCGGCGGGGCGTGCGGAGTTCGCGGAGCGGTTCGGCGATCGCGAAGTCTTCGACCAGTTGCGGATCGACCCGTTCTATCGCCGGATCGCCGCTGCGCATCCGGCGATTCGGCCGCGGATCGCCGGGCTGATCGAGGAGCTGCTCGCAACGCGGCTGTGCCTCGTGCACGCCGATTTCAGCCCGAAGAACATCCTGCTGGCGGGAGACCGGCTCACGCTCGTCGATTTCGAGACGGGACATTATGGCGATCCGGCGTTCGACCTCGGTTTCTTCCTCAGCCACCTCGCGCTGAAGATGGTGTTGCACGCGGTGCGGGCGAACGAGTTTCTGCGACTGATCGACGAGTTCCGCGCGGCGTACGCCGACGCTCTGGCGCGGACGGACGCCGCGCGCGCGATCGATCCGGGCGACCTCGAACGGCGGACGGTCTCGCATTTCGCCGGCTGTCTACTGGCGCGGATCGACGGCAAAAGCCCGGTCGACTATCTGCACGAAGAAGGCGCCCGCCGCCGCGTGCGGAGCGCATGCCTCGCCGCGTTCGCCGATCCTCCGGCGACGATCGACGAGGCGCTGGCGCGGCTGCACCAGGCGCCGCCATGACGGCAATAGGCTGGGTGGCACGCCCGGACGCTTCGGTCAGGGCGTGGGAATCGCCGGCCACGCCCTTCGACCGAGCGATTGTGAAAGCATGTCGGGTGTGCTGTGCCCGCCACCGCACGAACACGCTTTCCCGCAATCTGGTGGGCACAGCCCACCCTACTGGTCCGACTATCGCAATTCGCTGGGCTTCCTGTCGGTCGCCCCGGAGGGGCGCGGGAATGTAGCCACGGGTGGAGC
>JBBDNU010000103.1:0-23630 GCA_040877365.1 Planctomycetales bacterium
CCGCCGAAGGTGTTGAAGTGCACGCGGTTGCCCATCATGCGGGCGATGTCGGGGGTGGTGACCATCGCGCCGAGCGGGACGCCGTTGCCGATGCCCTTGGCCATCGTGACGATGTCCGGCGTGACGCCCCAGTTCTCGAAGCCCCAGAACTTGGTGCCGGTGCGGCCGAAGCCGGTTTGCACTTCGTCGGCGATGCACAGCCCGCCGTACTTGCGAACGATGTCGTACACGATGCCGAAGTATTCCGGCGGCGGGACGACGGTTCCGCCGACGCCCTGGATCGGCTCGCCGATGAAGCAGGCAATCTCGCCGGGGGTCTCGTAGCGGATCATCTCCTCCAGCTCGGTGGCGCACTTCACGTTGCAGCTCGGATATTCCAGCCCGAGCGGGCAGCGATAGCAGTAGCCCGGCACGCCGTTCTTCACGCCGGCGCTGGGGCTGGACTTGAACTTCCAGTTGCCGTGCGCGGTGAGCGACATCGACCCCTGCGTGCCGCCGTGATAGCCGTTGCGGAGGCTGACGACGTCGGTGTTGCCGGTGTACTCGCGCGAGGAGAGGATCGCCAGTTCGTTCGCCTCGCTGCCGGAGTTGGTGAAGTAGCTGACGGAGAGGTCGCTGTTTTCCGGCATGTGCTCGGCGAGCTTCTGCGCGAACTGGCCGAAGGCGGGGTGCAGGTAGATCGTCGTCGTGTGCTGGAGCCTGCCGGCCTGCTCCTGGACCTTCTGCATCACGTCGGGATGACAATGCCCGACGGAGATGGTGACGATCCCGGCGAAGGCGTCGAGATACCGCTTGCCGGTCTCGTCCCACAGGTACTGCATCTTGCCTTCGACGAGCATCAGCGGGTCGCGGTAGTACCGCATGATGCCCGGCGAGATGTACTGCTGCCGGATCGCCAGCACCTCACCCTTCGAGGGGCCGTCGTACGGGGCGGGGCGATGCGACGTGGGGGGAAGCGCGAGCGGGCGGGCGGGCGCGGGGGGCGGAACGGTGGCCATCGGGGCGGAGATCCTGCTCGAAAAATCGCGGCGAAACGGAGAAGCGGCGACGGCCGCGCGGAACGCCCATTATGACGGCCGCCCTCGGAACGGGCAAATGACCACGGTGAACCGTCTCGACCCGCGAAATTCCTCTTGCACTCCCGCCGCTACCTGAGTCACACTGCGCGCCCCAAGTGGACTAAAGTGCAACCGCCCCTTCGCGGTACGACTCGAACATCGCCCCCGCGCCGCGAGTCCCCTCATGCCTGCCGGACTCCTCGCCGACCTCCGCCTGCAACCGCGGCAGCTCGAACTGCTCCGCGGGCAGGGCTTCGTCTCGGCCGAGCGCCGCGGCGAACGCGTGGTCTTCAAGCTTCGTGGCCGGTCTCAATTCCGACCTCGTGACCGAAGCGGTCGAACTCGCCCGCAGCCTCGCCGAGCACCGCCCGCGATCGTTCGCCGACCTGGAGGAAGCCGATCTCGCGTTCGACCGATTGATGCGACTGCACCAGCAGATCGAGCGGCTGTCGCTCCTGCACGAGCGGTTCGAGCCGCGGTCGCTCGCGGCGTCGTCGTACCTGCCCCGCCGGCTTCTCGCCCGGCTGCAAGCCGAACGACAGGCGGGTTGACGCCGCCTCCTTCCCGCTTCCCGCCGCCCCGCAGGCGAAGAAACGTGAACTTGATACCACGCGCCCCGCCGCCGCTCGCCCCGCGAAACCGCACGAGACGCGATCCGCCCGTCGCTCGTTCCGAAGTGGAGCTTGCAGCCTGGGGCGGCGATCGGGGAGAATCGGGTGTCCCCGAAACCGCACGAGCGCGCCATTCGATCCGAATGATGTGTCGATCCGTCGCAATGACCTGGATTCAGCGCTCCCTCACTCTATCCTCCCGCCGCCGCGGGCTTCATCTCGTCACCGATGAGGTGCTCGCTCGGCTTCCGGAGTTGGAGCGGGTGAAGGTCGGCCTGCTGCACGTGTTCATCCAGCACACCTCCGCCTCGCTGACGATCAACGAGAACGCCGACCCGGACGTGCCGCGGGACATGGAGTCGTCGTTGAACGCGATCGTCCCGGAAGAATTTCCGTACCGCCACACGGTGGAAGGCCCGGACGACATGCCGGCCCACGTGAAGGCCTCGCTGATGGGCAGCTCGGTGAGCGTTCCGGTGCAGGACGGCCGGCTGTGCCTCGGCACGTGGCAGGGCATCTACCTCTGCGAGCACCGCAACCGGGCAAGCGGGCGCAAGCTGGTCGTCACGTTGCAGGGGGACATCGAGAATTGACGGCCGGCCTCTGGAGCGGGGCGCGGCATGCGAAATGATGAACGAGTCGCCAAGGAGCAGAGCAGTCCACCGCAACTTTCTCGGGAGCCGCATGATGAGCACACGCATCCGCATCGCGTCGTTGGCGGCGGCCGGGCTGTTCTTCGTCACGCAGGTCCCCGGATCGGCGTGCTGTCCGGCTTCCCCGTCCGGCAAGCCGGTCGTCAACGCCGATCAGACGGTGATCATCATCTGGGACGCCGCGACGAAGACGCAGCACTTCATCCGCCAGGCGTCCTTTCGGAGCGCGGCGGACGACTTCGGTTTCCTGGTCCCCACCCCGAGCCAGCCGGAACTCGCGGAAGCTGGCGACGAGGCGTTTCCCTATCTGCTCAAGCTGACTGAGCCCGAGTACATCCGGCAAGCGCGGCCGCGCGGCGGTTGCAGCATCGGTTGCGGCGTCTCCGGCGACGTGAAGTCGGCCCCGCCCGTGCGGGTGCTGGCGGAGAAGCTCGTTGCCGGTCTCCAGACCGTCGTTCTCGAGGCCGACTCCGCGGATGCGCTGGTCGGCTGGCTGAAGGAGCACGGCTACGCCTACTCGCCGGAGATCGAGGCGTGGGCGAAGCCTTACGTGGAAGCCGGCTGGAAGATCACCGCCCTCAAAGTCGCCAAGGAGGAAGGCGAGGCGGATCAAAGCGTCGCCGCATCGGCGCTGCGGATCTCCTTCCAGACCGACCGGCCACTGTTCCCCTACCGCGAGCCGGATCCCACGCAGCACGCCGCGGCGTTGAACGCGAAGCAGCGCCTGTTGCGGATCTTCTTCATCTCGGACGGCCCCTATCACGGCCATCTCGGCGAGGACGCGAGCTGGTCGGGGCGCGTGGCCTGGAGCGACTGGATCGGCGCCGCGGACCGCAGCCGGGTGCTGGAACTGCTGAAGCTGCCGGAGACGACCGGCCCGGCCGAGTGGCGGCTGACCGAATTCGAGGACGACTGGGCCTACGAGCCGGCGCCCGCGGACGTCACCTTCGCCCGCTCCGCCGACGAGAAGCCCATTCATCGTCCGCCGATCGTCCTCTACGTCGCTGCGCCCGCCGTCCCGGACGCCGCCCTCTTCGCGTTCGCGGCATTCGCGACGTGGCGGTTCTCCCGCCGCGCTTGCCGCGGGAAGAACCGACGGGCCATACGCATTCGCCGCCTTGGAACGCCCCGTCCCGATAGCGTATCATGAATCCCGCGAAGGAGGGATTGCCAATTCGTCCGAGCGATTGCCGGGATCCATCCCCGCCGGAAACACGCGATGGTCATCACTCTCGACCCCGATCTCGAAGCCGCCCTGACCGAATAGGCCCGCCAGCAGGGGCTGGTGGCGGTCTGCCACGTCCACACGGTGACGCACCTGCTGACGTTCAACACCGTCCAGTTCGCCCGCCTGGCGGGATTCGGACCGGGAATCGTGGTGGTCGATCCGGCGACGGTATGAAATATGATGAACCGCACCGCGATGTCGCTGGGGCGAACCGGGGCGCGACGACGATCGATCTCCGCGTCCTCCGCGCTCTCTGCGGTGAAACGCCGTGTGGAAAGGATTCACCGCGGAGGACGCGGAGCACGCCGAGGAGGCAGGGAAGCCGGCGGCGCTTTCGCGCCGATGCTCGGTCGTCCATGTATTGCACTTCGGCTGATACGGACGATGCGGGGAACGCTTCGTGGACCCACAAGCTCATGCTGCCCGATGCAATCGTGACCCTTTCCCCCCCGCCCGAACCGATCGCCTATCTCGACGGCGTATTCCTGCACCTGTCGCAAGCGAAAGTCTCGATCTTCGACCTGGGCCTGGTGCAGGGGGCCGGCGTCACCGAGATGGTCCGCACCTTCGCCGGGATCCCCTTTCGCCTCGACGAGCACCTCGACCGGCTGTTCCGCTCGATGCACGCGGTCGGATTCCGCATTCCCCAAGCGCGCGACGAACTGGCGGCCCTCGTCCACAAGATCGTGGCACACAACTTCCGATTGGTTCCCGCGACGCACGACCTGGGCATCGTCCTGTTCGTCACGCCGGGGTTGAATCGCACCTATGTCGGCGCGGCGGGGATGCCGGCCGAGTCGCCGCCGACCGTCTGCATTCACACGTTCCCGCTGCCGTTCGAGCTGTGGGCCGGGAAGATCGACGCGGGGCAGCGGCTGGTGATTCCGTCGATCCGGCACGTGCCCGCCGAGTGCATCGACCCGCGGATCAAGATGCGGAGCCGGATGCACTGGTACCTCGCCGACCGCGAGGCCCGCGGCGTCGATCCGCAGGCGCAGGCGCTGCTGCTCGATCACGCCGGGGCGATCACCGAGACGAGCACGGCCAACTTCTTCATCGTGACGAACGGCGAGATCCGCACCCCCGGCGGCGACGTGGCGCTGGGCGGAGTGAGCCAATGCGTGGTCTGCGAACTGGCCGTGCGGGACGGAGTCCCCTTCCGCCCGGCGACGCTCCATCCGGACGATGCGTTCGCCGCCGACGAGGCGTTCACTTCCTCGACGCCGTACTGCCTGCTGCCCGTGACGCGGCTCGACGGCCGCGAGATCGGCGGCGGCCGCCCCGGACCGATCTTCGCCCGGATGATGGCGGCATGGAACGAGCTGGCCGGCCTCGATATCATCGAGCAGCTTCGCCAAGGGGCCGCGGACCGGATCGCTGCCACCGCCGGGAAGTGAGACGTTCCACGGTCGTCCCATTTCGACGCCAAGCCGCACAGGAGCGCAGAGAATCTCGACCACGGATTTCACTGATGAGCACTGATTGCTACTGATCGAAGGATCCGCAGTCCTTCGTTTTCTTTGCGTCCCTTCGCGCCTTTGCGTCGAACTCTTCTCTTCGAACCACCAATCGAGCGGCGCGGATGCGCGATTACGTCGAGTTCTTTCGCCAGTTCCGCGAGCGGTTCCAGACAACCGGGGCCGTGACGCCGAGCAGCCGGTTTCTCGCCGGGGCGCTGACGGGCCCGCTCCGGAAGCGGGACCGCCCGGCGCGGATTCTCGAAGTCGGCCCGGGGACCGGGGCGGTCACGCGGCGGATCGTCCGCGCCCTCGGCCCCGAGGACCGGCTCGACCTGGTCGAGATCAACCGCCGGTTCGCCGCGATGCTCCGGCACCGCTTCCGCACCGAGCCGAGCTTTCGCGACAAGGCCGACCGCGTCCGCATTCACTGCTGCCCGCTCGAAGAGTTCCAGGCGGAGGCCCCCTACGACTTCATCGTTTCCGGGCTGCCGTTGAACAACTTCGAGCCGGAGCTGGTGCGGACGATCTTCGATTCGTTCTTCCGGCTGCTCGCGCCGGACGGGACGCTGTCGTATTTCGAGTACATGTGCGTGCGGCCGATCCGCCGCCGCATCTCGAACGGCACGGAACGCTCGCGGATCGCCGAGTTGGACAGCCTGCTGGGGGACTACCTCGCCCGGCACCGCTTCCGCCGAAGCTGGGTGTTCGCGAACTTCCCGCCGGCCTGGGTGCAGCACCTGCGGCAGGCGGACCACGCGCCGGCGGACGATGTCGATCGCCGCTAGACTCTGGGTCGGGTGGCACGCCCTGACGCTTTGGGAAGGGCATGTGGATGCGGATCCGGGCATCAACGTCCGCCTTCATTCGCGACGCCGGATCGACACCTCCCACGCCCTTCGAGGACTCAGGGCGTGCCACCCCGGCCATGAAGCGAGCCGCCGGGGCTCAATCGTTCGACTGGTTCCGCGCGGTGTTCCGCAGGCGGCGGGCGGTCTCGGCGAGGCCGCCGAACGATTCGTGCATCGGCGGCCGCGGAGCGCCGGCCTGTTTCTGGTAGCACTCGCCGAGGTGGATCATCAGCTCGAGCGCGAGCAGGTCGGCCCGGGCCATCACGTGCCGGGTGCTGCGGTTCCCCAGCCCGTTGACGAGCGTCTCGAGCGCGGCGAGGTGCAGCTCCAGGGCCTCGGTCGGCGACAGACCGGCCAGCGCGAGCAGCTCCGCCACCCGCCCGATCTCGGGGCCCAGGTTCCCCGAGCCCATGATGACATAGGTCCGCAGCAGCTCGTGGTAGTAGCCGTCGAACTCCGCGGGGAGGCGGCGGTCCGCCGCCGCGGCGATTCGAGTGGTCCCAGGAACTCGCGTCGCAAGCGGCGAGGGGTCGCGGTGCGGTTCCCCATGCTCCTCGTGCGAATCCATCAGGCCGCTGAGCTCCTGAATGATCTCGCGCTGCTGGCGGAGGAGGTGCTCGGCCTCGTCCCGCTCGTGGACCAGCCGCCGGCGATGCGCCACCGACAGGCGGTGGTTCTCGCGCGACAATTCCGCCCGCGCCAAGGCCCGCCGGATCATCGGCACCAGCGCCTGAGATTCCCAGGGATCGGGCGCCGGCAGCACGTCGCAGTCGGTGCGGCAGGCCGCGGCAAGCAGCCGGTCGTCGGCGCGGGACACGAGTAGGAGAATCGGCTCCGATTGGCCGCTCGCGCGGATCGCGTCGATCAGCGGCTCGAAATCGCCCGCGCCCGCCGTCCCGCCGCCGCTCGCGGCGCCGATCAGGATGCAATCGAAGCTCTCGTTCCGCAGCGCGGTGAGCGCTGCGCTGGATGTCGCGACCCAGCGGAACCGCGGCTCATGGCAGCCGGCCGCGTCGAGCTGCAGTGCGAGGTTCGTCCAGGCGGGCTCGTGCGAGGCGATGCACAACAGCCTCAGCCGCGACATGCCGCCCGCCGGCGCGCCGCCGGGGCCGTCGTCGTCCGCGAGGGCCGGGCTGATTGCATCGGCATGCATTGCGAGACCAGCTGAAACTGGCGAAAACGGGAGATGGGACGGGAACCGGGCCCGGCGCGGCGCGGTGTCATAAGCGCGAACCGGTCGCGTGTCAATGGGAAGCCGCTGCCGGCGGCGTCTCAGCGGACGCTCCGTCGTTCATCACGAAAGCACTGGCGGGACCCGAGCGGGCCCCATATGCTGGCCTTCGATCGATCATCCCGAAAGCAGCCCCCGCATGCCGTCGCCATTCCCAGGTATGGATCCTTTCGTGGAGCAGAACCCGCTCTTTCAGGAGCTGCACACGCAGATGCTCGCGGAGGTGCAGGCGATGCTTCAGCCGCAATTGCGGCCGAAGTACGTCGCGCGATTGGAGCGGCATCTTTCCGAGGGGAGCGTGTGGGAGGCGCCGCAGGCCGCTGTCTCGTTGGAGCGGAAGGAGCCGGATGTCACGGTCGCGACCGGATCCCTCTCGCGAAAACATGTCGCCTCGACCGCCGTGCTCGCGGCGCCGTCCGGCAGCGCCATGGAAGAGCTGGATCCGGACTCGTTGGAGCTGCGCAAGCAGCGGCGGATCGTGATTTACGTGCGGGGTCGACCGCGGCTGGCCGTCGCGGGGATCGAGTTGCTGAGCCCCGGCAACAAGCAATCGGGCGCGGTCGCACGGGAACGCTATTTGGAAAAGCGAGCCTCGGCGCTGCACGGCGGACTGCACTGGATCGAGATCGACCTGCTGCGGGGCGGAGTCCGGCCGCCGGTTCCGGTCGAAATGCCCGCGTCCGCGGATTATCTGGGCTACGTCGCGCAGGCCACGGAGACGGGCTGGAACCATCTGGTGTACGCGTGGGGGCTGCGCGATCCGCTGCCGATCCTGCCGGTCCCGCTGCTCGGCGACGACCGGGCGGCGCTTGACCTCGCGGTTTGTTTTTCCGTCGCGTACGATCGCATCGCGGCGGACGACGAAGTGAACTACGCCGCCGCCCCGCCCCCCCCGCGGCTCCGCAAGTCCGACGCCGCGTGGCTCGATCGACTGCTGCGCGAGCGGGGGTTGCGCAAGAAGAAGCGTGACGGCGAGCGGAGGAAATAGCCGGGGCGATGGGGAATCCGAGAAATGTGTCATGGACATGAATGGCAAGCCACGTCTGACATGGCGGCTGCATTGGCGGCTCATGCTGCCGATTCCCGTTGCGGTCGCAATTTCGGGTATGATATTGCACTTGGCGTATCAACACACCTTCTGGTTCCTCAAGCTGTGGTGCGCAGTCGTGTTGGGAACACCGGTGGGAATGATCGCGGGCCATTATTGGCAGACCCGCGCGAAGGAGCGTCAGCTACCCTACTCCATGTCCCAGAGAGTGTCCTTCTTCGCCGTCTCGCTCCTCGTCGCCGGGATAGCACTCTTCGAGTTGGTGCCTGATCTGCGGGGCCAGGAAGCGGAACTCGCACGGATGCGGGGCCTTTCCGTGTCCGACATCTCCGAGATCCTTCTGCAACTCGAAACGGGACAAGACATTCGTGTGGATGACCCGGATTTGATCCGCAATTTCGTCGCCCATTCCGCAGTGGCCGAGCTGTTCTATCCGAGTCATGAGGGGCGGAAGCAGCGGTTCCGGTTGTCGATCGAACTTAGCGATGGTCGCGTCCTATCCTATGATGCTGGTGTGCCGGAGCGGCACCTCGATGATTTGTCGCTCGATTTCGTCAACCGGGCTGGTTCAGTGAGTTCCACAATCCCGTCAAACAACGATTCGAGAAGGCGCTCACCGCCGCCAGATGGGTCGTGCTGATCCTCCGGTGGGCACAGCCTGCCCTGCTTCATGTCCCGCTTCTCCATCGACATCGCCAACGAACAGGACCGGCTGCCGGTCGATCAGGACAGGCTGCGCGAGGTCGTCGAGCGGACGCTTGAATTGGAGAACGTCGCGGCGGCGGAGATCGGCGTGGCCGTCCTCGACGATGCGGCGATTCACGAACTGAACCGCCGCCATCTCGGGCACGACTATCCCACCGACGTGCTGAGCTTTCTGCTGGAAAGAGTTGATGGTCGAAGGTCGATGGTCGAAGGTCGAACGATCGACCCCCAACTATCGACCATCGACCTTCAACCATCGACCATCGACTATCTCGAAGGCGAAATCGTCGTCAGCGCGGAAATGGCGGCGCGGCGGGCGGCGGAGTTCGGTTGGAGTCCCGACGATGAATTGGTACTCTATGTGGTGCACGGCCTGCTCCACCTGACCGGCCACGACGACGGAACGGAGGCGGAGCGGGCGCGGATGCGCTCCCGCGAGCGGGAGATCCTGCAGACGTGGGGGCTCTCTCCCCGGTACGACGAGGGGGAACGGGGGCCGCCGCCGCGGGACGATGAAGGCAGCACGGGAGGCGATTCTTGACGGACATTCCGTTATCCGCCGCGATCGGCGCGCTGCTGGTCGTGGACTTTCTGGCCGCGGTCGCCGCCGGGAGCCTGCGGGAGTTCTCGTTCAGCCAGCTCGAAGAGGTGTGCCGCGCCCACGGCCGCGAGGATCGCTTCGGGCGAATCCTCAAGCGGCACGAGCCGGCGCGGCTGCTGTCCGAAGCGCTGTTCGTGCTGGCGACGGTCGGTCTGGCGGCGATCCTGTTCGTGACGCTCGACTGGGGACGGCCTCCCGAGGGAGGCGGCTGGGATTGGACCGCCTACGTCGCCGAGTTCGTGCTGCTCGTGTCCGCGTATCTCGCGCTGTTGGTCGTTCTGCCGTGGACGGTCGCCCGCGTGGTGGGGGAGCGGTTCCTGTATCGCGCCTGGCCGGCGCTCGAAGTGCTGTTGTGGTTCGGCACGCCGTTCCTCGCGGCGGCGGAGTGGCTCGACCGGGTGATGCACCGGCTGACCGGGGTGCAGGAGCCGGAGAACGGCCACGCCGCCACGCTCACCGAGGAGATCCGCAGCGTGGTCGACGAAGGCCAGCGCGAGGGGCTGCTCGAATCCGAAGCGGGGACGATGATCCACCGCGTGATGGAATTGCAGGATGAAGACACGGCCGCCGTGATGACCCCCCGCACCGACATGGTCTGCATCCCCGCGACCGCTTCGCTGGAAGAGGCCCGCGAGCGGATGCTCGAGGCGGGGCATTCCCGCATCCCGGTCATCGGCGAGTCGACCGACGACATCATGGGCGTCCTCTACGCGAAAGACCTGCTCCGCTGCCTGCACGAAGGCCGCACCGACGCCTCGATCGCCGACATCGCTCGCGAGCCGTTCTACGTCCCCGAGACGACCGGGATCGACACGCTGCTGGAGACCTTCAAGCGCGAACGGGTGCACCTGGCGATCGTGCTCGACGAGTACGGCGGCGTCGCCGGGCTGGTCACGCTCGAGGACATCCTCGAAGAGATCGTCGGCGAGATCGTCGACGAATACGACGAGGCGGAGGAGGCGGGCGTGCTGTCGATCGCTCCGGGCGTCGCCGAAGTGGATGCCCGCGTGCACATCGACGACCTCAACGAGCAGCTGGAGCTCGACCTGCCGGAGGACGCCGACTTCGACACGATCGGCGGGTTCGTCTGCACCGAGCTGGGGCGCGTGCCGGAGCCGGGGGAGACGTTCCATTGGAAGCAGCTCCGCTTCACCGTGCTGGAAGCGGACAAGCGCAAGGTGGACCGCGTGCGGATCGAGCGGGACGAGACGCTGGCGGCGACGCCCCCGGAGGGGGGATGAAGGCCCAATGACCAAATCCCAATGACCAACTGGGAGAAGGCCGAATGACGAATCCGGACGACGAAAGAGAGCTCGAAATCGGAATGTCCGAATCACGAAGGACTGCCGACCGACAACTGCCGACTGACAAGTGACAGCGGACAGCGGACGACTGCCGATCCCCCCGTTGGAAAACCGCCCGCCTCACCGTATGATACGGGCCGCACACCCTCCGGCCGCCCTCGCGGCGTCTTCCGCAGACCGGGCATGGTCAACGTCGGCATCATCGGACTCGGACCTGTTTGGGAATCGCGTTATCGCCCGGCCTTGGGCCGGTTGCGAGGCCGGATTTCCGTCCGCGCCGTGTACGATCCGGTCGCCGAGCGGGCTGCCCAGGCCGCCGCCGATCTGCGAGTCCCGGCCTTCGCCGGCGTCGTGGCCCTCGGGGAGCGGGCCGCGTGCGACGCATTCCTGCTGCTCGACACCGGCTGGGCCGGCATCGAAACGCTGCGCCTCGTGGCCCGCTGTCGCAAGCCGATCTATCTCTCGGGGAGTCTCGGCAGCAACCCCGCGCGGATCCGCGCGCTGCACGCGCAGGTGCGGAGCGAGGGCCTCACGCTGATGCCCGAATTCAGTCGCCGCTACACTCCCGCCACCAGCCGCCTGCACGAATTGATGGCGACGAAGCTCGGCCGGCCGCGGCGGATCGTCGTCGACGCGGTCGCGCCCCGCGCGGACGACCCCTGTCTCGTCCCCGGCCAGGGACCGGGCATCGACTTCCTCACCGGTTTGTTCGACTGGTGCCGCTACGTCGTCCGCACGCGCCCCCTGCGTCTGTTGCCGGGGCTTCCGGCGGAAGGCGCGGGCGGCGCGGAGAACCATTCGTTGCGGCTGGAGTTCGCGCGGCCCCGCGCGGGTGGCGAAGGCTGTCTGGTGGAACTGCGCCTCCGCGGCGCCCCCCGCGGCGAGGCGCCCGAGTCCGCGCTCGTCCAGCACGTCCTCTGCGAACGGGGCGAAGCCCGGCTGCTCGGGAGCGACGAGATCGTGTGGCGCGGAGACGAATCGGAACGGCACGAGTCGCTGGCCGCCGAACGCTCGGAAGTCGAGGTGATGCTGGACCACTTCTGCCGCCGGGTCGTCGGTGGGCTGGTCCCGATTCCCGACGTCGAAGACGTGTGCCGCGCCGTCGAAATCGCCTGCGCGGTGGAAGAATGCCTGCGGGAGGGGCGGGAAGTTCCGCTCTCGGCGGACGGTCGCGCGAAGGAATCGTGAAGATCGGGTGGGAATCGCGTGTGCCTCGCCGCGGCGCATTGAGAGGCGCGCGGCGCGCTCCGTATGATGTTCGCGCGACGCAGCCGCGCCGGGCAGGCGCCGCGCGAGGACCTCCCGCGTCCGCGAACCGTTCGATCACGGAGCCCATGCCATGTTTCGCAGCCGCGAGTTCTTCACCGGCCCGGTCGCGCTCGGGTGCATCGTCGCGGTCTCGTTCGCCGGTTGCGGAGGGAGCGCGACGGAGCAACCGGCGGCCGGTCCGCCGGCCCGGCCGGCGCCGCCGCCCATTGCGATTCGGGCGAAGCCGGTCGAGGCCGGCCCCGTCCCGAAAATGGCCGCCGCCGCCCGCCCCGACGCCTCCCAGGCGCAGAGGGCCGCCGTCGCGGCGCTCCAGGCCGCGGGCGCCCGGCTCGAGAAGGACGGCGAGGACCGCCTTGTCGGCGTCGCCATTTCGCCGGAGCAGTTCGCGCCGGAACTGCTCGATCATCTGGTGCGGCTCGTCGATCTCGAGTCGCTCGAATTGCGCGGCGCGAAGCTCCCCGCCAACGGCTTCGGCAAACTGCAGGCGCTGAAGAAGCTCAAGACGCTCGATCTCGCGGAGACCGGCATCGCGAGCTCGCAACTCTCGTTCATCGCCGAGATGCAGGATCTGGAGCGGCTCGATCTCTCCGGCAATCCGGGAGTCGCCGATCACGGACTCGACAGTCTTCGGCACAAGCGCTCGCTCAAGAATCTGTCGCTGCGGCGCACCGCGGTCACCGGGCGGAGCAGCGACGCGTTTGCGTCGCTCGCGGGGCTGACGACTCTCCATGTGGAAGACTCGAACTTCGACGACGCGGGCGCCAAGCGGGTCGCCGCCCTCCCCGCGCTCGCCGAATTGAAGCTCGACCGCACGTTCGTCACCGATGCGGCCGTCGCGGCGCTGGCCGACGCGCAGCAATTGCGGAAGCTCTCGATCTGCGGCACGGCAGTCGGCCGGTCGGCGGTCGCCGCGCTGCGGAAGGCGCTTCCCGAAACCGAGGTGATCGCGGAGGGCCTCGTCGCGGCCGGTCCGCTGCCGGGGTGGCCGCCGCAGATCGAGTCCGCGTCGGCGGACGAGGCGTTCGCCGAGATCCACCGTACCGTCCTCGCGCGCATCGAAGAGCGCGCCGCCCGCGAGAGGCAGGTGGACTTTCCGCCCGGCACCATCGCGGCTCGCAATGCCCCGCCGCCGACGCCCGCGCTGCTCATGGGGAACCTGTTCCCTGCGCAGCCCGTCTCCCGCAGGGCGTTCGACGAGCCGCGGAGGCCCGCCGCGCCGCAGGTCCCCGGACTGATCGGCGCGTGGAAGCTCATTTCGCATGAGGCGGGAGGAGCGCGCGGCGACGCCGCCGGAAATCGCGCGGAGCGTGGGCCGGTCGAGGATCTGCGGTTCGTGTTCGATCTCGAATCGATCACGCGGCAACCTCCCACCGGCCGCGGCCGCCGGCAGCGCTACCGCGTGGACGCCGAGACGACGCCGATAAGCATCGACACGCTCGAAGTGGGACCGGACGGCGAACTGCGCCTGGCGCGGGGCATCCTCGACATCCGCGGCGACAGGTTGCGGCTGTGCCTCGGCGGCAAGGAGCGGCCGCTCGAATTCGAGGCGTTCGACGAGGAGGGCTCGCCGCGCGTCCTGCTGACGCTCGAGCGGAACCGGCGGGCGAACCCGTAATCGGTTCGCGTCGCGAACATGGTTGAAACGCGGCGAATCGGGTAAAAACGATCTGCTGCGCTTGCTTTCGTTCGTCGAACCGTCATCCACGATGCCGCACTCCGTTGCGTTGCCGCCGCGCGAGGAATTCGACTCCGTCGCCGGCCGCTTTCGTTGTCCGTCCCCCGCGCCGCGGTCGCCGTTGCGTTACGGCCCGCTCTCGTTGTCATCGCGGTATCTGTTGTCGCCGCTGGCGGGGTACACCAACCTGCACTTCCGTCGCGTCGTCCGCGGTTTGGGGGGCGTCGGGCTGGCGACGACCGATCTCGTCAACGCGCGGGCGCTCGTTGCGGGCGGCGAGAAGTCGTTCCAACTCATCGAGACCTGTCCCGAGGACAGCCCGTTCGCCGTGCAGATCTTCGGCAGCGACCCCGAGGTGATGTGCGCGGCGGCCCGGATGCTCGAGGCCCGGGGCGTCCATTCGATCGACATCAACATGGGCTGCCCCGTCGCGCGGATCACGCAACATGGATCCGGCGCGAGCCTGATGTGCCGGGCGGACCACACGGTCGAACTCGTCCGCCGCGTCGTCGAGAGCGTGCGGGTCCCGGTCACGGTCAAGATGCGGCTCGGCTGGGACGAGACGCGAATCACCGCGCCGCAGTTCGCCCGCGAGTTCGAGCAAGCGGGGATCGCCGCCGTCGCGATTCACGGGCGGACCCGCGCGCAGGGCTTTTCCGGGACGGTCGATCTCCGCGGCATCCGGCAGGTGGTCGAGGCGGTCGAGTCGATCCCCGTAATCGGCAACGGCGACGTCCGCACGGTCCCCGACGCCGCCCGCATGTTGGCCGAGACCGGCTGCGATGGCGTCTCGATCGGCCGGGCCGCGCTCGCCAACCCGTGGATCTTCCGCCAGCTCGCCGAGTGGGAAGCGACCGGTGAATACGGCCCGCCAGGGACGTTTCAGGACCGCCTCGGCTTGTTGCGCCAGCAGTTCGGCCATCTCGAATCGCGGCACGGGACGGAGTTGGCGATCCGCCACTTCCGCAAGATGGGGCACTGGTATTTGAAGGGGATGCGGACCCGCGCCCGGCTCCGCCACGAGTTCCAGCAGGCCCGCACCCGCGCCGACTTCGACGGCGTGCTCGTCCGCATCGCCGAGGAAGGCCCGACCCGCGGCACGAAGACCGGCATCCTCCCCGAGATGCACGTGCCCGTGCCGGCCGGACCGGTCGAGAGGTGGTGATAGCCGGCGGTCAACGACCGCCGCAGTCGGGCTCCGTAGTTTCCCGCGTCGGCGCAAGGTGGGGCGGGAAGCCGCGACGGCGCATCGCCGGCGGGAAGTTTCCCGCCGGCTATCGAATCGCGAAGCTGATCGCGGTGACGAGGACGTAACTCGCGAGGAGCACGAGTCCGAACGGGCGCTTCAGCCGGTCGCCCGACATGAAGATCCCGACGCGGAACACGATCAACACGAACAGCATCGTCGGGAACAGGATCACGAAGAACCGCTCGTCGGCTTTCAGCCCCGCGGGAGTCGCCGCGGCCGAGAGTCCCGCGACGAACAGCACGTTCAGGATGTCCGCCCCCACGATGTTGCCGACGGCCAGGTCCCCGTGCCCGTGGCGGGCGGCCGTCACCGCCGTCACGAATTCCGGCAGCGACGTGCCGAAGGCGACGAGGGTCGCGGCGATGACCGCCTCGGGAACGAAGGCCCGCACCGCCAGAGTGTGCGCGGCGGGGATCAGGATGTGCGAGGCGCCGACGACGAGCGCCACCGCCGCCAGCAGTTTCACGATGACCAGCGGGATCGGGGCCCGCACGTCGACTTCGAGGTCTTCCAGCATCGCGTTCGTCTTCCCCTCCGCGCGGGCCCAGCGGGCCGACAGCCACAGGTAGACCCCGAGCAATCCGACGAGCACGAACCCCTGCCACTGCGCCAGCGTGCCCCCGGTCGTGAAGGCCGACAGCGGATCGGACCACGGCCAGCACAGCGCGACCAGCAGGAACCCGGACCCGAGCTGGACCCATCCTTGCCGGTTGACGATGCTCGGCGGCAGTTGCAGCGGCGCGATCAGGCACGCCACCCCCAGGATCAGCCCGGTGTCGCAGATGATCGAGCCGACCGCGTTCCCCAGCGCGAGATCGGGGTGCCCGCCGAGCGCGGCCAACACCGAGACGGCGACTTCCGGCGTCGTCGTCCCCAGGCTGACGATCGTCGCCCCGATGATGAACTTCGGCATCCCGGACCGCTCGGAGAGCGCGACTGCTTCCTTCACCAGCCAGTCGGCCGCCTTTCCCAGCACCGCCAGCGAGCCGACTAAGATGAGCAGCAGGACCGGCCACTGTTGGCTCTTGATGAACTCTTCCATGCCGCGATTCCGTCTCTTGCTGGAGTTCAGCCTTCAGGCTGAAGCCTGAACTCCAGCGACTCGCATTGCCGCTCGATTCCGCCGGCCGGTAGAATTCCGAAGAAGCCTCGCCGCCCGATGAGGGCTGTGTATCATCGCTTCCCGTAGTACGGACTTGAGTCCGTACTACGGGGGCGCGTCATCCTATCGGCCATGCCCGCGCTGCGGAAGGGACGCCATGAACCGTCACGAGCCTCCACGAGCCGGCGATCCGCCGCCTGCCGCCGCGGCGGCCTTCGAGGAAGAAGTCGAGCTCGTCGGCCACATCATCGACAGCCTGATCCTCCCCAAGGTGCTCGACCAGATCACCACCCTCGGCGGCGAGTTCGAACTCGACGAGGTGCGGATCGGCCATCACCGCAACGACCCGAGCTTCGCCCGCTTCCGCGTGACCGCCCCCACGCCCGAACTGCTCGACCGGATCCTCCGCGCGATCGGCCAGCACGGGGCCGTCCCCGTCCATCAGCAGGATTGCCGGCTCGTCGCGGCCGACATCGCCGGCTGCTTCCCCGAGGGGTTCTACGCCACGACCAACCAGGACACCGACGTCCGCCTCGACGGCGACTGGATCGCGGTCGCGAAGCAGGAGATGGACTGCGGCATCCGCGTGGACCGCGCCGCGCGGCGGGCCGAGTGCGTGCCGATGACCGAGGTCCGCGAAGGGGACCTGATCGTCGTCGGTCGCGCGGGGACCCGCGTCCATCCGCAGGAGCGCGACACCGGCCGCCGCGACGTGTTCAGCTTCATGCAGAGCACCGTCTCCAGCGAGAAGCCCAAGGGAGTGACCGTCCGCGAGATCGCCCGCGAGATGCGCCGCGCCCGCGACGGCGAAGGGAAAATCCTCGTCGTGGCAGGCCCGGCCATCGTCCACACCGGCAGCCGCGAGCACTTCAGCCGCCTGGTCCGCGACGGCTATGTGAACGTGCTGTTCGCGGGGAACGCGCTCGCCACGCACGACATCGAGCAGTCGTTCTTCGAGACGAGCCTGGGGATCTCGATGCAGCACGGCGGGTCGATCGAGGAGGGTCACGAGCACCACCTCCGCTCGATCAACCGCATCCGCCGCGTGGGGAGCATCCGCGCGGCCGTCGAGCAGGGAGTGCTCGCGAGCGGGATCATGTACGAATGCGTGCAGCACGAGATTCCGTTCGTGCTCGCCGGCAGCATCCGCGACGACGGCCCGCTGCCGGAAGTCGTCACCGACGTGCTGGAGGCCCAGCGCCGCATGCGGGCCTTGATCGGGGACGTGACCTTCGCCCTGATGGTCGCCACCACGCTGCACTCGATCGCCGTCGGGAACCTGCTGCCGGCGCGGGTCAAGGTGGTGTGCGTGGACATCAACCCGGCCACCGTGACGAAACTCGCCGACCGCGGCACGTTCCAGACGGTCGGCCTCGTCACCGACGTGGAGCCGTTCTTGCGCGTGTTGAACCAAGAGCTGGACGCGCTGGAGACGTGAGAGAAAGTGAATACCGTAGGACGGATTGCCAATCCGTCCGCCGTCGCGTCAGGGAACCGATCGCAGGATCGACAGGACGCGAACGATTCGCAGCGTGCGACCTGCGTGGCTGAGTTCGATGTCGTCGCGGTACCACCATGCGTATAGGAACCTCCGCATTTTGGTCATTCGGACTTCGGGCTTCTTTCGACGTTCGGACTTCGTCATTCGGCGCCGCGCTCCCCTGCGCTCGCGGCTGCGGGTCGCGGCCAACCGAACGCGGCGTCGATTTACATGCGCCGGCGATCCGGCCAGAATGGGCCGGGTTGCGTGATCCGTGAAATCCAGCGAACAAGGAATCGCACATGGCCATCGCCGACCAGCCGCGGTACAAAGTCATCGGCACGCGTCCCGTGCGGCACGACGGGCACGACAAGGTCACCGGGCGGGCGAAGTACGGGGCCGACGTCAGGCTGGCGGGCATGCTGCACGGGGCGGTGCTTCGCAGCCCGCACGCGCACGCGCGGATCCTCTCGATCGACGCGAGTGAGGCGGAGCGGATGCCCGGCGTGCGGGCTGTCGTCACCGCCGCCGATCTTCCCGAGCACGGCGATCGCATCGTCGATCTGGGAGAAGGGGCGGTCAACATGCGGCACCTGTGCGCCAACGTCCTCGCGCAGCACAAAGTGCTCTACCGCGGCCACGCGATCGCCGCGGTCGCGGCGGACAACATGCATATCGCGCAGGAGGCGGCGAAGACGATCCGCGTCGAATACAAATTGCTGCCGCCTGTGCTCGACGTGCTCGAGGCGATGCGCGGCGACGCGCCGGTGCTCAACGCCGACGTCCGCACCGAGGCGGTCGGCGCCGCCGAGGACGCCGACGCGCGGCCCACGAACGTCGCCAAGCACATCCTGTTCGAGAAGGGGGATCTCGAACGGGGCTTCGCTCAGGCGGACATCGTCATCGAGCGCGAGTTCCGCACCGCCACCGTCCACCAGGGATACATCGAGCCGCACAACGCGACCGCGCTCTGGAACTCCGACGACAAGGTGACGGTCTGGATGAGCACGCAGGGGGCCTTCACCGCCCGGCAGCAGACGGCGGAGATCCTGTGGATCCCCGTCTCCGACGTGAAGGTCGTGCCGATGGAGATCGGCGGCGGGTTCGGCGGGAAGATCTCCGTATATCTCCCGCCGGTCGCGGCGCTGCTGTCGAGGAAGACCGGCCGGCCGGTGAAGATCGTGATGGACCGTGCGGCGGTGTTCGAGGCGACCGGTCCCACCCCCGGCTCCTGCATCCGCGTGAAGCTCGGCGCGACGCGGGACGGCAGGCTCGTCGCCGCCGACGCCTGGCTCGCCTACGAAGCGGGGGCGTATCCCGGCTCGCCGATCGGGCCGGGGTGCAGTTGCATCTTCGCCTGCTACGACATTCCGCACGCGCGGGTCGAAGGGTTCGACGTCTGCGTCAACAAGCCGCGAACAAGCGCCTACCGCGCTCCCGGCTCGACGAGCGCCGCCTTCGCGACCGAGACCGTCGTCGATGAGCTCTGCACGGAGCTGGGCATCGATCCGGCCGAGTTCCGCCTGAAGAACGCCGCGAAGGAAGGGGCCCGCCGCGTCGACGGGCCGGTGTTTTCCCGGATCGGCATGTCCGAGACGGTCGAGGCGATCCGCGACAGCGACCACTACCGGTCGCCTCTCGACGCCGCCCCCTCCCCGGCCCTCCCCCTGACGGGGGAGGGGGACAGGCGTCGCGGCCGCGGGATCGCCACCGGGTTCTGGTTCAATTGCGGATTGAAGTCCTCCGCGACGGCGACCGTCAATCAGGACGGCACCGTCTCGCTCGTCACCGGCTCGACCGACATCGGCGGCACCCGCACCAGCGTCGCGATGCAGCTCGCCGAAACCCTCGGCATCCCCGCGGAAGCGGTGAAGCCCACGGTGGGGGACACCGACGGCATCGGCTACACCGACGTGACCGGGGGCAGCCGCGTGACCTTCGCCACCGGGATCGCGGCGATCGAGGCGGCGCGCGACATCCAGCGGCAGCTCGTCGAGCGGGCCGCGCTCCTGTGGGAGACGCAGCCCGAGCAGGTCCACTACGAGGACGGCGGCGCGACGGGACCGGGAGGCAAGCGGCTCTCGTTCCAGGAACTTGCCGCGACGTTGAACGAGACGGGCGGTCCCGTCATCGGCCGCGGGACGTCGAGCGCCGCCAATCAGGGGGGCGCGTTCGGCACGCACTGCGTCGACGTCGAGGTCGATCCCGACACCGGCAAGGTGCAGATCCTCCGCTACACCGTCGCCCAGGACGCCGGCACCGCGATCCACCCCAGCTACGTCGAAGGGCAGATGCAGGGGGGGGCAGTGCAGGGGATCGGCTGGGCGCTGAACGAGGAATACTGGTACGACCGCGATGGCCTGATGCGGAATGCGAGCTACCTCGATTACCGCATCCCCACCTGCTACGACGTCCCGATGATCGACACGATCATCGTCGAAGTCCCGGACCCGCAGCATCCCTACGGCGTCCGCGGCGTGGGGGAAGTCCCGATCTGCCCGCCGCCGCCGGCGATCGCCAACGCGATCTTCCACGCGGTCGGCGTGCGACTGCGGCGGCTGCCGATGTCGCCGCCGCGGGTGCTCGAAGCGATTCTCGACTGCAACGGCTCGTGAGGTTCTAGCGGTCTGCGGTCCGCTTGCGGTTTCGCGGCACATCGTGCCAAACCGCCCAGCGGAATGGCGGCCCCGTCGCGCGGCCATCGGAACTCTTGCGAGTTCCGCTACGAACTACAAACCGGGGAGATTGGTAGTGACATAATGCCCCGCGTCTTTCTGCCACCGAACCTCCGGCCGCTCGCCGGCGGCCGTGAGTCCGTCGAAGTCGAGGGGCGGACGGTCCGCGAGGTGATCGCGAATCTCGATGCGGCCTGTCCCGGCGCGCGTGACCGGCTGACGGCGGGCGACCAGCTCAAGCCGGGGCTGGCGGTCTCCGTCGGCGGCTCGATCGCCTCGCTCGGCCTCCGCGCCCCGGTCGCTCCCGACGCCGAGGTGCATTTTCTCCCGGCGATCGGCGGGGGGTGAGTTCGCCCATTGATTTTCGACGCAAAGGCGCGAAGACGCAAAGGGATACCAGCTGCATCGATCCGGATCCTTGAAAAGTTTCGACCACGGATTTCAGTGATGGGCACTGATGAGGGATGAGTATCGGTGCTCGTCCGTGCCCATCCGTGGTGGAACGACTGCGATCGGTTCCACGTCCGCCCGGTCGCGTTCTCCTCCGCGCCCTCGACGCTCTCTGCGGTTCGAACACGTCACGAGGATCGTCCCGAAGGATCCGAGAACCACGGAGTGCGCGGAGGGCGCAGAGGGCGGCGCCTTGACTCCCGTAACGACAAAGAAATTGGGATTGGTTCCAGCTCCGCCGGGCGGGGTGATCCGTGGCTGACGGCGCGCACCACCAACACGACCATTCGGACGTCGCCTGCACCGTGTGTGGGTGCGTGTGCGATGACTTGCGCGTGCGGACCGCGGGGAGGCGCGTGGAACTGCTCGGGCCGCGCTGTTCTCTCGCCGATCCGTGGTTTGAGTCGCTGAACCGCCCAGCCGCGCCGGCCGCGACGATCGACGGCCGCGAGGTCGCGCTGCACGCCGCGCTCGACCGCGCCGCGGCGATCCTCTCCGCCAGCCGCAACCCGCTGATCTTCGGCCTCTCGCGGAGCAGCACGGCGGGTCAGCGGGCGGCGGTGGCGCTCGCCGAGCGGATCGGGGCGAACGTCGACACGACCGCTTCCGTCTGCCACGGGCCGTCGATCATGGCGATCCAGCAGGTGGGGGAATGCACTTCGTCGCTGGGGGAAGTCCGCAATCGGGCCGATCTCGTCATCTTCTGGGGGGCGGACCCGGCGACGAGCCATCCGCGGCACTTCGAACGCTACTCGGTCGCTGCGCCCGGCCGCGACGTGCCGCGCGGCCGCCGCGACCGCACGGTGGTCGTGATCGACGTGAAGGAGACCGCGACGGCGCGTCTCGCCGACGAATTCATCCGTATCGAGCCGGGGCGCGATTTCGAACTCATCTGGACGCTTCGGCAGCTCATCCGCGGGGGCCACTTGGCTGACGAGTCGCGCCCCGCGATCCCGCTTGCGGTTTCGCGGCGCCTCGCCGAGCGCATGAAGTCCTGCCGCTACGGCGCGGTGTTCTTCGGACTGGGACTGGCGCAATCGGGCCTCGGACATCTCAACGTCGATGCGTTGTTGCGGCTGGTCGCGGAATTGAACGACCACACCCGGTTCGCGGCCCGCCGGCTGCGCATCCCCGGCGACGTGACCGGGGCCGACAGCGTCCTCTGCTGGCAGACCGGATATCCCTTTGCGGTAAATCTTTCACGTCCGTATCCGCGGTACAATCCGGGCGAGTTCACGGCGAACGAATTGCTCGCGCGGGGCGAAGTCGACGCGTGCCTGTTCGTCGGGAGCGAGAGCGCTGCCGACCTGTCGCCCCGCGCGCGGGACGCGCTCGCCCGCATCCCGACGATCGCCCTGGACTATCCCCACGTCTCCCCGCCGTTCGCGCCGACGGTGCGGATCACGACGGCGGTGTATGGCGTCCACGCGGCGGGCACGGCGTACCGCATGGACGAAATCCCGCTCCCGCTGCGGAAGCTGGCGGAGAGCGAGCATCCAACGGATCAAGCGGTCTTGGGCGAATTGCGGCGGCGGATCGGCGACAGCGCATCCAAGCCGAGTTGATGACGAGCCGGATGCGTGAAGCATTCCGCGACTGAGACGATGCTCCGGCCCGCGCGCAGTCCCCTCTTCCCCCGCTTTGCGGGGCAGACGGTCAGGGTGAGGGGGCTGCCGGCATCGTGCCCCGACGAGCGTCCCATTGACCGTGTTGATCCATCTTCCGAGGCACCGCCACGCCAGCGGCGCCAATCGGCGCCCGCCGTTACGGCGCCAGCTCGAGGGCCAGCGCCGCCGTCGCCCACGCGCTGGCGGCGATCGAGATCCACTGGTCCTGCTTGTACGGAAAACCGGTCTCGAAGTAGGTCTGGAAGCGGTTCGCGCTGCGGCTCTGCACGAACCACGTGCCGTCCTCCCGCTGGTCCGCCAGCAGGAACCGCACGCCGCGCTGATACGCCGGATCGCCCGTGGCGAGCCCGCCCGCCTGGTGCAGCGCGACGAGGGCCGAGCCGGTCGCGTAGGCGTCGCTCTCCATCTCGGCGGTCTGCGCCCAGCCGCCGTCGCCGCGCTGCGTGTCGAGCAGGTCCTTGACCGCGGCCGCGATCGGCTGCGCCTCGGCTTCGGAATACTTCAGCCCCCACAGGCGAAACACGCGGTCTTCGGTGTCGCGCGGCCCGGCGCGGAGGAGCCACTCGCGGGCCGCGCGAGTGCGGTCCGCGACGCGCTCCCGCTGCTCGGGCGTGCCGAAGGCGCGGATCGCGCGGACCGCCCAGGCGGTGGTCGTGAACGAACTGGCCTCGGTCGGCGGGCGGTCGTCGTGCGAAGCCCGCCAATGGCCGCGGCTCTCGTCGCGCTGCAGCAGGTATTCGACGACGGCGGCCGTCGTGTCGTCCGGCTTCCGGTCGCCGAGCTCGAGAGCCAGCAGGGCGTACCCGGCGGTGTCGGCCGCGCCGCCGGTGAAATTCTTGCGGTCGGGATTGCGCTCCGCCCACTGGGACAATACGGCATGGGTGCGGTCGAGGTGCTTGTCGAAGCCGGCGGCGTCGATGGCGAACCCGCGGTCCCGCACGGAACGGAGGGCGAGCACGGGGAGCGCTTGACTGTGGCAGGCGAAGCAGGCGCGGTGCTCGAGATGCCCGGCCGCTCCCTTTTCGATCACGGGAAGCGCCTTGGCGACCGCGGCCCGCACGTCTTCAGTTCGCACGGCCGACTCTTCCGCGACGGCGGACCCATCGGCGAGAAGCATCGCATCGCTCGCCGCGCCCGCCACGCAGGCGCCGAGCGCACCGGAAAGAATCAAGAACCGCGGGGGCCGGCGGGGCATGGCAGGATCTCTGGAGAGAACGAATCGAATATACCGCGACGTCACCCGCGACATCAATCGGGCGAATCGCGCGCGCGGGGCATGATTTGCGATTTGCGGAGCCCAAGTCCCCTCTCCCCCGGCTTTGCGGCAATAGCGTTCGGCACGGCATTTTAGCAGT
>JBBDNU010000104.1:0-23566 GCA_040877365.1 Planctomycetales bacterium
CTGAATTGCCCATCGGGCTCCAAAAGCTACCCACAGATTCTGGTGAGGAGGCGAACGTTTCTGTCCGATTCCATCGACTCATTCGCCATCCCCTTCCGCGGGCGGAGGCGTGGCGCCGGGGGGCGGGACGCCTTTGCCCTCGCGGATGTACGCGCCGCGCCGCCGGGCGTATTCCTCCGGAGTGAGCGCGTCGGCCTCTTCCGCGGCGCCGGCCATCATCTGCGCGTGGTACTTCCGCAGAAAGGGGACGCACCAGCCGCACCCGGTCCCCGCCCCGCCGCACTCGCTGAGCTGGCTGGCGCGCCGCGGTCGGTAGATGCGGATGAAGTTGAGGATCTTCCGCTTCGAGACGTGGAAGCAGTAGCAGATTTCGTCGTCGGGTTGCATGGGGTCCTGGGAGCCAGGGGGTCGCGAACGAATACTAGCCCGACGCGCCAGCGAGGGGAATGACCGCCACGGCCGGCCAATCGCGGCGACGAGCGTGTGAGCGATTCTCCCTGGCTTGCGCTGCGGGCTAAGATGGTTGGACGCGACAGGCGTGCGGTGGTTTCCGTCCCGGGTCTACTTCCCGTCTCCCGGGTTCCCCCCTCGCGGCCGAACGTCGATGCCGTCGGCGTGAATGTCGTACGTCAGCCCGGCCTTCTCGACGATCGCGTCGAGGATGGCGCCCGCGGTCGTGTTCTCGAGCGCGAGCGTGATCGGCCGGTCGAGCGCCGGGGCCGACGCGCCGAGCGCCGCGCGATCGACGCGGATCGGCACCGCCGTCATCTCCGCCACGAGCGCCAGCGCCTCGACGACGGCGACCGCCCGCGACTGCTCGAACTTGACGATCGGCTGCGCCAGCGCGCGGACCACGTCGATCGTCTGCGGCGGCTCGGGAGGCTGCGCCGGCAACAATTCATTCGGGATGGGGAGCGCCTCCGGCAGATCGTCCGCGGCAATGGCCGGAGGCTCCGGTGGCCCGACGTTCGGAGCCGGTTCGATCGGCTCCGCCGGCGGCGGCCGCTCCGCAAGCGCGGGAGGCGCGGGCGGAAGGACCGCTTGTTCCGCCGGGCGATCGTCCGCTGGTCCCGCGCCCGGCGGCACGTCGGGTCGGGCCTGCGGCGGTTCCGGCTTCCCGGCAACGGGCGGCGACGGGACCGGTTCGCCGGCTTGCGCCGGTGGTCGTGTCCCTTCCGCCGCGACGGCCACGGCGTTCGCGTCAGGGCTTGCCGCGCTCGTTGGAGCGTCGCTCCGCCACGGCTGGATCGCGAGCAACAGGCCCAGCCCGGCGGCCCCCGCCGCCAGCCACGAGATGCCGACCGGATTGAGGACCGCGTGCCGGACCCGCGTCAACACGCCGGCCGCTGCAAGGGAGAATTTCGACGGCGCCCGCGCGCCGGCGGATGCCCGCCGTCCCGCCGAACGTGCGCGTTGGGCCTTCGACGGGCGGCGTCGAAGGATTCGACGTCTCGTGGGCGACAACGATCCGTCATCACCCGCTTCTCCAGTCGCCGCCGGCTGCGGATCGGCCTTCAGCACGCGGATGCCGTGCCGACCGTCCGGCTCGACCCGCAGCGCCTCCCCGCAGTCCGGGCAGTCGAGCGGCCGCTCGAACAGCGACCGGTCGCGGATCCGCAACGGCGCCGAGCAATGCGGGCAGGGGAAGGAGTGCATGTGGTCCGTGGTCAGTGGCCAGTGGGGTTGGTGAATGGGGCCGGGGTCGGGGTCGGGGCTTCAGAATTTCAGTTTTGCCGCGCAAAACTGAAATTCTGAAGCCCCGACCCCCTTCCTGCTCCTACTTTCCCGTCAGCGACGGTTTCTGGCCCTTGGCTTCGGCGGCGGCGGTCGTCGTGACGGTGGCGGTCTTGGCCCCCTCGTCGATCACGACGCACATCCCCTCCTTCTTGTATCGGTCGAGGATGGCCTGGATCCCCTGGATTGCGGGGGCCGTGCCGAGGCTCTGGTTCTGCTCCATGTTCTTCGTCATGCCCGCCGCCTTCAGCGCGTCGCCGTCGATCTCGAACGCGACCTGGATCTCGCCGCCGATGAACTCGAACGCCTGCTGGAGGGGCATCCGCTCGAACTGCAACTCGATCGGCAACTGGAGCCTGCCCGCGATCGTCTCGGGGAGTTTCGCCCCCGAGGGTTGCGCCGAGGCCACTTCGCGGGTGAAGTCGGTCCGCAGCGACTGGTCCCAGGTCAGGGCGGTCGCGACGCTCAGGTTCGGCCCGGCCCGCTCCGGCAGGACCGTCGTGAACTGCACGTGGTTTTCGCCCTTGTCGCCGATGCCCCCCAGCGTCTCCAGGGCGAACGCCTGCACCATCGCCGGGTAGCGGCCGATGAGCTGCCGCGGCCCCATCCTCTCCGGCTCCATCCGTTCCACCGCCCACAGGACATCGAGCGGCAACCGGTCGAGCTTGCGGCGGAGCTCGTTGTGCAACCGCGCCGGCGACGAGGCGGTCGCCGGGCGGATCAATAGCTCGCTGTGAAACTCGCGGCCCCCCTGGTGCAGGCTCCAGGCGAAGGCGTCGACGTCGTTGCCGAGCCATAGCAGCAACCGATCGACGACCGGCCGCAGCGTCTCGGGGAACAGTTGCTCGCGGTGGACGATGAGATCCTGCCGCAGGCAGATGAAGGTGAAGTGCCGCTTGCGGTCGGTCAACGGCAACAGTCCCTCGAGGCTGGTGCTCAAGGGGTTGGGACGGGCGACGGCGTCGGCCATCTCGGCGGCCTTGTCCGCGGGGGCAATGCAGACGGTCCGATCGTCGTCCCGAAGCATGTAGGCCCGCTCCGGTCCGATGTACATCTCCGGTCCGTACTGTGTCGTCAGCTCCGCCTGGAACTTGAGCACCAGCTCCGACCGCTTCGGCGGCTCGGCGAAGTGCACGACGGTGGAATAGAACGGCGGCGTCCCCTTCGACAGCAGGTGCACGCAGATCAGCGCCTCGTCGATCTGCTCGCGATCGAACAGGCAGATGTCGCGGATCGCCTGCTTCGTCCAGGCGTCGAACTCCGTGCCCAATCCCTCCAGGACGGTCCGCGGCTGGCTCTCGGTCCACATCGCGCGCGGGTGCAGGTTGAAGATCAGGCTCGCGCCGCTGGGGATGTACAGCAGCCGGATCGAATCGCCGCGCGTCGGGTCGCGCTTCTCGGCGATGTCCACGTTCGCGCGGAGCGCGTCCTTGGATTGCCGCCACGCCGCGTCGATCTGCGGCGGCTTCTTCGCGTCCGTAACCGGCGCGGACGAGCCGCCGACGAAGAATTGGATCGCGAAGTAGATTCCTCCGACGACGAGCGCGGTCGCGCCGCCGATGACCGCCCCCAGCTTGCGCCGCCGGGCGGCGCGGCGGCGGATCGCGCGGAGCCGCTCCGCTTCCCCGGCCGGCCCGGGGGGGGCTGCGGGAAGAATCCCTTCCCCGTTTCCCTGGTTGGCGGGTTTTGCCGCTGTCCCACGGCGCGATCCTGCCCGAGCCGTCGGCGAAGACGGCGGCGATTCATCCGGCACCAAACGCGGCGAAGTCCCGGCGGGAGGCGCGCCGGCCGATGCGGAGCGCGGCGCCGCGTCGGCCAGCTCGAGCTCGACTTCCTCCGGCTCTTCGAGCGGAAAGCGATGGCTACACTGCGGGCAGCGGCCCATGCGGCCCAGCAGGCTGCGGTCGCGGAGGCGGAGCTCCTGTCCGCACTTCGGGCAGGGAATGAGGATGCCGTCCATTGGAAACACGCTCCCGGGCGGTCTGCGGCGCCAGGCGAGACGGAGGAGTTCGGTTCTCCACCATGATACGGGCGGAGCCGCCGCGCTGCCAAGCCGCTGGTTCGCAGCGAATTGACCTGCCGCCGCCCGCCTGCCAGAATCGAGGTTCCGCGACCTTCGCACCAAGTCTCGCGCACCGCACGCGCTGCGGCCGCCATCCTCACCGCGATTCGTCCCGATGCCCGAGTCCTTCATCCTGATTCCCGGCCGCACCAGCAAGCAGGGGACGACGCTCAACGAGGGGAAGTACACCGCCGGCTACCGCGAGGAGATCAGCACCTTGCTGATGAACCCGGACGATATGGCCCGGCTGGGCCTCGCGGAGGGGGACCACGTGCGGATGTGGAACCGCGTCGGCGAGGTCGTCGTCCCGGTCAAGTCCGGCAAGGAGGAGCTTCCGCCGGGACTCCTCTTCATCAGCTACGGCGACAACTCGAGCAAGCTGATGGGAGGCGAAACGCACGGCAGCGGGATGCCGGACAGCAAAGGACTCGACGTGTTGGTGGAGCGGCTGAGCGAATCGTAGTTGGAGTGCACGCTTCAGCGTGTCCCAGCAGCCTGAAGGCTGAACTTCAGCGGAACTCGACGAACGGGAGATCGACAATGCCTTCGCCGTTTCCGGGAATGGATCCGTTCATCGAGTTCCAGTCGTGGGACGACTTTCACGCCGCTTTCATTCACGACATCGCCGATGAGCTTGTCCCGCGCGTGAAGCCGAAGTATGTCGTTCGCCGCGAACGGCGCGTGTACGTCGAGCACGATCCCGACGACCCCGAGCGGTTCATCATTCCGGACGTCACCGTCGCCGGCCGCGCGAGGCCGGAGTCTGTTTCGACCTTGGAAGACTCATCGGCGGCCACTCTGACGGCGGTTGAAGTCACGCTGCCGATGCCCGCGACGAAGAAGGAAGCGTTTCTGACGATCCGCGACCGGGTAACGCTCGAGGTCGTCACGGTCATCGAGCTGCTTTCGCCCGCGAACAAGCGCCCCGGCAGCGACGGACGGCGGATCTATCTGGCCAAGCGGGATCAGGTTCTGGAAAGCACTGCGAGCTTGGTGGAACTCGACTTGTTGCGCGGGGGGCAACGCCTGCCGACGGTGCAGCCATTGCCGCCCGGCGACTATTACGGCTTCGTCTGCCGGGCGAAACGGCGTCCGCGGGCGGAGGTCTACGCCTGGACGCTCCGCCAGCCGTTGCCGCGCGTGCCGGTCCCCTTGACGGCCGACGAGGAGGCGCCCCTCGATCTGCAAAGGCTGTACGCCGCGCGCTTCGACCGTTCCGGGTATGACTATTCGCTGAGCTACGACGTGCCCCAGGAACCACCGTTCTCGCAGGGCGATGCCGAGTGGATCGCTTCGCTGCTGAAATCGACCGACGAGTGACTTCATATGCACGAGGTGAACGATGCCGAAGAGCGCGACTCCCGATCCGCTGGAATACACCGCCGCGTACCATCAAGGTGAAGAGGGATGGATCATTGCTGAAATCGTGGACTTCCCGGGCGTCGCGAGCCAGGGACGCACGCTGAAATCGGCGCAGCGGATGATCCGCGACGCGCTGCAATTCATGGCGGAATGCATGATCGAGGAGGGACAGCCGCTGCCACGTCCGAATCCCCGCGCCGGAAGGCGGAAGGCGATCCACACGGAGAAAATCCCGTTGCGAATTCGCGTCCGCGCGGGAGCGGCGTCGTGAAACGCCGCGCCCTCCTGCAACACCTCCAGCGGCATGGCTGCGGGATCTGGCGGGAAGGCGCCAAACACACGATCGTCCGAAATCACGACAACGGGCGTCAAACCACGGTCCCGCGGCATCCCGAGATCGATTTCGGACTCGGTCGCAAGATCTGCAAACAATTGGGTATCCCCGCTCCGACGGAGCGGTGAAGCAATCCGAAAGGGGTCTATTGGATGGGTGCTGTCGAAGCGGAGCCGAAGGACGCTGAATCGTCGTCGAAAGTCATCTCCGACGCCACCTGCACCTTCTGCGGGTGCGTCTGCGACGACATGGAACTCACCGTCGAGGGCGAAGGCCGCGAGGCGCGGATCACGAAGGCCAAGAACGCCTGCGTGCTCGGCAAGGCGTGGTTCTTCAATCACCACGTCGAAGACCGGCCCGAGGCGACGATCGAAGGCCGGCCCGCCACCTACGAAGAGGCGATCGAACGCGCCGCCGATATTCTCCTCAACGCGCGCTATCCCGTCACCTACGGCCTGTCGGACACGACGAGCGAAGCCCAGCGCGTCGCGGTCGCCATCAGCGACTGGATCGGCGGCAACGTCGATACGACCACCTCCGTCTGCCACGGTCCCTCCGGCATGGCGTTTCAGGGGATCGGCGAGGTCACCTGCTCGCTGGGCGAAATCAAGAACCGGGCCGACTTCGTCATCTTCTGGGGCGGCAATCCCGCCGAAAGCCATCCCCGCCACTTCACCAAGTACAGCCTGATGCCCAAGGGAGAGTTCCTCCCCAACGGCCGCAAGGACCGCTACGCCGTGCTGATCGACGTGCGGAAGACGAAATCCGCCAAGGCGGCCGACCTGTTCTTGCAGATCAAGCCGCGGTCGGACTTCGAGCTCGCCTGGGCGCTCCGCGCGCTCGCCAAGGGGATCGATCTCGATCCGGAACTCGTCGAACGCAAGACCGGCGTTCCCCTCGCCACGCTTCAGGACATGATGGAGCGGATGAAGCGATCCAAGTTCGGCGTGATCCTGTTCGGCATGGGACTCACCATGACCCGCGGCAAGCACCTCAACAGCGAAGCGGTCCTCGCCCTCGCCCGCGACATGAACCGCCACGCCCGCTGGTTCGCCAAGCCGATGCGCGGCCACGGCAACGTCACCGGGGCCGACAACGTCGTCACCTGGAGCACCGGCTACCCGTTCGGCGTGAGCCTGACGCGGGGCTATCCGCGATTCAACCCCGGCGAATTCACCACGTCGGACCTGCTCGCGCGGGGGGAGGCGGACGCGGCGCTGATCGTCGCCAGCGACCCGATGTCCAACTTCAGCCAGCCCGCCCGCGAGCACCTGGCGAAGATCCCGGTGATCGTGCTCGACCCCAAGCTCAGCGAGACGGCCAAGATCGCCGCGGTCGCCTTCACCACCGCCACCTACGGCATCAACACGGCGGGGACGGTGTACCGCATGGACGACATCCCGATCCCGCTGCGGCCGGCGTTCGAGTCGCCGTACCGGAGCGACTATGAGATCCTGAAGGGAATCGAGACGCGGATTCGGGAGCGGCAACGGGCAGGCCAGCGCGTATAATGCGATCATCGGTTCGCGAAAACTCCAGTGAACCGGTCGGCGCGAACCACGAAGGAAGCCATCATGACCTACCACGGCCGAGTCGAAAACGGCGTCATCGTCCTGGACGAGCCGGTCGCGCTACCGGAAGGGACCGAGGTGCTCGTCGAACCAATCGCCGCTCCTGCGGGCAAGAGCCTGGCGGAGCGATTCGCGGACGTCATCGGGGCCGCGACGGAGCTGCCTGAGGAGTTCGCACGAAACCACGACCACTACATCCACGGCGCTCCGAAGCGATGAGCCGAGCATTCGCCGACGGATTCTATTTTCTCGTTTTGGTCAACCCACGGACGCGGCGCATCGGCATGCGGTCGAATTTTCGCAGCGGACTTCCCTGGCGCCGATGACGACCGCCTGGGTTCTGACCGAGTTCGCCGATGGTCTCGCGGCGCGGAACCGGCAAGTTTTCTCTCGGCTCCTCCAGGATCTCCGATCCGATCCCGAAACGTTGCTCATCGAACCGGATGCCGCCTTGTTCGACGCCGGAATTTCCCTCTATGAATCCCGGGCAGACAAGCACTGGTCATTGACCGATTGCATCTCATTCGTGGTGATGCAACAGCACGGCCTCGTCGACGCGCTCACCGGCGACCATCACTTCGAGCAAGCCGGCTTCAACGCCCTGCTCAAATAGATCCAATAGCCCTTCATGCCCCTCCTCCGCATCGCCACCGTGGGCGATTTGCGGGTCGGGCAGTGAACAGGAAGGGCTCGCCGGTTACGCGCCCTCGACGCAGGTCGCTTGCGCGGGGGCCGCAAATCGCGGTCGCTTCTCTGCGTTTGCTCGCATCGCCTGCACTTCGTCCCGCCATCCGCTATGATTGGAGGGGCACATCCAGCGACTGCCGGAGAGAACGCCATGAAGATCGTGATCCAAGTTTCGGCACGCGACAGCGCCAAGGCCTGGGCCCTGCTCGTGCGGCACTCTCCGGGGACGGCGCTCCCGAACCGGACTTTCGTCGTCTCCCAAGAGGCCGTCCGAGCGATGCGCGAGGCGGGACTTCGGTTCAACGAACTCTCGAGAGAAGCCAGCCGTCTGGGAGTCCCGGCCGGTGAAAGAATATGAACTGTTCGTGCCGCTTCGATACAACGATGGCTCAACAGTCGAGTCCCGCAAGATCGAGCGCATCGGCGAACGCTTGCTCGACCAATTCGGTGGAGTCACGTTTTTCCCGCAACCCAATGAAGGATCGTGGAAGATGGGACACGTGACGTTCCACGACGAGATCGTCATTTTCCGCGTTCTTACCAGCAATGCCCGCGTGGCGCGGCGTTTCTTTCGACAACTCAAGGCGGACTTGAAAGAGGATCTCCGGCAGGAAGAAATCCTCATCGTGGAAAAGGACGCCGAAGTTCTGTAATGCCCTCCCTCCGCATCGCTAACGGCGCCCTCTACGACCCCGCGAACGGCATTGATGGCCAGGTCCGCGATCTGTGGATCGAGGACGGCCGGATCGTCCCGTCCCCAGCCGATCCGCACGATCGCCCCGATCGCTCCATCGACGCGACCGGCATGGTCGTGATGCCCGGCGGCGTCGATATGCACTGCCACATCGCCGGGCCCAAGGTCAACACCGCCCGCAAGATGATGCCCGACGACAAGCGGACCGCCCGCGTCGTCCGCCGCACCGCGCTCACCCGCTCGGGAACCGTCGGCAGCGTCCCCAGCACGTTCGCCACGGGCTACCTGTACGCGGGGCTGGGATACACGACGGCGTTCGACGCCGCCGTCCCGCCGCTCGCCGCCCGCCACGCGCACGAGGAGCTGCTCGACACGCCGATCATCGACCGCGGCTTCTACGTGCTGATGGGCAACAACCATTACATCATGGAGAAGCTGCACGCCGGCGACCCCGAGGGCCTGCGGAACTACGTCGCCTGGCTGCTGAACGCCGCCAAGGGATACGCCGCCAAGCTGGTGAACCCCGGCGGCGTCGAAATCTGGAAGTCCGGCGGCGGGAACGCGAGCGGCATCGACTCGAACGTCGAGCACTTCGACGTCACCCCGCGGCAGATCATCAAGGGCGTCGCGCAGGCCGTCGATGAATTGAGGCTGCCGCACCCGGTCCACATCCACTGCAACAACCTCGGCCTGCCCGGCAACTGGAACGCCACGCTCGACACGATGCACGCCCTCGAAGGCCATCGCGGGCATCTCACGCACATCCAGTTCCACAGCTACGGCGGCGACCCGGACGACCCGCGCACCTTCCGCTCCGAAGTCCCGCGGCTCGTCGAGTACGTCCAGTCGCACCCGAACCTCACCATCGACGTGGGCCAGGTGATGTTCGGCGACACGACCAGCATGACCGGCGACGGCCCGCTCGGCTATTTCCTGCACAAGGTCACCGGCCGCAAGTGGTTCAACGCCGACACCGAGATGGAGGCCGGCTGCGGCATCGTCCCGATCACCTACAAGAACAAAAGCCTGATCCACGCCCTGCAATGGGCGATCGGCCTCGAATGGTACCTGCTGATGGACGACCCGTGGCGGGTGGCGATGAGCACCGACCATCCCAACGGCGGCTCGTTCCTCGCCTATCCGCAGATCATCGCCCTGTTGATGGACCGCACCCGCCGCGAGGAAGTCCTCTCTACGGTCCCGGCCGCGGTCCGCGAGCGCTGCACGCTGGGCGATCTCGACCGCGAATACACCTTGAACGAAATCGCGATCATCACCCGGGCCGCCCCGGCGAGAATGCTCGGGCTGTCGCACAAGGGGCATCTCGGCCCCGGCGCCGACGCCGACGTGACGATCTACGCCCCGGACGCCGACGTGCAGCGGATGTTCGAACTGCCGCGGTACGTCATCAAGGGAGGCGAGATCGTCGTCGAGGACGGCGAGATCCGCCAGGACCGGCCGGGCCGCACGCTGCACGTGGCCCCCGGCTACGACGAGGGGGCGGTGCCGGACATCCAGGAGTGGTTCGAGAAATACTACACGATCCAGTTCCGCAACTACCCGGTGGACGAGCACTACCTCGGCGACCGGGCCGAGACGGTGGCGACCGCAGGCGAGCGGGGGGCGTAACAGCCCTCCAGTGATCTTTTTTTCGCGAACCGCTTGAGAAGGCTTCCGCAATGCCGCGACCTCAAAGGATCGATCTGGCTGCCGTCGTCGTCGTGATCGCACTCCTGTCGCTCGTTCGCAGTGCGGCCGCCGAGGACGATCCGCTCCGGCCGGCGGCGGTCGAGACGGCGGACGTGCCGATCGTGCCAGGAAAGTTGGTGGAGCAGTTGCGGCGGTATCGGAACGTGCGGGAGGCGGCGTTTCGCGGGTGGGCGCCGGATGGCAAGGGAATGCTGATCGAGACGCGGTTCGGGAACACCGCCCAGTTGCATCGCGTGTATGAACCGGGCGGTCGCCGCGAGCAGATCACCTTCTTCGACGAACCCGCCACCGGCGCGTTCGTCCCCAAAGCGACTGATGGGCTGATGATCGTCTCCATGAGCCGCGGCGGCAACGAGGACGATCAGCTTTACCGGCTGTGGGAGGGAGACGGCGAGGCCGACGCCGTTCGGCTGACCGACGGCAAATCGCGGAACCTGTTGCAGATATTCGCTCCCGATGGCCGCGGGATGATCGTCGCCAGCAACACGCGCAACGGCCGCGACACCGACTTGTACGTCGCCGACCCGCGGGCGAAGGTCGCCGAAGACAAGTCGCCGCTCGAGCTGCTGTTCGCGGCGGACGGCGAATACTGGACCGCCTCCGACTGGTCGCGGACGGGGAACGCCGTACTGATTTCCCGATTCGTCTCGGTCAACGAGAGCCATCCGGGTATCTTGACTTGGGAAGGCGAAGGCGGCGGCGAACTGCGCGATGTCGAAGTCGTTTTGCCGAAACGGGCGAACGCCGACGGTGAAGTTCGACGAGAGGGCGCCGCGGCGGAAGACCGGCCGAAGTACCGCAGCAGCTTCAAGGCGACGTTCCGCCCGCTCCCCGTTCCCGGCGGAGGAACGGCGGCGTTCGGGGCGATGAAGTTTTCGCGGAATGGTCGATTCGCTTTCGTCGTCACCGACGCGGAGAGCGAATTCCACCGCCTCGCGCGGGTGAATCTGGAGACGTTCGAGTACGAATGGCTCACGAAGGACATTCCTTGGAACGTGGAGGAGGTGGTCGTGGCGCCGCGCGCAGACCTATGGGACCACGGGTTCTTCACGATCAACCGCGACGGCGTGACCGACGTCGGCATGTTCGAGCACCACGAAGTAGTATTCGGAGGGGCAATCACGACAGCCATCGTCGAGCGGAGCGCTTCGGATCAATTCATCTCACGGCTCGATTTCTCTCCTGACGGCAAACACCTCGGCTTCACGGTCTCCAGCCCAACCGCCCCGCCGGATGCGTGGTCGGTGGATCTCACGAAGCTCCGGAAGAACTACGAAACTATCCCGGAGAAAATGCTTGGGAAAGGGCCGTTCCACGTACTCGAGAATCATGAGCCGGTCCGCTGGACCTACAGCGAACTCGGCGGCCTCTTCGCCGAGACGTTCATCGCCCCCACGCTCGTCAAGTTCAAGAGCTTCGATGGCCTCGAAGTCTCCGCCTGGTATTGGAAGCCGCGCGGCGCGTTCCCCGACAAGCCCGTGCCCGTGGTGGTCGATATTCACGGCGGACCGCAGGGGCAGGCCCGGCCGTTCTTTTCGGCGCTCGACCAGTTCTATCTTCGGGAGCTCGGCTTCGCGATCGTCCGCCCGAACGTCCGCGGATCGAATGGTTACGGCAAGACGTTCCTCAAGCTCGACAACGCCGAGAAGCGGGAAGACAGCGTGAAGGACATCGGCGCGCTACTCGACTGGATCGCCCAACAGCCGGAACTCGACTCGGACCGGCTGGCGGTCCACGGTCGATCGTACGGGGGCTACATGGTGCTGGCGTCGATGCAGCACTATCCCGAGCGGATCAAGGCCGGCGTCGACGTGGTCGGGCTGGCGAGCTTCACCACGTTCCTCGAGCACACCCGCGAATACCGCCGCGACCTGCGGCGGGCCGAGTACGGCGACGAGCGCGACCCGAAGATGCGGGCCGTCTTCGAGCGAATCAATCCGACCGCCCGCACCCATCTCCTCCGCGGCAAACTGCTCGTCGCGCATGGCCGGAACGATCCGCGGGTTCCGTTCGAGGTGGCCGAGGAAATCGTGGCGAAGGTGCGGCAGAACGGCCTGCTCCCGTGGACGTTCTACGCCGCCGATGAAGGACACGTCTTCACGAAAAAGGCGAACAAGGACTACCTGGACGCGGTGACGGCGCTGTTCCTCCAGCGCGAACTGGAGTAGCGGTGTGGCTGGGGTCGATTCCCACATCCAATTCGAGATTGTGGGTTTTCCGTAGCGGAATTCGCAAGAATTCCGATGGTTCAGGCTGAATTCTTGCGAATTCAGCTACGGCCCGACTCACAAGTTCGATCTGGACGGGCCGCTATGGCTTCGGCTGTCTGCCCGCGGCCCAGAGCGCTCCCCGCTGAACGAAGCCCCTGAGTCCCTTCGTCTTTTCGGGGTGCGGGCTGAAGCAGATGATGCGTCCCTCGCCGTACCGACCGGTGACGATGGCCGACGTGCCGACCATCACCCCCCGCGGCGCGCCCTTCAGGGCGATCTCCGTCTCGAACTTCGCGAGCGGCTCGTAGTCGGGCAGGTCGGCCTTGCCGGCCGGGGCGAGCAACGGTCCCTGCGCGTATTCGATCTTCAGCCGGTCGGCATCGGCGCCGAGGAGCTGGCGCCCCTGCGGAGTCAGGCTGATCTCCACCTCTCCCTTGCCGCGGGCCCAGTGCTCGAAGTCGACGACGTCGGCATCGAGGATGCCGAGATAGGCGTCGACCTCGCCGGTGGCGAGATATGCGCCGGCGCAAATCCCCACGTATCCGCCGCCGTTTCGGACGAACTGCCGGACCTTCTCCCGCCCCTCGTCTCCCAGCGTGTTGCCTTGCACGCGGGCGCCTCCCCCGGGGTGCAGGATCACGTCGTACCCGCTCAGCTTCCCTTCGCGAATCTCGGCCGCCGTGATGCGATCGGCGTCGAGATCGGGCGAGCTGCGGAGCGCGCCGAGCAGGACCTGCACCGAGCTGCCGGTCCCTTTGTCCCCGTACACCGCGACCCGCGTCGTCGCCGCCTTCTTGTCCGACGCCTCCGCCTGGGCCGGCGGATCGGCGGCCAACGCCGTCTCGCCCAGCAACAGCGAAACCACGATCCACACCAACGAAGTCGAAGCCGAGGGACGAGTCATCAAGATTGCTCCCGAAAAGAGTTTTTGCTCAACGGCTCTCGGCGCGCAGCCGCGCGAGTTCGTGATCGAGTTCGCCGAGCAATGGCCGCAGCGCCGGGTCGTCGATCCGGTTCTCCAGCTCGAACGGGTCCCGCTCGAGGTCGTACAGTTCGTCCATGCCTTCCAGTTCCGCGTAGCGGATCAGCTTGTGCCGCCCGGTGCGGACGGCCCGGTATCCCATCGAACGGACGCGGGCGAAGACCGTATCGGAAAAATACTCGATGAACACCGCCGGACGGGTCTTGTCGGTTTCCCCTTTCAGCAGCGGCAGAAGGGAGATGCCGTGCATCTTCGGGGGGACCGCGACGCCGGCCAACTCCAGACAAGTGGGAGCGAGGTCGATGCTCAGGGCGAATTGGTCGAAACGGCTTCCCGCCTTGATCAGCGGGGGATAGCGCATCAACAGCGGGATGCGGATCGATTCCTCGTAGGCCAGGCGGCGCTCGACGGACAGCCCGTGCTCGCCGTAAAAGTAACCGTGATCGCTGGCGACGACCACGAGCGTCCGATCGAGGCGGCCGGACCGTTCCAGCCGATCGAAAATTCGGCCCAATCCCTCGTCGATGGCGGCGAGCATCCGCAAACGGTCGCGGATCGTGTCGTCGTCGGTCGCGGTTTTCGCGCCCAGCGGAGGCAGGTCGTCGATCGCGCGTTCCAGGGCCGGCTTGCCGCGCGGCGGACGGGCGAAATTGCCCCGCCGGGGAACCTCCGCGTCGGCATACAGGTCGCGGTGCCGCTCGGCCGGGATGAATTTCCGCCCACTCGATAGGGGATTGGAAACCGAGCCGTCGTCGGCCTGACGGGATTCCGGGTGCAGCCCCTTGTGCGACAAGTACAGGCAGAACGGCCGATCGTCCCCCCGGTCGAGGAACTCCAGCGACTGCGCGGTGAGGAGGTCGGTCACGTAACCACGGGCCTGCCGCACCTCTCCGTTGACGTTCAGTTCCGGATCGATCGCGGATCCCTGCCCGATCAGGCACACCCAATCGTCGAAGCCGGGGCGGCGGTCCGCGTCGTTCCCCATGTGCCATTTCCCGATGAACGCCGTGCGATAGCCCGCCTCGTGGAGCAGCCGGGGAAACGTGACCAGCCGGCGGCTCTGCTCGTTGCGGGCCGTGTTGTCCGTGATGCCATGCGCCGCGGCATGCAGCCCGGTGAGAAAACTCGCGCGGCTGGGCGAGCAAAGCGGCGTGGCGGCGAATGCGTTGCGGAACAGCGCCCCCTCGCGGGCGACGCGGTCGATGTGCGGGGTCTTCACGAACGGGTGCCCCGTGCAGCCCAGTTCGTCCCACCGCAGATCGTCCACCAGCACGACCACGATGTTCGGGCGGTCGGCATTCGAGCCGTCGGCCGGAGCGACCGAGGTTTCGGCAGCGAAGGCCATTCCCCTCAGGACCGCCACGGCCGCCCAGCAGCCCAGCGCGATCGAACCGAACATTCGTTTCACCCGGGGTGGTCTCATCAGCCATGTTTCCGTGATCGCATTTCAGAGCGAACCAGCGAACGCAGGTCATTTCGACGCGCCTTTGACCGCGTTCTTCATCCCCAGCCTCGCGCCGCACTGGGCCAGGATCTGCACGGCGACCTGGTTCGGGTTGTAGCCGCCGGGGAGCCGCACGAGCGGCTTGTCGTGCTTCTCGCAGAACTGCCGGACGTCGCCGAAGGCGTGGCTCGTCCAGCGGATCGCCAGCAGGACGACCGCCACGTCCGGCCGGGAGACCGGGGCCTCGAACCCGTCGATCGACTGATGCTCGCGGGTCGCCACCCAGACCAGGTCCTTCAATTTGAATGCGTCCTGGAGCGCCTGCGCCGCGGCGGGACGATGATCGCCGCCGATCAGCACGATCGATTTGCCCTTCAGGGCCTTGGCCGCTTCGCGGACCTCCGGCGTGACCGACGCCGTCGCCGCGGCGGCCGGCGCCGGCGACGTCGCCAGGAACCGGTCGATTTCCCGCAGCACGAGGTCGAACCCCGGATGGGCGGATGCGAGTTCCGGCAGGTCGTCGATGGCGGGCAGCAGCAGGTCCCGCAGCTCGCGGTTGCTGGGGGGCATGCCGTCGCCCACCAGTTCGTCGATCGTCTCGGCGAGGATCTCGCAGTGGTCCTCGGCGTCGTCGGGATCCTCGGCGATCAGCGCGAGCTTGTGCCGGACCTTGCCGATCAGCTTGCGGCGCTGCTTCGTGCGCCGGACCGATTCCTGCAGGCTGGCGTCGACCGCCTCGATCCGCGCCGCGAGGTCTTCCCAGGCGGTGGGATCGGCGGGGTCGTCGGCCCGCATGTGCCGCTGCACGAACACCTGGTGCACGCTGGTCGCGGACCGCAGCCAATTGAACGCCCGGAGCTGGTCGCGGTCGTTGGGATAGTCGATCGCGGCGAGCGCCACGCGGAGCGCCGACTGGGCCTCGGCGAGCAGGTCGAGCGATCGCTCGAACTCTCCCTGGGAGGAGTCCGGCTCGTCCTCGATCTGCTTCAGCACCGCCAGGGCGTCGGCGACCGTGTCGAAGCAGCCGGCGAGATCGTCGTACAAGTTCAGGTTCGCCGGCGACGGCCCGCTGGGATGGTTCATCCACAGGTAGCAGTCCGGCAGCATCCGGGCGCGGGAGATGATGTCCCGGTCCCGCGGCTCGATCTCCGTCGCGAAGTCGGCCCCCCCCGCCAACAGCCGCTGCCGCGTCGCCGCCCACCGCGCCCCCTCGGCCTTCAGTCGGCAGCGGTCGACGATCAGCCCCAGATCCTCCTGTTCCGCCGTGGACCAGTCCCGGCGGGGAGCGCGCTCTTCGGCCGCAGGCTCGGACCGCGGCGGCGCCTGCCCGAGGGTCAGCGCGGGGAGCAGTTCCGCGACCGACTCGACCTTTTCCGCGGGGGCAATTGCCCCCGCGTCGGCAGCGGCGCCGGCCAGCACCGCTTCCGCCGCGGACTCGATCGTCTGCGGGGCCTCGGCCGGCGCGGCTTCCGCCGCCGGCTGTTCCGCCGGCTGCGTCGCCTCGAGCACGGCCTCGGCCAGTCGCCGCAGGTCCGCGCGAAACTGATCATCCCGAGCTGCGAGCGATACGAACCGAGCCGCCAGCGTTGCGACCGCGTCCAGGATTTCGGAAGACGGCATGCGGGAGCGCCTCGTTCACGGCCACAGGTCCGTGCTCAGGTACTTCAGGCCGGAATCGTTGAGCAGCACGACGATCGTCTTGCCGCTGAATTCATTCTCCAGAAGTCGCACGGCGGCTGCAACGTTCGCGCCCGACGAGTAGCCGGCGAACATCCCCTCCTCGCGGGCGAGCCGACGGGCCGTGTGGATCGCCTCGTCGTCCGTCACTTGCAGGTATCCGCGGACGTGCTCCCGGCGGAGCAGCGGCAACTTCGCCATCGAGTACCCGCCCCCCTGGATGCGGTGGTTCGGGCGGGTGACCGGCTCGCCGGCGAGCGCCGCCGCCCCCGCCGGCTCCACGACGAAGCACGCGACGCGCGCGTCATGCTCGTGAAACGCGGCGGCGCAGCCGGCGAACGATCCCCCGGTCCCCGCGAAGTCGCAGAACGCGTCGAACCGGCCGCCCGATTGCCGGAGGATTTCCGGCCCCGTGTGCAGGTAATGCGCGCGGAAGTTCCCTTCCAGCCGGAACTGGTCGGCCCGAAACGCGCCCCGTTCGCCGACGATCCGCTGCGCCGCCTGCTCGACGAGCTCGAGGTCGCCGCCGGAGACTTCTCCGCGGCGCGAGCCGGGCAACTGGTCGACGAGGACGACCTCCGCGCCGAGTGCGGCCATCATCCGGGCCCGCTCCACCGAGTTCCCCTTCGACATCACCGCCACGAACGGATAGCCGCGGACGGCGCAGACGATCGCCAGGCCCGTGCCCGTGTTGCCGCTCGTCAGCTCGACGACCGTCTGGCCCGGGCGCAGCGTCCCCTGCGCCTCGGCGTCTTCGATGATCTGCCGGGCGATGCGGTCCTTCTTGGAGAAGCCGGGATTGAGATATTCGAGCTTCGCGAGAATGCGGCCGTCGAGGCCGCGCGTGATCCGGGCCAGCTCGACGAGCGGCGTCTCGCCGATCGCCTCGACGACCGACGGAAGAGTTGCTGTGGGCTTGGAGTCGTCGCTCGACATGAGCCTGGGTTATTCGAGGTCAAGAAAGAACGAATCGCACGACGGCATGGTAGCCCGAAGTGCGAGCGAGGGTAACCGTCGTGCCGTCCCTCGCTTGCGCGTCGGGCTAGGGTAACTTCAGGAAGAATACGGCTTAGACGTTCCGGCGCGGGTCGGCCAGCTCGATCACTCCTTCTTCGACCAATCGCGCGGCGGTCTCTTCAATGCGGCGGCGGCGGGCCTCGGCCTTCTCGGGGAGCGTGCCCGGCGGGATGCCCCGAAGCACGCGGAGCGCCGCCTGAGGCCGCCGCTCCACCTCGACGAGGACCGCCGCCAGCCGAAGGCGCATCGCCGGGCAGTCGTCGGGAAACCGCGCCACGTATTCTTCGAGCAATGGCAGCGCGTCGTCGAAGAGTCGTTTCGCGTACAGCCCGTCGATCAACGCCGTCAATTCCAGTTCGGAAAGCGTCCAATCCGGCGCAGTCCGCTGCCCGTCGAGGAACTCGTTGAGCGCCGCGCGGGGCTTTCCCGCTGCCAGCAGTTCGCGGAAGCGACGCCGGGCCTGTTTCGGATCGCGAGCCGGCGCCGGGGCGTCCGCGAAATCGAATGCCCGCCGATTCGAATGGCGCCCGGATCGCACCGGCTCGATCAGGCGGCCCAGGCTGTCGTACTCCGGCTCGGGCCGCCGGCCGTGCGTCTTCGACAGCACCGCGAACAGGTCCCAGTTCTCGCAATCGACCACGCCGCGCTTCAGAAAGACGACTCCGACCACCAGCCCGAGGACCGCGCCGACCAGGTGGGCCGCCTCGCTGCTCATCGCGGACCCAGTGAGGACCGCGGCGACGATCGCGAACAGGATCTGCATTCCGAGGAACAACATCCCCAGCCTCAGGACGCTCACCTCCCACAGACCAACCCGCGCGTAGAACAGGAGCCAGACGAAATACCACACATCGACTTCGTTCCGCGGCGCCCAGACGAGAGCGATCGCCAGCAAGCCATAGACGACGAGCGACGCTCCGCCAAGGCCCGCAACCGGCCCGTCGTGGCCGAGCATCGCGAGTTGAATGAGAAACGTCCCGCAGATCCCGATGCCCAGGTAGACGGAGAGAAATCGCCGCCAGCCGAGCTTGCCTTCGACGATCAATCCGGCCGTCCACAGGAAGAGCATGTTCCCGACGAGGTGGAACGGGTCGAAATGCACGAAGTTCGCCGTCACCCATTGCAGCGGGTGCAGGCCATCGCCGAACGCGAGGGCCCAGTCGTCCATCAGCGGGCCGCTCCCCAGGCCGGTCGCCAGAAAAGCCAGAATGTTCAAGACGACGAGCCCCACGGTGGCGAAGGGCCAGTGGTAGATCGGCGCATCGGTCCGGATCGGAATGAAGAAGAACATGCGCTGGCATGGCTCGTGCCGTGGCCGGTTTTCACGCCCGAGACCCGCCGGGTTCCCCCGACAGCTTCGCTACGGCCGATCCACGATCACTCAGCCGCCGTTCCCGTGGAAGATCCGGTTCTGGATCGGGATCACGCAGTCGAGCACGGTGCGCAGCACCTCCGCGGGCGAGCCGAGCGCGTCCACCTCGGAGATCAGGCTGCGGTCGTAACAGTCGAGCACGCTGGCCGATTCGTGCCGGTAGACCTCGAACCGGCGGCGGATCACGCTCTCGTTGGCGTCGTCGGCCCGGTTCTCGCGGATCGCCCGCCGGCGGATCCGCTGGACCATCGCCGATTCGTCCGTCGAGACGAGATAGATGATGCCGCGGACGTCGATGTGCTCCTCGAGCAGCTTCGCCTGATTGGCGTTGCGGGGGATCCCGTCCAGGATCAGCAGGTCTTCGTCGGGCTTGTAGTCGGTGGTGCCGATGCGGGCCTCAAGCCCGTGCCTCCAGATGCGGATCGTGAGCGGATCGGGAACCAGCTCGCCGCGGGACATGGACGCCGAGACCTGCTTGCCGTCCGGCGAGCGGACGTCGATCGAGCGAAACACGTCGCCGCTCGACAGGTGGAAGAAACCGGGAATGGTCCCCAGGATGCGTCCCTGCGTCCCCTTGCCGACCCCCGGCGCGCCGAACAGCAGCACGGATCGATAGCGTTCCGCAGGCATGGAATGGTCGAAGGTTGATGGTCGAAGGCTGATGGCTGTTGGCTGATGGTCAGGGCCTGCGACCATCGACCATCGACCCTTCAGCGGGACATGAACGCCACGACCTGTCCCACGTCCACGGGCAGGCTCACGTCCTCGGAGGTGGGATACGCCGTGACGACCGCCTTCAACTCGCCGGCGTCGAAATCGATCCAGTCGCAGCGCGGCATCGTGGCCGATTCCACGATGCCCGCATACACGGTCTTCAGGTTCGGCCGGTTGCGGACGGTGATCACGTCGCCGGGCCGGACCCAGATCGAGGGGCGGTCCACCGTCCGCCCGTTGACCTGGAAGTGCGCGTGGACGACCCCCTGCCGGGCCTGGTTCCGCGTGACGCAGAAGCCCGCGCGGCGGACCACGTTGTCCAGCCGCCGCTCGCACAGAATCAGCAGTTGCTCGCCGGTGTTGCCCTGGATCTTGCGGGCCTTGTCGAAGTAGCGGCGAAGCTGCCGCTCCCGCAGGCCGTAGTAGTGCTTGATCTTCTGCTTTTCCTGCAGGGCCAGGCCGTAGTTGGAGATCTTCCGGCGACGCTGGGCCATGCCGGGCGGGACCGGCCGGTTCTCCAGCGCGCGGGCGGCGCCGCCGTCCTCGTAGATCAGCGAATTCAGGCGACGGTTGATCCGACCCTTCGGACCCGTGTAACGACCCATGCAGACTCTCCTCGGCAGCGAACGATTGTCCGTGTGGCTTCCGGCGACGAAGCAACGAATCTACGTTCCCCTCCCCGCGATTGCAAGCCCCGGCCGCCGAGTTGCACCTCGGCCAGTGCCTCGCCGGCATCGGCAGCCTCGACAAGGCCAAGGCCCACTGGCAGGCCTTTTTGAAGGCGAAGCCCGATGGCCCGTGGCGCGGCCAGGCCCACGTCGAGCTGATCGACCTCGCCCTCGAGCAGGAAATCGACCTCCCCGCCGCCGTTTTGCAATCGGAAATCGCCCAAAGCGCTCTCGCCAACATCACCGACGCCGACGCGAAGTCGTCCTGGGACGCGGCCGCGTTCGAACTTCACCTGCGATCGGCCCTGATCGCCCTCGCCCAAAACCGTCGCACCGACGCCGCGCAGTCATTCGAGAAAGCAAAAACCGTCACCAACGCGCCCTCCACCACGCTTGCGGTTTCGCGCCTCGACGACCTCATCGCCTCCCTCAAGTCCGACCAAGACCCCCTCCCCGCCGACCTCCGCGGCCCTCGAACCGACGAGCAGGTCAACGTCCTGCTCACGCTCGGCAGCGTCTACAATCGCCTCGGCCGGCACGACTCGGCGAAGCGAATCCTCGCCAGCCTCGGCCAGGGCAAGCTCCAGGCGAAAGTCCCCGTCCAGGGAGAAAAAGGGGAGGGAGAAAAAGGGGGCGCAGCTCTTTTGATGGACCTTTTTTCTCGCCTACGTTTCTCGCCCGCCGGGAATCTTCTTGACTTGCGCACAGCTCGCCGGTTACGGTGCGGCCATGCCTCGACGCGCGCGGATCGCTCCCGGCGGATACGTCTACCACGTGTTGAACCGCACCGTGGCCCGGCTGGCGATGTTCGAGAAGGACGCCGACTATCTCGCCTTCGAGCGGATCCTCGCCGAGGCCTTGGAGAAGCATCCCACAAGGCTCCTGGCCTACACGCTGATGCCCAACCACTGGCACCTCGTCCTCTGGCCGCGCGAAGACGGCGAATTGACCGAATTCGTCCGCTGGCTGACGCACACGCACGTCATGCGCTGGCACGCGCACTTCGGCACGTCGGGGAGCGGCCACCTCTACCAGGGGCGGTTCAAGTCCTTCCCGGTGGAGACCGACCACTACCTGCTGTCGCTCCTCCGCTACGTCGAGCGGAACGCCCGCCGGGCGAACCTCGTCGAACGGGCCGAAGAGTGGCGCTGGTCGAGCCTGTGGCGGAGAATGTCCGGCGATCGCGCGGCCCAGGCGCTGTTGCACCGTTGGCCGGTCCCGCAGCCGCGCGACTGGGCGCGGCTCGTCAACCGCCCGCAATCGGCCGCCGAGGAGCAGGCGATCCGCCAGGCGATCCGCCGCGGCGCTCCGTTCGGTGCGACGCAATGGCAAATCCGCACGGCCCAACTGCTCGGCCTCGACTGGACCCTCAACCCCCGCGGCCGCCCGCGGAAGCGGAAGGAGGACGTGCCGTGAAGGCTGAAAGAGCCGAAAAAAGGCCTCGAAACAGCATCGGAAAAGAGCTGCGTCCCCTTTTCCTTTTCTGCAGAGGCGTTTCATCAGACTCTGAATTTATACCAATACGTCGGCTCCAATCCAGTTGAGTGGGTCGACCCTTCCGGGGAGATTCGCGTTAATATCGTCGGCGCGCACACTGCCGCTGGCGACTACATTAGCTGGCTGTTGTATGGCGGTGATACGTACATGGTCGGTACAAAGAGGGATAGCGCTGGCAATATTACTGTTGACCCGGTGCTGAAGATGACCGAGATCCTCGAGAAATACAAAAGTTGCATTTCCGAATTGAACCTCAGCGGCCATGGGCATGGGGCGGGCATCTCTACCGAACAAGATTATAAGAGCGCCATCAACCAAGAGATGGATCCGGCCCTCGCCAAGCGCGCGGCAACGAAGCTGTGCATCAACTCCATCGTCAATATCTGTTCGTGCAGTGCGGCGAGTGATCCCGCCAAACTGCAGCGAATGGCCAACAAGCTCCAGACCAAAGTATGCGCATGCACCGACACTGTCAACGTTCGTTGCACGTGTAAAGGAGCGTGGACATGTTTGACCGCTAATTCGGAGGATGACGATGTGCTCAAGGCAAGGCAGAAGGACCAAGTTCCAAAGAAGGGCATGGGAGGCAAGTGATCGTTTCGTGGGAATCAAGGTTGTCCCTTTCATGGTGCTGTCGATTTGTTGCGTATCCGGCGCAGGAATCCTCGGTTGTTCGAAGGGCGATATGACGCCTGCGAGCCTTGAAGGTGAGTTGTTCTTGGACGGTCCCGATGAAGTGCGGACACCTGTTTCTTGTGGAAGCGATCTCGCGCGTGAATTCGAGGAACTTATCGCAACCGGGGTGCCGACACCCGATATGAAGCACCAGGGTGCGGGGGCACTTACGATCGTCTACGTTGATGGAGGACGTAAGCGCGTGGAGATTACTCAAGCGGGTACTGTGCGAATCGAAGGAAGGGCGATTCAGATCGATCGAGCCGTCTTGATGGACCTGTTGCAACGGATCCAGCGCGATTGCGCAAAGCCGTAACTGTTCAGGCCGAGTGGGCGGAACACTTCTGCGGTTCTTCGCCTCCGGTCTGTCTAGCATTCGGTACGAGGCTTGTCGAATTCGAGCGGCGGCTTTCGCCGCCGAAATGGCCATCGGAGTCGGATTCCGCTTGACTTGGCCCGGAGGCGGCGGAGAATAGGAGTCGCACATGGCCGTTCTCTTCGGCCGCGGACGCTCGCCCTTTTCGTGCGGGACGTCCGTGGTCGTTGCCTTTGCCCGAGTCCTGCCATTTCGAGCAAGCGATAGGGTAATGACGATGGTCATGTGCAGCTTGGTCGCGGGCTCGCGCCCGCGGCCATTTTTCGTTGATGAACCGTGCTCCGTCGGTGGCGATTTTTTTTCCGCGGCCGGGACTTGAAGAGGGGAGCGGGCACGGTAGAATAACGGCTAGGCAACAGACCACGGGCGCTTCTCGCTGGAGCATCCGTGGTCTTTTCGTTTGGTGCCTGCCATGTCCGCACTTCATCTTGGTTCGCTGCCCGAATCCCTGCTGGAGCATTCGCCGCTGCTGACCGCCCGCGAGGTCGCCCAGCTGCTTCGCCTCTCCGATCGCACCGTTCGCCGGCTCGACTCCGCCGGCCGCCTGCCGCGTGGCCTCCGCATCGGCGGCTCGAAGCGCTGGCGGCGCGACGAACTGCTCGCCTGGATCGCGGCCGGCTGCCCCCGGCGGAGCGATTGGTCGTGGAACGGCGTGAAAGGAGAGTGCTGAAGTGGCGAGTCTTTTCAAGCCGACCTACACGAAGACCGACCCGAAGACGGCGAAGCGCCGGGTGCCACTGGCTTGCCAGTGCGTTTGGGTCGAGAGCGCGGTTTCGGTCG